>JAUYBY010000056.1 GCA_030692925.1 Candidatus Zixiibacteriota bacterium | reverse complement strand
CCACCTCTGTTCAACTATGCCCCTTTGATCCCACGGCATGTTCACCTCCTGGCTTGTGACCAGTAATATAACATGCCTTGAGGTGTTACCCATGTCAGTTGATACTTATGTTACCGATGTAGCTTGATAATACACTAAAGCCATCCGCTACACGCGAAATAAAACGTCCGCCAGGAGCAAAAAAAATAGAGACGCATGGCGATGCGTCTCTACGGGTTTTGTAGGGCGTATTGCAATACGCCCCTACGACTAAACATTAGGACAAAAACTTGTCCGGGGTTATGTAGTCTCCGAACTTTTCTTTTGCCTGGTTTAGCCTGACTTTTTGCTCTTCCAGAACTCTGAACAGTACTTCCGGTGTATCGGGAATCTGTGCTTTGTTCTCGTAGATTTTATTTATCCGGTCGATTTTCGCCAGGTTTTCCGGGACCCTGAGCGTGAACTGCTTGTCATAGGCTTCTCTGGAATAGTCTTTTTTGAGCACTTCCTTGAACAGCCTCTTCAGGTCGTCATATTTCGGTACAAGTCCGGTCGGGGTCTTTATGGCTGATACTTCGTTATGCGATCTCAGTTCCATCCATTTGTACCAGACTCTTTTATCGGTTTTCTCGTTCAGGAAGTTTCCGTCCTTATCCTTCAAAAAATAGTTGACTGAAAAAATAAGGGGTGCTTTTTTCAAGCCTTTGGCAAAGTCGAGATTGCTCTGAATATATTTGCCAACCGGCACAGATAAAAAATCGAGATTGGACATCGGATTAAATGTCCTGACGCCTTCTTTTCCCAGGGTAGCGGCAGTTGTTTCTGATTCTAAAGAAGCACCTCTGGTGATTATGCCGTGCTGCCAGTCAAAAGACTCTTCGACCGGCACGTAGGTGTCAGAGTCTCTTCCCCCGTACACAATTCCGCCTACAGCAACACCTTTCGGGTCGTTGAGCTTGGGGTCAAGATTGTCCAGAGTATCCAGAGATAGTGTGAAGCGCGCATTCGGGTGAGAGCATTTTATCTCTTTGCCCTCTGCATCCTTTTTACCGGTCCACCATTCGCCTGAATGATTGTGACCTTTGGGCGGAACCTCTCCATCTTTGCCGATCCAGTGCAAACCCTTTTCTGGAGTAACCAGAACATTGGAGAAGATAACCTCTCCCGGATTGTTTAGAGCCTTCCATTGACTGGGGTCATCTTTGGAGTTCACTCCCATGATGATTCCGAACATCCCTTTTTCCACGTTCACTGCCCGGACTTCGCCATCTTTTTTCCTGAGATAAGCGATGTCGTCTCCTACAATGGTTTCTCCTTCCAGCATAGCTGTGGAGGTCTTTCCGCAAAGTGAAGGGAAGGCACCCAAGAAATAGGTCACCCGCTTTTTTGGACCATGAACACCCATAACTAACATATGCTCAGTCAGCCAGCCTTCTTTTGAGCCTTTATTAATTGCCAGTCTCATTGCCAGTTTTTTTAAACCGATGGTATTGCCACCATACTGGGTGTTGGTGCTGAAAACGAGGTTGTCCTCTAAGTCAATGAATATCCTACGCTTATCAAGGTTCTTGCAAGTTTTCCTTTCATCTAATTCGCCCTGCGAATGAACGAACTTAAAGAAGCGAGCCTTTGCACCCTGCCTGACAAATTCAGCATAGCCTGGTCTGTAAAGCAGGGATTCACTGTGAGCTACATAAGCAGAATCGGTCAACTGAACTGCCGGAAGAGAGAATTCGGAATTGGTCGGTCCCAGGCAGAAGAAAAGGATGTAAAGCTCCTTTCCTCTCATAATCCCTTTGAGAACTTCATTGATATCTTTTAACCCGGCATCGCGGTCACGAGTTTCAATTGCCTCGCCCAGATTGACCCCTTTAGGAACTAAAATCCCGGTGTTCTTTTTGTCCCTTCCCTGGTCATAATAGTTATCAAAGTGAATCGTGTGACCTTTCATTGCCAGTTTGTTTTCCTCCCCATTCTTTAGAGCGGTTTCCCGGATGTAATTAATATCGGCTGGAGTATCCGCGCATACAAAAACCTTATCCGGATTACATAATTCAACATACTTCTCAATAAATTCAAAAAGCTCAGGATTATTTATCTTCAGGAGCTTTTCGTATCCGTCACCACTCAACCTCTTGTTCAAAACCCCGGTTGCTTTAGCACTCATTAATTGATCCTCCTGTTAAGTTTTATGTTTGGTAGAGCCATGAATAATGATTTTCTATGGAATCACAGGGATTGGTTTCAAGCAAAAAGCCTGATCAGACTTCTCCGGTCAGTTTCTCGAACTGGTCTTTTTCTGCCCCACATTCAGGACAGAGCCATTCATCCGGCAACTGCTCAAATGACGTGCCGGGGCTAATGCCGTTATCCGGGTCACCCACTGCCGGGTCGTAAATATATCCGCAGATTATACATTGCCATTTGTCCATCTGTTCCTCTATTTTTCGTAGGTCGGGCTGTCGAAGACTGCCCGACAGATTGGGTTTGTCGGGTAGCTTGCGCAACCCGACCTACCTTCTGAAATCTCGCTCGATAAATCGAGCAACTACTAGTTCCTGTATTTGTAGTTGCCCAATTCATAGGGCTTATTTCTATCTTTTGCCTGATAAATCGGACAACTACGATTTAAGATGGAAGGCTAAAGTCTCAAGACCTTGACGGCCTTCCGCTACTGCTCGATAAATCAAACGACTACAAGAATCAATCCTCCATAAAGCCTGAGGTGTCCAGGCTGAACCAGTAAAACCCGCCTTCGATCATCTGCAGCTCGGACATCAATATCTGATAATGCTTATCCTCCTCCGAAGCCAGGGATTCGAACATCTTTTTCCCCTGCAGGTCCCTGGCCTGGGATGCGGCTCTCATATATGAATTATAGGCTTCTCTTTCTGCCTCTAAGGCAAGATGCAGAGCCTCTTTGGCTGATGCCTGGTCGCTAATTGTTAGCTTGATTTTTTTGACTTTCTGAGGGTCAAAGATGAAACTCTGACCACCTGATTCCTTAAGGTATCTTTCCTCCAATAGCGCCCGGTGTCTTTTCTCCTCCAGGGATAAAAACCTAAATCTTTCCTGTCCGCTCGGGTTCTGGATGGTCTCGCTCAAATTCTTATAGAAGTCAAAAGCTGACTGCTCATTGTAAATGGCAATTCCTAAAGCATCTAAGGCTTTGATATCCACCGGTAGCTTTTCAGATGCTTCAGTAAAATTCTTCTTCTCTTTCTTTTTCATCCTGCCTGCCTTTCTTCAGTTTCTATTTTATTCTGGCAACGACCAGATTCAGCTCATCTGTCAAAGGTTTATTCCGGGTGAACTCCTTAATGGACTCCAAGACTTTCTGGACGATCTGGTCAGGTTTAAGCTGGAAATTTTCCTGGGCAGTTTTTATAAGCCTCTTCTCCTCATAGAACTCTTCCTCAGGATTAAAAGGCTCCACTACCCCATCGGTATACAAGATCAGAACGTCACCTGGTTCAACAGTCATAAAACTGTCTCGATATTCCTTAGACTGGACCAATCCCATTACCAGGTCAGTATCGGTCAGGACCTTTACTTCCTTGCCCTGGCTGGTGATGAGGATGGGAGGTGGATGACCGGCTGAAGCATAAGTTATCTTCTTCTCCTCAGGATTATAAATTGCGTAAAAAAGCTCCACGAAACTTTCGACGTCCTGACAGTCCTTCCAGATCTCTTTTCCAAGACGGGAAAGCATGGCAGCAGGGGAGAGGATAGACTGGTCTTTAGACCAGATATCTCTCAAGTTCTCAAATTTATCTCTGATTTTTGCTTTAAGAGTAGTCTGCTCCAGTCCATGCCCCATTATGTCATAAAGCAAAAAGGACAGGTGATTTATGCTTTTCCCTGGATCAGGTGTAATCAGGGTCTCAAAGTAATCTCCTCCCAGGAACTCCGAGGGTAAGGAAACGCTGGAGAGATCTACCTCCGGGATGGATCTTACCTTTCTGTAAGGAATCTCATCCGGGATAAAATAGGAGACCTCTTCTTTTTTCAGATAGACCCTTCCGGATTCCCCTTTCTGAAGCATCCGCTTGACGGTCCGGTATTCCTGGGTCAAGATGTCGCGATGTTTTTTCTCCTCCCGTGCCAATTGTAGAAGAAGAGATTTGGTCTCAGGAAATGGGGAGCTTTCACTGGATTTATAGTAAAAATCATAGGCGCTTATCTCCCTCTGAATAGCATTTATCAAGATGTTTAAGATTATATCTTTTTTCTCTGGCATAAGTTTAATTCTCAGTCAACACTCTCTGGTCGTATTCGGTCTCCAGTTTAAGTTTATGCTTTGATTCCTCCTGGGATAAAACCAGAAACATCTTCTTCAGCTCCGGCTCTTCTGCTCCTCTGGATAAATCCTGGTATAATCTGACAGAATTCTCCTCCCGTTTGATCGCCAGAAGCAGAGCTTCCTGATAACTCATCTCCGGATAATAGTCTTCATCCTGAATATAGTCACCTATTTTCAGGTCTGGCACCTTTTTCAAGCGGTAACGGGTGACATCCTCTTTTTTCAGATTTTCTAAAATTTTTCTGTGCTTCTGCTCTTCAGCCTGAAGATCTTTGAACATCTGCCTTGCGCCTTCAGTGCTGGCTAAGTTAGCGTAAGTTCCATACAGGGTAGCAGCTTCCACCTCTTTTCTTATAGCGAAGAGGATGATTTCTTCAAAAGCTTTCTGGTTCATATTTTCCTCTCTTAAAATAAATCAACAAAAACTCCATCCGGGTCTAACAATTTTTTTATTCTACGATTGAGACTGACTTTGGAATTGTTTCCTTCTTTTCTTTGAGGGAAGGAGGGGTTTAAGAATTTCAAATCTTCAAACTCTTTTTTTCGGTTCAGGGGGAATACTCTCAGAGAGACAGAAGTAATTATTCCCAGAGTTCCCCAGGATCCGACCAGAAGTCTGGTCGTATCGTATCCGGTAACGCTCTTGAATACCTCTGCCCCGGTCTTCAGAATCTCTGCTGAGGAGTTCACTATCTCTAAAGCCAGGACCAGCTCTTTGGTGTGAACTTCCTTGCCAGAAGCATTTCCTGAAAGTCCGACAGCTACAGAACCTCCTACAGATTCTGAGGAGTTGTCCAGAGATAAGGGGTAAAAAAGGTTATGCGGCGAAAGATGAGAATTCAGCTCCTTTAGATTCAGACCGGGCTCAACTACCGCATAAAGGTCCTGCGGCACGGTCTTTTTTATCCGGGAAAGCCGGCTCATTTTCAGAAAAAGGGTATCATTCTCTGAAAATTTTGAAAGGTCGATCCTGGACTCATTTCCAAGCGGCAGGATTTTGAATTTTTCCTGTGAAGCCAGCTTGACCAGTTCAGGTATTTGACTTGCCTGTTCGGGCAGGGCATAGGTTTTACTTCCTTCTGCTTTTACCGCCTGGTTGCCCAGTATTCTTTTTATTGCTTCGATTGCCTTATCTTTTAACATATAATTAGCTTAAATTTTTTTCAAATATAGTCTGAAGGTAGATAAAAGTCAAGAATTTAACCAGATTGAATGTTACATAAATCAGATGGAGTTTATCCAGATTTTAGCTGATAGAGACGCATTCGATGCGTCTCTACGTTTTTTCTACCTCTCCCTGTCTCCCTATTTAATGAGATCTCTGTATTTTTTTTATTTGGCTTCAGAGTTTAAATGCGTATATTTATATGGACTTAGATGACGGATGAGATTTATGTTTAGAATCAGTTTGAAGCTCTTGCTTCTTTCAGGGTTCGTTTTTATTTTGTCCTTTTCTTTTGCCTGTAAAAGATCGGTATCTCCGAGTTATACGGATGTGGATGCGTTAAAGGATTATATCAACTACCACCCGGATATCTTCTCAGTGGATGCATTTGACACCTCAAGAGCAGCCCCCTTTTTCAGGGAGATAACTGGCAGGAACTACTGGATCAGGATAGACTTTCATAACCCCGATTCTCTTCATTTGTTAAAATCGGCTGATGTGAACTGGGAGGATAGCATTCAAGGAGTTTTTCATACCTTCATCTCCGGAACAGAATATCAAAAGAACTTTAAAGCTTTTTCCAGGGTCCAGGCTTATTTTGAGCAATGGGGAAATTCAGGCGACCTTTACCGGGGCTGGTTACTTATGAAGATTTCAAATGCACCGGTCTATTCTGTGCCTTATTCAACCGGGTTCAGCAATCTCAGGATTGATACCTCAGGTGTAAATAGCGCTGTGAACCTGGGGGGGCTTTATGAGTTGAAAGGAATCTTGCAGTTCAGCAAATCGACTCTGGTTAGATTCACTATCCAGGCGCAGGACACGAGTGATACCTATTATCTGCATATCTATGAGAGAGGAACCTGGAAGAAGCTTCCTTTCGTCAAAGGAACTGGTAACGATTTCTCCACAAGCTGGACCACAAGCTCAAACTCTGCGGATCTAAATATCTATAAGCATGCTTATGTCGACCGTATCTGGTCTAAGAGCATAGCAGATACCTTATCCAGGTACAATTCAAACGCCTGGGGGATTATCTACAAAATCAAATAGCCGAGATCTATAAAAAACCTTTAAACAGGAGGGTGAAGATGTCCGAGTATCCGGTCAAGTATGATGTGCCCTATCCAGAGAAATCCAATCCCTGGCTGGTTCTGGCGCGTCTCTTTTTTGGATGGCTTTACATCGGGATTCCCCACGGGATTTTTATGGGGCTATACGGTATAGTGGCATTCTTTGTAATCATCTATGCCGGAATAGTGATCATTTTTACCGGCAATTACCCCAAAAATTCATTCGACTATATCGTCAGGTACCAGAGGTACATTAACAGGGTCCAGGCTTACTGGCTCTGTATGGTGGATAAGTATCCGCCTTTCAGCGGCTGGGAATAGCAAGCGAAACATTAATTCCGTCGGGTCGGGGGATCCGACGGACATATAGAGGGCGAACACGCAGGTTCGCCCCTATAGACCTCGACCCACATTGAGGGCAATGTGGGTCTACCAGTTTCAATGTTAGATGCCATCGTTTTAATCCGCGCAGGGCGGATGTTGTCATTCGCCTCTGTTTCCGCTGGATGATAACATCCAGCGGGAGCAAGAATAATACCATTGGGTGGCATCCACAAACTTGTTTGTGGATGAAATTAATATAGGTAGCAGATCAACAGTGGAGTCAGGAGCCTAAGACTCCTGACCTACTTTTTACTTACATTGGAGTGTAAAGCTTTAGCTTTACTGTTTTTTTTCTCTTGGAAGTGCAGATCAGGAGCGCAGGACTCCTGATCTACTGCTATTTTAGTCTGTCGTCAACCTGTACGACATTTTCTTCGTTGGTGGGGACACCAACGAAGAGCTAAATTAAATTCCCGTCGGGTCAGGGGACCCGACGGTCACATATTAAACATCCTGCAAGGGCAATGGATTTTTCCTGTACTATTTTTATTGATAAAGAGTTATCTTAAGGTGTCGATTAATTGATATAGAGTTCATATCAGGTGCACCTATGGAAACAAAGATGACTAAGGGTCATTCAAACTTGACCCTTCTGAAGGAATTAAATTCGACCATCAAGAGGTTAAGCATTTATCCGGCAGACCATCCTGCGGTAAAACTCGTTCTAAAAGAGACCTCCGAATTGTTCCAGGAGTTTTTCAAGACTAAAACCGAGATCATCTTAGGCAAAGTCGAGAACAAATTAGTCTTAGAAGGGGAGACTTTGGATGCTAATGTTATCTCCGAAAAGGTCTGGAACACTCTGGAAAAACAGAAGATTAAAAGTATCAGCTTTTGTCAGGGATTGAGTGAAGAGGAGTTGAAGTCTTTCTTAGAGTTCTTCTTGAAAAAAGATGAGGAGGATCTGTCAGTTTATCTTCAAAAGAATAAAATATCTCACCTCAAATTAAACCGACTGCATTATGAGGTAGTATCAGACGATGAGAAGGTGGTCAAGGCTGAGCTCATGGATAAACTGCAGTTGAAAAGCGAGCTTTCCAGAGTGATAAGGGAACACCCGGAGCTTTTGAAAGATATCCTTTTAGGAAAACTCATACAGAAAGAAAAACTGCAGATGTTATATAAAGAAACTGCTCTCTCCTCCAGCCAGGAGGATGAAGGCAAGGGTTCTGGCTCAAGTGGCTCCGAAGGGGGAGGATGGGGTGAGGGTGGGGGAGAGGGAATTGGGGGAGGCATAGATTTAAAGAAAAGCCTGGAAGACCTTAAGGCGGAGATCGATAACCTGACGGATGATGAGATTCTTACCCTCTTGACCTACCAGTTAAAGCAGAGTTTTCAGAATATCCCTCAAAACAAAGAAAGCTCAGATGAAGCTCTTCAGATGGTCAAAAAGGTTCTGGAGAATAGAGATAAACGGAAGCTCTTGCCCCAGCTTAAAGAGCTGCTTTCCGGTTACGGTATAATCGATGAGAGATATTTCGACCTGCTGATCAATGAATCGTATCAGAAAAAAGAGGAGATTGCCTTCTCCGCCCTGCAGTTCCTGGAGGAGCTGGAGAAAAACAGGATAGAGAAGAAAAATCTGGAGGAGAAAATAAAAGGTATCCTATATTCGCCAGACGATAAGCTGAAAAAGAAGATAATCGATACCCTTTTAGAGAAGCTGGATTCCAAAGATGACTCGCTCAGGCAGGATTCGGTTGCGGTTTTGAAAAAAATGATCGAGCTTTCCATCTCCGAAGAAAGGGAAGAGGATTTCGTATATATAAAGGATAAATTGCTGGGGATGCCGGAGGACACCCTGGCGTCTTTGCGGTTCTATCGGGGATATTTCGAGCTTTTGCCTTTGCTTTTTACCAATTTAGTCAGAAAAGGAAACTTAGAAGAATTAAACAGGTTTTTAGATAAGATAAATCTGAACACTGAGGATAAGGAAACCCTGCCCCTACGGGGGAAATTGAAAAACGATTTTGTAACAGAGATTTCCACCGAGCAAAATCTGAATCTGCTGCTTAAGCCAGCAATGGCTGATTTCAATGCCCAGAAAGGGAAAGAGTTAGAAGAGGTCTTAGAAAATTTAGATGGAAGGGAGGTTGCCCAGAAACTTCTGGAGATCTTCACAGTAGAGCAAAGAAACGTTCGCCTGTGGGCACTCAGAGTCTTAATCACCCTGGGAGAAGATTCAGTTGAAGCCATTTCGCTTTATTTTGCCAGCGCGGACGACTTCAAAAAAGGAAAAGACCAGGGTCTGCTGGCAGATGAATCCTGGTATAAGATAAGGAATTCGCTTTTCGTCTTAGGGAATATCGAGAGCCAAAAAGCGGTTGACCTTTTGTGGGATTTCAAAAACAGCCCGGACCCCAGGGTCAGGCTCGAAGTTTTAAAAGCTCTGGAGAAAAAGAAAGGGGAGAAGGTAAATCAGATTTTAGCCGAGCTGCTCAGGGATAAAGAGGAAGAGGTTCACAAAAAAGCACTGAATCTGATCAGTGCATCCGGTGAGAAAGAGTTCATCCCTGCTTTGAAGGATGCTTTTTTCAAAGGGCATCTGGACCGAAAGAAACTGTTTGCCGCTATGCTGAAGATAGGAGAAGAAGATTGTCGGGATTTCGCGCTCAGACTGATAGTGGAGGAAAACCTTTTTTCAGGGAACATTCCCAAAAAGGAAAAAGAAGAGTTACAGTTGAGCGCTTTGAATCTGTTAGAGAATAACCTAGATGAAAAAATTTTTAGAGCTTTGGAGAGTCATCTGCGGAAAAGGAGAAAGGGGCTTTTAGGGATATTACACCGGGATGAGGTCAGCGGGAGAATCGCAAAAATCCTGTCTTTAAGAGATAAGGAAATCAATACTTCCAGACTTTGAAAGATCAATAGTTTTAAAGCCTAAATGAGAAAATATTTTTTTCTGCTCATATCTATTTTCTTGGTTTATTTCCCATCCCAAGGGTTTCCTCAATATTATTTCGGGCAGAATAAAGTTCAATACTCCAGTTTCGAGTGGGAGGTTTTGAGCACCGAGCATTTCCAGGTCTACTTTTATTTGGAGGAAAAGGAAATCGCGGAAGTAGCGGCTAAGATAGCTGAGGACAGCTACATTTACCTGCAGGACAAGTTTAATTTTCACATCTCCCGTAAGATCCCCTTAATCATCTACAGCTCGCCCAACTATTTTGAACAGACCAACGTTATTCCCAGCCTGCTGCCGGAGAACGTGGCAGGCTTTACCGAGTTCTTCAAGGGACGGATGGTAATACCGTTTAACGGCTCCTACTCTTCTTTCAAGCACACCATCCGGCACGAGTTAGTGCACGTTTTCTCCTATGAGAAGATCTATTCGGTGATGAAACTGCACCGGAGGTATAATTATACCGAGCCTCCCTTATGGTTCCAGGAAGGGATAGCGGAACACTGGTCCGAAGGGATGGATTCCGAAGCGGAGATGATAATCAAGGATTTCGTCATCTCCGGAAACCTGGTGAAGATCGAGGATATCAACGAAATAACCGGCTCTTATCTGATGTACAAGGAAGGGGAGTCGTTTTTAGGTTTTTTAGCTGAGGAATACGGAGACGACCGTCTTTCCCTTCTGTTCGAGAACTACTGGGAAGGAGGAAGTTTTTCAGAAGTAGTGGAGCTGACCTTTAAGAAAAACTTAAAGGAGTTAGGCGAGGAATGGTATTACCACCTGAAGAAAAAATATTATCCCCAGATCTCTTCCGGAGACCTGCCCAGCCGGTTAGCCAAGAAATTGACAATTGATGGGTTCAACGTTAAACCGGCTTTAGTTCCTTACCGGCTCAAAGATAAAACCGAAGACTGGGTAATATTCAAATCGAATAAATTAGGATATTCCAATTTATCCCTGATGTCCCCCCGCGGAGAAAAGGAGAAGCTATTCACCCTGGTCAAGGCGGAAAGGTCTCCCCAGTTCGAATCGCTTCACCTATTGGAAAGCAGAATCGGAGGCTCGGAAGATAGCAGGATAGCCTTTGTCTCCAAAAGCAAAGAAAAAGATTTATTGTATGTTTATGACCTGAAAAAGATGAAGATTACCCTGCGCAAAAGTTTTGACTCTTTGATAAACCTATCCTCTCCCTCCTGGTCAGAAGATAATGGCAAGATAGTTATGACCGGTGTGGACAAAAGAGGATACACTGATCTTTATATCTATTACCTTTTGTCTGACTCGCTTGTCCGGCTGACCGAGGATATCTATCATGAAAAAGACCCGGTCTGGTCCAGAGATGGCAAAGCCATAGTCTTCTCCTCAGACCGGACCTTCTGGGGAGAGGAGGGTTTTCAGAACCTTTTTTCTTATAACCTTTCCAGCAGTGAACTCAACCAGCTTACCTTTGCCAGGGCTCACGATATAAACCCTGCTTTCTCCTGGGACGGGAAGAAGCTTTATTTCGCATCTGATCGGGAAGGGGGGTTTGATCTCTATTCACTGGACTCAAATGGGGTAAAACAGTTGACCCATTTTTTAACCGGTGTTTTTGACCCGGCTGTAGACCGGAAAAATGGGGAAATCTATTTTTCCGGTTTTCAGGACTATAATTTCCAGATCTACAAGTTACCGCTGACTGATTCGCTGGGTGGTCAGGCAGAGAAGGAACGGGATACTACGGCATCTAGTTGGATTCCAGCCAAAATCTCCGGAGAGTATTCCAAAGGGGTGGCAAGATACAGGAACAATTATTCGTTCGACATTGCCCAGTCCGCCATAGCTTATGATGCGGTCTACGGAACAGTCGGTGGTTTGCAAATAGCTCTGACCGATATGTTGGGTAACCATCAGTATTACTTCCTTTTGACCAATACTGCCCAGACCAAGTCCGAGTTTCTGTCCAGCTTCAACTTCGGGGTAACTTATCTGAACCGAACCCGCAGGCTTAATTACGGATTTGGTTTCTATCATCTGTACGATGAGTATTATGACGATTTCTACGGTTTCTTCAAGGAAAGACAATCCGGGGGACTTTTCCTGGCCAATTATCCTTTTTCCAAGTTTCAGCGCGTGGAGGCAAGTTTCTTTTTAAGACAGTCGGATAGAGACTATTACGTTCTCGGCAGAAAAAGGAACGTGCTTCTTTCCACCAATTATCTTTCACTGATCAAGGATACCAGCCTTTGGGATCTGACCGGTCCTATAGACGGAACCAGATTTAACCTTACCTTAGGACTTACCCTTGCCTGGAACCAGTTGCAGGCTTACAACCGGCTGGTACTGGCTGATTTTCGAAAGTACTTCCGTCTGAGCAGGAACAGCTGTTATGCTGTCAGGCTGATGGGCTTTACCTCATCCGGAGTCGAGCCTCAGAGATTATATTTAGGAGGAAGCTGGAGCCTGAGAGGTTATGACCGTAAAGCTTTTTATGGCAGGAATCTTGTTTTGATAAGCAATGAACTGCGCTTTCCTCTGATAAATAACCTGATAATCGGATTTCCTTTTGGCAGGATTGGGTTTCAGGCTATCAGAGGAGCGCTTTTCTTCGATGCTGGAAATGCCTGGGAAGATCATTTTGATCAACTGTATGGAAGCTTTGGAACCGGTTTCAGGATCAGCTTAGGGTATGTGGTGGTTTTGAGGTTTGATTTTTCCAAGAAGACAGATTTCAAGACAATTTCCAGAGAAACTGTTTTTGACTTTTTCTTCGGGTGGAATTTTTAAAAAAGGGGACAAGAGTGGAACTAATTATCCTTCGAAAGAAAATTGTGTGTGTAGGGGCACAGTCCCGCCAAGGCGGGATGCCTCTACAGTCTGAATTCAGGTTCTGGCTGAAAATTGTCAGAAGAGTGATTTTAACCTTTATTTTATTGGGACTAAGCTGTGCCTCGACTTTAAAATTTCCCCATACTAATTTCGAGGAGAAAGATTCTGACTGGAGAAGCTTCAACGACTTGAGACATACTCGAAATGTCAGCAGCTTTGATTTAAACTCATCGGTAAAGCTTCTCTGGAAGAAAAAGGTTGGCCCAAGCTACTCCACTCCTCTGATTCTCCAGGGTATGATTGTCCTGGGAACTTTAGATGAAAAGGTAGTTTTCATAGATTTGAATTCAGGAAAGAAATTAGGTTCTCTGGGACTCTCGGCTCCTCTTTCCCTGACTCCCACAATTAAAGACAGCATTCTTTATTCTCCAGGAGGAAAGGATGACAACCTTTTAGCCCTGAACCTGAAAAACGGGAAATCGATCTGGAGGAAAAAATTAAGAGATTTAAGCTCTTCACCGATAACAGTAGATGGAGTGCTTTTTGTGGGAACAAGGCGGGGGTTGTTTTTTGGGCTGAACAGTCTGAATGGAGAGGAGCTCTGGCAGTTTAAGGCAGGGGATTTCATTTATTCAACTGCTGCTTTTTCAGGAGAAACCCTGTATTTCGGCTCAGGAGATGGTAAAATCTACTCTCTGGATATGAAAACCGGAAAACCATTCTGGAGTTATAAAACAGAAGGGTCAATTTACAGCTCTCCCTGTATCACGGATAAAGCTCTGTTTCTGGGCTCATCCGATAGTTACTTTTATGCAATCGGTCGGTTTTCAGGCGAGTTTCTCTGGAAGTATAAAACCGAAGGAAGGATCCACTCATCTGCTGCCAGGAACCAGGAGTCTATTTTCTTCGGCTCCAATGACGGTTATCTTTACGCTCTCTCCTTAGAGAAAGGAGAACTCCTCTGGAGGTTCAAAACCGATGGCCCTATTCATTCTTCTCCATTAATTATCAGGGGGAAGGTTTTCTTCGGTTCTTTAGACGGATATTTTTACGAATTGAATAGCTCCAACGGTGAGCTGGTGTTCAAATATAAAACCGGGGGGATGATTTTTGCCTCTCCTTCTTTTTCTGAAGGGAAAATACTCATCCCTTCTACCAACGGATATCTTTACTGTTTTGAGTAATCATAGAGAGACGCATGCTATGCGTCTCTACGATACTATCAAAGGGGATGGATAAGATATTGTCCGATTACTCACTGCTCAAAAAAGAGGACCTTAAGCTTGACTTAAGGGAATTAGGAAAAGAGATTTTAAGAGAGTTTTTCCTGTGCTCACACCGCCTAACTCTCTATACCAAAGAACATCCGGCTGAGGCTGAGGTGACCAAAAAGTCGTTTAACTGGCTTAAGAAACTTTTCCGGATGAGGAGCTATTTTGATTTCCATTTTTATCAGGGGAAGTTATACACTATGGGGATACCCCAGAAGGAAGAAGTCTTCATCCGGGGCTTGAAATCCGAGCTTTCCAGATTCTCTCTGGGAAGCGTTTTCATCTATAGCCAGGTCAGTTCGGATGAGCTGGTGATTTTCTTGAGAAGGATGACTGAGAAACTACCACCCCTTCCCAAGCACTTAGATTTGCGGAGGTTTCTCGAAGAAAAGAAGATCAACTCCATCCGGGTGAAAAAGTCTGAACGGGAAGACCCTTTCATAGATGAAAACATTTCCCTGATAGACAAATGCGACGACTTCGAAGCCGGGACTTTAGCCCGGCTTTCTCTGCGCGAAGAACCTGGTGTGATGCTGGAGATCCTGCTGAAAAAAATTCGCAAAGAGATCGATTTGGAGGGGAAAGTAAAATTAGATTTCAGATTGAAAGTTTTTCAATCGGTTCTTTTAGAGGAGTTCTCCAGGTTACCCCTGGAAAAGACGAAGGAGCTTTTAGAAAAGGAGTTTGAGAAAAAGAACTGGGAAGAGGTCTCACGGGATGAAGGGTATTTTGACGGGGTAAGGAATCTGGTTAGAGCTTTTATTCATCACCCGGAAAGAGATTACCTTTTTAACCGGTTAAAGGAGATCTTCGTCCGGAATGGCGCTCCGGATAACTTCTTGGAAAAGGCTTTAGATGAAAGCGCCCTCCTTAAAATCAAAACCTTAGAGGATTCCGAATTGTTACTGGAGAGGCTTGTCCGCGGAGAATTCGATGCTCGAGAAGTGGAGACTTTAAAAACTCTTCTGGTCAGGCTAATTAATCTAAACCAAACCGGAATCTTGAAGAAAACAGGTAGAAAGCTTTTAAACAATCTTTTTTCGGACCAGGAAAAGGTGCGGACCAACTCTTTGTCCGGGCTTAAGATCTTAGCCGATCTGTCTTTGGAACATTCCAGGGAGCTCTTTGATTCAATGGTGCAGGAGCTGCTCCTACTCAAGGAGCGGACTAACGCTCAATCCTTAGAGCTTTTAGAACATTTTGCAGAAAAGACGATAACTTACCGGGAATACCGGATTTTTAACCTGATTTTCCAGGGACTCAAAATTGATCATGAAAAGAACCGTTCACCGGAAAAAGAGGAATGGTTCAAGGACTTGGTTCAAAAGCTCTCCAGGGATGAGATAGTCCAGCAACTGTCTGGAGAGATAAGAAGAAGAAGGAAAGAGGTCTGGGATGAAGTTGGAGATTCTCTGGCTCTTATAGGAGGAGAGGCTGTTCTTAAATCTCTGGAGGGCCTTCTAATTGATCCGGATAGAACGATAAGACTGATGGTCCTAAAGATCGCCGGAAAAACCGGGGCGGAGGGCGCGGCTTATTTCACGCGGATACTTTTAGATGATTCCAATTTTCAGAGAGACTCGTCTGGAAATTTGACCCTGGATAGCTGGTTCAAAATAAGGAATACCTTGCATATATTAGCAGACCTCAAAAGCGAAAAAGCCCTTGAAGGGCTGGAGAAAAGGTTAAACGATCCAGATCACAAGGTAAGAAAGGCAGTCTTGCAGACCACAGAGAAAGTCGGTGGGAAGAAAAGTCAGGAACTCCTTCTCACTTTAGTACAGGATGAGGATAAGGAGATCAAGAATTTAGCCTTGATGGCTCTGGTGTCCTGCGGCTCTGAAGATTCAATTGATAAATTAAAGGAGCTTTTCTACAAAGATAAGGAGGAGGCAATCCCGATTCTGCAGGCTATAAGTAACATCGGAGATGAGAAAGCCTTTAGCTTTTTGATGGAGGTAATTAATCGGGATAAGATTTTCGAGTGGGGGATTTTAAGTAAAAATAAGGACCAGGAGATCAAATTAGAAGCAATCAAAGCCCTGAAGAAAAGGAGAGATTTCGAATCTCTGACGCAGATGGAAAAGCTCAAGGGAAAGTATGTTCGAATAAAAGCCCTGTTTGATAAATCCAGCCAGTTGAATGGATCTTTAAAAAAGGTGCTGGAGAAGATATATAAATAAATGGAAGTCTCTTAGCGCGACCCTTTCATGTCCGCATTGCAATTGTAGTTTTGTAGCGGAGGTCTTCAGACCTCCATTTTTTTATAAAAATTTGATGGAAGGCTGAAGCCTTCCGTTACATTCAAAAACCACCCTCAAACAAGTTTGAGGGTGCCACCCATCGATCATTAAGAGCATCTCCTATATAAATATCTCCGTTCGGACCTATAGCGAAAGCGGTGGGGCCACATTCTATTCCTTCTGCATTTAACCCAAATCCAAATTTCCCCGGTTCTGAAGCAACCTTATCATCAAAGAAGTTCTTCTCACCCCAAGGCGCAGTCAAGACCACACTTGGCACGTAACTCCCTTGCACGATGCCATCAGCTTTGAGATTTAGAATGAATACAATTCCTATGAGCATAGAAAGGACCATTATACTTACATATATTTTCATAACGCACCTCACCTTTAAAGGAGAAGGTAGG
This sequence comes from Candidatus Zixiibacteriota bacterium, assembly GCA_030692925.1. GTDB lineage: Bacteria > Zixibacteria > MSB-5A5 > MSB-5A5 > RBG-16-43-9 > RBG-16-43-9. Next base: position 21,946 of record JAUYBY010000056.1, on the reverse strand, counting down.
TCGGGTTGCGCGAGCCACCCGACATAGCGAATCTCATAGCGGAGGTCTTCAGACCTCCATTTTTGTATAATAATTTGATGGAAGGCTGAAGCCTTCCGCTACATTCAAGAATCACCCTCAAACGAGTTTGAGGGTGCCACCCATCGCTATGCGTCTCTATTTGTGACTACTTTCCGCCCTCCACTGGCGACCATTTGATTATCTTTAGCCCCTTTTCAGAGGTGGACATCACATAGACGCTCCCATATTCATCTAATACCAGCGCTCTGCTTGCATGAGCATAATTATCTTCTTGAATTGTGAACTCGGCCAATAACTCTCCTTCAGGATTATACTTCCTCATTATCCAAGAATAAGTATTCAAATCGCCTTTACAAGTGTAAACATTCATATCCTTATCAATGCCCGTAAAACCAGCTTGTCCTAAGTTCATGCGATATGAGCTAAACTTTCTAAATGACTTACTTGAATCGTCCACCAAATGCAACTCACCATCTCTTGTTTGAAATATCATTCTCTGATTTAAAACAACATTGTTCGATGCAACGAATCCTTCCCTTAAAGTGGCTTTTTGCTGTTCTGGTGAAAACTCTTCTGAAACGGTACCAAACTGATAAACTACCTTAGGTCCTCCAATAAATAATCTTCCGTAATTATCACAGAAAAGAGGTCCAGTCCCCTCAGTCAATTTATATTTTTTCAATATATTCCCTTTCTGATCGTATTTGTATACTTGGTTGGGGACTATACCGGCATATAACATATAAATATTCCCATTGTTGTCCACAGTCACATCATCTGGGCCCCTCAATAGGGGAATCATTGCAATGAATTCCCCGCTTTTGCTGAATTTTTGGATTCGAGCGTTATATCCGTCCTCAATGTAAATATCTCCGTTTGAAGCAATGGTAAGAGTTTGAGGTCCAAGCGTAGGACCTCCTTCAGGTGGTTCGTAAATCCCAAAATGTCCAGGCTCTTTTCCCCAGGGAACATCGATTATGACCTGAGAAACATAAGTTTCTTTTTCAACGTTGTCAGCATGATTACTTACTATAAATAATATGCCTAAAAACGTCAAAAATATTACTATCAACACTGCTTTTTTCATTCTACACCTCCGTTTGCTTAAAAGATAATCAATAAGAAGGTAGGTCGGGTTGCGCGAGCCACCCGACGCAATTGTGGTTTTGTAGCGGAGGTCTTCGACCTCCATTTTTCTTATTAAAGTCCAATGGAAGGCTGAAGTCTCCACCAGGATCCTGTGGACAAGACCTTGAGGCCTTCCGCTACATTCAAGAATCACCCTCAAACGAGTTTGAGGGTGCCACCCGTCACCCGTCGCATGATCCCCTCCTTCCTTGAGTGGTTTTAAAAAATATAATTTAAGATTCATACTTAAGTAATCAGATAATTATGGTTTGTCAAGTGCTTTTTCCAGTTGACTTAAACCTTTAAATTAACTAATATATTTTTCAATCTTGTATTAATTCTTGAGGATTTGATTTATGAAAATATCTGGATTTGGGCAACAATACAAAAACATAAAAAGATACCGGCAGATAATTGCGGTTCTTTTCAAATACGGTTTTCAGGACGTGCTGGAGCGGATGAGAATCTCCACCTATTTCAGGCTGGGGAGAAGGATTATCTTCAGAAAAAAAGCTGAGGTTGAGAAGCTCACCTATGCCCAGAGGATAAGGCTGGCGATGGAGGAGCTGGGACCGACATTCGTGAAATTGGGGCAGATTTTATCTATGCGTCCTTTCTTGATTCCTCTGGAGTTAGTGGAGGAGCTTGCCAAACTGCAGGATGAGGTGGCTCCTTTTCCTTTTGAAGTGGTCAAAAAGATTGTCGAAAGGGAACTAAAAGCTCCGTTAGAGAAAAATTTCTACTACTTTGACCCTAATCCGATTGCCTCAGCTTCTTTAGCCCAGGTGCATAAAGCGGTTACTCAAAACGGAGATAAGGTGGTGGTTAAGGTTCAGCGTCCGGATATAAAAAAGATAATCGATTCTGATATGAGTATCTTAAAGGATTTAGCCAACCTCTTTGACAGGTATATCCCGGAAAGCAGGCAGTACGACCCCAAAGGGATGATTGAGGAGCTTTCTAAAACTTTCAGACGAGAGATTGATTTCAAAAACGAAGGAAGAAACATCGACGTCTTCAGAGAGAATTTCAAAGATGATAAAACAGTTTTTGTACCCAGAGTTTTCTGGGAATTGTCCACCAACCTTATTCTGACGATGGAGTATATCGACGGGGTAAAAATCTCTAACCTCCAGGAGATCGAGAGAAGAGGATTGGATCGAAAAATCATAGCCCAGAATGCAGGAAAAGCGGTTTTCAAACAGATTTTCATTGATGGATTTTTCCATGCAGACCCTCATCCCGGGAATATCTTCGTGCTTGAGAACAACGTGATTGCACCAGTTGATTTCGGGATGATGGGAAAGCTCTCGGAAACCGCTATGGATGAAATGTCTGACCTGCTGATTGCAGTGGTTACCTGGGATGCTAAAGCAGTGGTTAAAGTCTATGATAAAGCAGGAATCCTGGGAGAGGGAATCAATCTGAAAGCCTTAGAGACTGATTTCAACGACTTCTTATACCGTTATCATAAAATCCCTTTAGCCCGCCTGGATATGAAGACGATTATAAATGACCTATTCTACATAGTTCATAGATACAATATCCAGGTTCAATCGGAGCTGATGCTTTTAGGAAGGGCATTGAGCACTTATGAGGAAGTTGCCCGGATGCTGGATCCGGATTTTAATTTCATAAATGAAGCCATACCATTTGTCAAAAAACTTGCTAAAAGAAAGTATAAACCGAAAGTCATCTTAAGAGATTTTATGAGGGGAGTCCATGACCTGCGAGATTTTTTAGTTGGATTTCCCTTTGAACTACGAAGGATTACCCAGAAGGTAGGCAGAGGTGAGCTGTCTTTCACCCTCCAGCATAAAGGACTGGAAAAGCTCATACTTGAGCTCGACCGGGCTTCTAATCGAATCTCCTTCGCCCTGGTAGTAGCGGCAATAATCGTGGGCTCTTCTCTGATAATGAGGATGGAGGTAGGTCCTTATCTTTTCGGTTACCCTCTTCTGGGGGTCGTGGGATATGTTATGGCCGGACTTTTGGGTATCTGGCTGGTAATTGCGATTTTGAGGTCGGGAAAGATGTAAAAAAGGAAATGACGGATAAAAGACGAAGGATGAAAAGATAAAGGGATGAAGGGATAAAGAGAAAAAAGATAAAAAGAAAACAAACATCAGGACAGGAATAAAAAAAGAGACTCACTTATTCCGCATCCTGCCTGACTGGTGGTGCTAACTTGACAAAAAAATATATTTAGTTATATTAAGCTTGAATATGTAATTTTGCGTTAGTGTTTAATTGCTCTAAATTGTTGATATTCAATGAGAAAAAATGTCACCCTAAACTAATACTTTAAATGGAGTGGTTTTATGAAAAAGGTTTTTGTCTGCTTATTTTTGTTTCTGTTTACGGGGCTGGTATTTGCACGGGAAAATTCTATCAGTCGAGAGGGGCGTTATCTGGCAAAGGTGGAATTCAAATCCACTGATGATCTGCAAAAGATCATAAATAGCAATTTCAACAGTTTTTCTAAGGGAACTGGCTTTGTCATAGGGGAGGCTGATCTCAACATTTTAGGACTGCTGAAAAATGCAGGTTTAACTTATGCCATTCTGGATAAGGACCCGCAGTTGCACGATTATTATTTTGTATGGTACCGAGGGAAAGAGCCTTTAACCAAAGCATTAGAATGGATCAAGTCAAAGGGTAGGGTTCTGTATCAAGAAGACAGGATGTTTCTGGTCCAAGGGAATCCAAAAGAAATCGAGGAGCTTCCCGGTTTTCAGATGTCACTGCAGAAGCTTTTTCAGAAGCCACTGGTCCTTGAATTACCCTCACGAGAGGAAAAAGTATACAAAGCTCCTGCCTACTCTCCGGTTATCGCCAATATGATAAATAAGGTAAAGACCGAAGACCTGTTGGGGTTGGTAAAGGACCTTTCGGGCGAGCGTTCTGTGATAATCGGTGGTGTTCCTGATTCGATCCCCACACGCTATACCGGAACCGAGGGGAATGACAAGGCTTCTCAATATTTACTGGAGAAATTTGGACAGATGGGGATTGAGGCTGTTCCTGATACTTTCTATGACCCGTATAGCGGGCTCCTCTCAGATGTCAAGGCTGCCCGGGACGGACTAACTGCCTGGCTATGCTCTTTCCGCGGCTGGATTTTAAGGACGGTTGACGGTGGTCAGCGCTGGAATACTGTGGATGGGACCCAGCTTTTCAAACTTCAACGACTCTTCCGATTGAACGATGATACTCTCTGGGCTGTAGGACTTAAAGGTCTGGTAGTTAATTCTATAGATAAAGGAGCTTCCTGGACAGAAAAGACCAAGCCGACCAATAAAAATCTTCAGAGAGTTTTCTTTGAGAGTAACTTAAGTGGTTGGGTGGTGGGTGATTCGGGAAAGATCTACTATACTTCAGACGGTGGCTCGAACTGGACAGTTCAGGTAAGCGGGACAGCAAACGCGCTTTATGACATTACTTTTCCTCAGCAAGATGAAGGCTGGATAGTAGGCGCAAATGGCAGATTACTCCATACCGCAAACAGGGGGTTGAACTGGACTACTGTGTCTTTAGGCATAAGCAGTGATCTTAACGAGATTGAATTTGTTACTCCTCTTAAAGGCTGGATAGTCGGGGCTGGAGAAACAGTTCGCTATACTACGGATGGAGGAACAAACTGGCTTAGCAAAGACGTGGGTATAACAAGTGGCATAGATGCGGTCTGTTTTGCTCCGGACGATACCTTAAAGGGCTGGATGGTTTCTTATGTCGAGAAGTCAGTAATTCGCACTGTGGACGGTGGTGAAAACTGGACTAAAAAAAGCTCTCCGGAGGGTTACTTCAGAATAGATTTTGCCAATTCGCAGATTGGCTGGGCAGTTGGAGGGATGAGCTTAGCCAAAACCACGGACGGAGGAAGGAACTGGTCGTCTCAATTCGGGAATTTAGCAGTTGGAAAACCTTATATCAATGTTGTAGCTACGATCACAGGCAAAGTCTATCCCAATGGTGAATACCTTATTACCGCCCACTATGATGATTACTCCGGCAGTCCTCAAACTTACGCACCTGGGGCAGATGATAATGCCTCTGGCACGGCTGCGGTTTTAGAGGCGGCTTCAATTATGAAAGATTATGGGTTTAAGTACACTGTCAAATTTGTCTGCTTCACTGCAGAAGAGCAAGGATTGATCGGCTCATATGTCTATGCTGGAAAAGCCCGCTCTCAGGGAGCTAATATTAACGGAGTGCTTAACTTTGACATGATCTCCTATGATGGAAACCACGATGGGCACATAGAGGTTCACACGGATTCAAATTCATTGGATCTGGTGAATGTCGTCAATAGCGTCATCTCAGATTACGGACTGGGTTTTACGAACAGAAGGGTGATCATCAATACCGGCTGGGACTATTCAGATCATGCTTCTTTCTGGGCTTACGATTACAAGGCTATCTTGGGGATTGAGGATGATTATGACTTTAATCCCTATTACCACTCTACTGCTGATAGAATTTCTGCTTTTGACACCACTTATTTCAGGAAGTTCTGCCAGTTAGGTCTGGCAAGTCTGGCAAGCTTAGCAACTCCTTACTTCGACCAGCGGGGAGATGTCAACTTAGATCTACAAATTACCATTTCGGACGTAGTTTTTCTGGTGAATTATCTGTTCAAGGGAGGCCCAGCTCCTTCACCTTCATTCTTAGGAGATGTGGACTGCTCTGGAGCGGTTGAAATAGCAGATGTGATTTACCTGGTCAGCTATCTTTTTAAAGGAGGACCAGCACCCTGCTGAAATACAAGTTTGGAGTTTGTGAGTTTGGTCGTTTGTTCGAGGGGCGGGTTTGAAACCTGCCCCTTACCTGTCACATAGGTCTGCGAAAAATTATTTCTTTCTCCGTTAAGATAGAATCGACAAAGAGCGAAAGATCCGGGGTTATCTGATCGAGTGCTGTCAGGTGTTACCACCCGACAGCGTGGCTTCATAGACAATAGTTTTGTGTCAGGAGATAACTCCTGACATCACAATGAAGAACAATCGAATGACGGATAATTAATGACGAATGACGAATAAAAGACAAAGAAGTTAGACAAGAGACGTTAAATGTGAGACGAAAAAAGTAAAAAACATACAGGTCAACCATACCCCAAAGGCTGGTTGACAATAATTCTCCATAATTTCTCCAGGAGTGCAAGAGCTTGCTCTTGCTTGCTCTCGGTAACAGCAAGCCGTTACACTCCAAAGAAGATTCTGGTAAACCTGTTCTGAAACGGATCCGTAGGAAAGGTTTACACTCCAAACGACCTTTTTCTCTTGACATTATTTCCGTATAAATTTATTATAGGAGCGACAGATGTCTACAGATTTTTAGCTATCATCTAATTTATTAGATGATATAAACTTAATCTTACAATCGTTATGATCGGTGAAATAAGCTTAAGGGAGGAGAAGATTCTCAAGGCTTTGATCAACGAGTATATACTCACTGCAAGGCCGGTAAGCTCCAGAGCCATTGCTGAGAAATACCGTTTGGGTATAAGCTCTGCCACCATAAGGAATTCGATGCAGGATTTAGAAGAGAAGGGACTTTTGAAACAGCCTCATCCTTCTGCGGGCAGGATTCCAACTGACAAAGCCTACAGAATCTACGTGGACAATCTTATTAAACCTGAAAAGCTAACCTTGCCTGAAAAAGATAAAATAAAAAAGGAGTTATTTTCTGACTATACCGCGATAGAGGACCTGCTGGCTCAGACTTCAAGGATTTTGGGCAGAACCTCAAGTTTGCTTGGGGTGACAATTGCTCCTCACTTGGAGTCGGAGATTTTGACCCGTATTGATCTATTATCTCTTGCAGAAAGAAAACTTCTGGTAGTGTTAGCAGCCAAATCGGGGATTGTCAAAAGTATAATCTTAGAGGTTGATTCCGAGATAAAACCAGAGGCTTTGCAAGAGACCGAAAGGATATTGAATCAAAGGCTTTCCGGTCTTAGTCTCAAAGACGTTATGAACTCTGCTGAGAAAAGACTCAAAGACAGCTACACGGCTAAACCCAGCCTGATCAAGCTTTTCTTAGACTCGACTGATAACCTGCTCAGCTTTCAGGAAGAAGAGAAAGTGTATCTGAGCGAACCGAATAAGCTTTTAGATCAGCCAGAGTTCAAGGAATGGGGCAGACTTTCCGCTTTCGCCCGGTTGGTAGAGGATAAAAGATTCTGGTTAAGGATGATAAGCGATAAAGTTGAATGTGAAGGTGTCAGCATTGCCATCGGCAGAGAATTAGGGAAACAGGAGATCGAGGCTTGCAGTCTAATCTGCTGTGCTTACGGGAAAGGAAGTCTCAAGGGAAAGGTAGGGCTAATCGGTCCTACCCGGATGAGGTATGCTAAGCTGGTTTCTCTGGTGGATTATACTTCTGCGCTTTTAGGAGAGGTGTTATCACAGTAATATTATCGAGGTTTTTGAGGTTCGGATATTCTGGAGTGTAAATCTTTAGATTTACCTTTGATAAAGCTAAAGCTTTATACTCCAACAATCGGGGAGGTGACTTTTCTTGATAGATAACGATAAAGAAGATAAGGAAAAGACTTCCTTGAATTCTTCAGAACTGGAAAGATATGAAGAAGAGGAGGAGGAATTAGAAGAGAAAAAGGAGATGGAGTTAGAAAAGGCTGAAGCCGGGATCGAGGAAACTAAAGAGGTACAAGTCGATCTTCTGAAAGAACAACTGGAGAAAACTGAGAAAGAATATAAAGAATTGGAAGATAGATTGTTGAGGGTGGCGGCTGAGTTTGACAATTACAAAAAAAGGACTGTTAGGGAGTTTCAATCCATAATCAAAAATGCTAATGAGGAGCTGATCTCCCAGTTAGTCGAGACTCTGGATAATTTTCAAAGGGCTTTAGACTCAGCTAAAAGCTCTAATGATTACGATAGTTTTCATAAAGGGGTAGAGTTAATCTACCAGCATTTTAAAGATATATTGGTAAAGGAAGGGCTGAAAGAGATCAAAGCCATTGGCGAGCCTTTTGACCCACATTTACACGAGGCGGTTATGCAGCAGGAAAGCGATAAGTTCCCTGAAGGGATAGTTATGGATGAAATTAGTAAAGGATATCTTTTAAATGATAAGGTGATTAAGCATTCTAAGGTAATTGTTTCTAAAGGGAAAAAGTGATCAGTGGTGAGTGGTCAGTGGTCAGCAATTAACAACTGATCTCTGGCCACTGGTCACTGACCACTTTCAGTAGAGTTCAAGGAAAAAACTTAGATAGAGAATAATAGGAGGTAGATAAAAAATGGCAAAAGTTATCGGAATAGATTTGGGGACAACCAATTCCTGCGTGGCGGTGATGGAGGGGGGTGAGCCTAAAGTAATTCCAAATGCCGAGGGGATGAGGACCACTCCTTCAGTCGTAGCCTTCACCAAAACCGGCGAAAGACTGGTCGGGCAGATTGCCAAAAGGCAGGCGATTACCAATCCGGAGAATACCGTTTTCTCAATCAAAAGGTTTATGGGCAGAAAGCACAATGAGGTTCTGGCAGAGGAGAAGATAGTTCCCTATAAAATCGTGGAAGCAACCAACGGTGATGTAAGGGTTTTAATTCAGGGAAAAGAATATTCGCCTCCAGAGATCTCAGCTATGATTTTGCAGTATATGAAAAAAACGGCAGAGGATTATCTTGGAGAACCGGTTATTCAGGCAGTAATCACTGTGCCGGCTTATTTTAACGATTCACAGAGACAGGCAACCAAAGACGCCGGAAGAATCGCGGGACTGGACGTCATAAGAATCATAAATGAACCTACATCTTCTTCCTTAGCCTATGGGCTTGAAAAGAAGAAAGATGAGAAGATAGCGGTATTTGACTTGGGAGGAGGGACTTTCGATATCTCGATCTTGGAAATAGGTGAAGGTGTCTTTGAGGTCAGGTCAACCAATGGAGACACCCATCTGGGCGGAGATGATTTTGATCAGAAGGTTATCGACTGGATGGCAGATGAGTTTCAGAAGAACTACGGCATAGATTTAAGAAAAGACCGGATGGCTTTGCAGAGGCTTAAAGAGGCGGCAGAAAAGGCTAAATGCGAGCTTTCCACCACTATGCAGACGAATATCAACCTTCCGTTCATAACTGCTGATGCCTCAGGTCCAAAACATCTGGACCTGTCGCTCACCAGAGCGAAATTAGAGCAGTTAGTAGACGACCTTCTTCAGAGAACCATTGGTCCATGCAAAAGAGCTTTAGAGGATGCCAAATTATCCCCTGAGGATATCGACGAGGTGATTTTAGTGGGAGGGCAGACCCGGATGCCTAAGGTTCAGGAACTAGTAAAGGACCTATTCAGAAAAGAGCCGCATAAAGGGGTAAACCCGGATGAGGTGGTAGCAGTAGGGGCTGCTATTCAAGCAGCGGTCTTAACCGGAGAAGTAAAAGACGTTCTGCTTTTAGATGTCACTCCTCTTTCCTTGGGAATTGAGACCTTAGGCGGAGTGATGACCAGGTTAATAGAGAGAAACACGACTATCCCAACGAGAAAGAGTCAGATCTTCTCTACAGCAGCAGATGACCAGACCGCAGTCTCAATCCACGTTCTCCAGGGAGAAAGAGAAATGGCTATAGATAACCGGACACTGGGCAGGTTTGATTTGGTTGGGATTCCACCTGCTCCCAGGGGGATTCCTCAAGTCGAAGTCACCTTTGACATAGATGCGAATGGAATAGTTCACGTCTCAGCCAAGGATTTGGGAACCGGGAAGGAGCAGTCGATTAAGATTCAAGCCTCTTCAGGGCTTTCTGAGCAGGAGATTAAGGGTATGGTGAAAGATGCAGAATCTCATGCAGAAGATGACAGGAAAAAGAAGGGTTTGGTTGAATCCCGGAACAAAGCTGATCAGGTTGTCTACACCACAGAGAAAACTTTAAAGGAATATGGAGATAAAGTTTCTCCTGAAGAAAGAAAAAAGATTGAGCAAGCAGTAGAAAAAGTCAAATCTGTCGTTCGCAGTGACAATAAAGAGGAGATCGACAGGGCAACTGAAGAGCTTCTGACTGCTTCACACAAAATAGCCGAAGAGATGTACAAGAAGACTACCAGTCAGCAGTCTGCAGGACAAGGTCCAGGCGGACAGTCTGAAGAGAGCAAGGGAGAGGATAAGTCGAAAAAAGAAGGTGCGGTAGATGCGGATTATGAGGTGATGGATGATAAATAATAAAAACAAATGACGGATAACGAATAACGAATGAAAAATGTAGCGTCCGGTTTTATGCCGGACGTTTTTATTTGATCTAACCTCTCTTTTTTAAGGAGGGGGGAATGTAATGTCGGTAGAGACGCATTGCATGCGTCTCTATTTTTTTTAGCGACCCTGATCCCGCAGATTGCGGGACAAGCTGGGTCGCACTGCAAAAAAAGTAGGGGGCAGGTTTCAAACCTGCCCCTGTGTGTGTCTGCTCAAATTACCAGGGCGAACACACAGGGGTTGTTGCTCAACTCACAAATTTTAAAATTTAGATTACCATAAGAAATATGATTTTCATAGGGTGATTGGTAAGTAGTTGGTAGCCGCCCTGCGGGCGCTTTTGAACTCATCCCCTATCCCCTTCTCTTAAAAAGAGAAGGGAGAAGTCCCTCTCTTTTTAAGAGAGGGATTTAGGGTGAGTTACTTAATCGCAAGCTGAACTCCGAGAAGCCTGCCAAGGCGGGTAGGACTTGCGGCTACCTTCTTCGGCAACAGTCTCCACAGGTTCGCCCCTACGAATACTCAAACCAATCCAAATTCTTTTTGCAGTGCCTGAGCTGCCAGCTCAAGCTGGTTCTTGGCTATAAGGCAATGCAAACAAGTCATCGAAGTCGAAACAGCCTGAATGTTGATATTATGAGAGGCTAAAATATCAAAAGCCCTTCCTGCTATTCCCGGTGTCTGGGAGAGCTGAGGATGGGTAACCGTCACCAAAGCCACTTCCGGGTCAATAGATACTTCTTCGGCTTTGACGTCTTCCCTGATCTTTTTTAGCTCGAACATTGCGTACTGCATATCTTTTTTCGCCAGGACGAAGGTGATGTTTACCTTTCCGCTGGTGCCGGAGGATGAGGTTATCAACTGAACGTTAACCCCGTGCGACCACAGACTGCCGAAAATCCTGGCAGCAATACCGGGCAGGTCCGGGACAGAAACCAGGGTCACTTTGGATATATCCTTCAGACTTTGAATTTGAAATTCAGCCATATAATCCTCTCATTGTAGGAATACTTATTTTTCAAAAAACTTTTCCCCCAAAACAAAATACCACAAATCGGTTTAAAGTCAAACAATTTGTGAATAATTTCACAAAAAAAGTAAAAAAGGGCATTAGGATAGACTTTATCTTATTATTAAGGACTTAGAGATGTTTTGGCTAAAGGTTAAAAAGAGGCGGTAATCCCTGACGGCAAGGAAGAGTTAGCTAAAGGTTTTCCATGAGTCGAAAGAGGAATTTTCAGTGGATTTAAAGATAGGGTTTATTTATCTTTTTACTGATGAGAAATTTTTTCAAGAGTAATGGTTTCATCCTGTTTCTTTCCCTTCTGATTATCGGGGTCGCCCTGATCGGCTCTCCTTATAATCAAAGTCACAACTTCCTTCTAAAAACGGCTTTTTTTCAAACTTTTATTTTGGGTTTATTTCTCCTTTTCATTCTTCGTCTCTTTTTATTTAAAGGCTGGCGAATCAGATTTCCACTGAAATATCCCATTCTTGTTTTCTGCGGATATTCACTTCTGTCCTTGCTTTTTAGCCAGTATAAATATGCTTCTTTTCCCGGATTCCTGAGGGTCAGCTACTTTTTTCTGCTATATCTTCTTGTAGTCAACGTGATCACGGATTTCAAGAGGGTTTCGTTCTTAGTGAAAACTGTGATTGTGTCAACAGGCTTAGTCTCGCTGATTGGGTTACTACAAGTATTGGGAATTTCTTTTACCGCGTGGATACCAGCCTTCCCCAGCCGGATCACTTCCACTTTTGGTAATCCTAATTTCCTGGGAAGCTTTTTAGCTATCACCCTGCCCTTAACAGCAGTATCCTACTTGAGCTCTGCAAACAGGAAGAAGTTGATTTATCTTGCCATATTTCTTTTAGGATTTGTGGGTTTACTTCTTACCAGAAGCAGGGGAGCGATAGCAGCCTCGATTTTATCTTTTCTATTTATGGGTGGGATAATCATTTTTGGAAGGTTACAGGCTTTTATCGAAAGAAGAAGGTCCTTGGCTTTCTTGGGGTTGTTAGTTGTTGTTGTACTCTTCGTTTTTATTTTCCTTGACTCAGGTTCCGAAAGTCTGGCTAAAAGATTTTCAGAGGCAGCTCCCGGAGAGGGAAGTTTGTTTTATCGCTTGAAGATCTGGGAGTCTACTCTAAATCTTATCCGTCACAATTTCTTTTTTGGGACTGGACTGGGGACTTTCCAGATTTATTTTCCTCAATATGCTGTTCAGGATTTTTACAAACTTGTCCCCATAGGAAATCTTCTGCATTCAGAAAATGAATATCTGGAAATCTGGTCAGAATCAGGTATAATCGGACTGGTGCTTTTTCTATGGATTATATCTGGAGTGTTTTATCTGGCTCTCAAATTCATCAACTCAAAAGCTGAGATTAAACAAAGAATTATAGCTACGGGACTCCTCACCGGAATAAGCGCTGGTTTGGTACAGGGTTTAGTTTGCGTCAGCTTGAGGTGGTCCGGGCCCGATTTCTTCTTCTGGCTATCTATTTGTTTATTAATGGCTTTGATCTCATATTCTGAGAAATCCGGGAGAGACGAGTCGAACTCCTTGTCATTAAAAAAGTTACCAGGTGGATTGAAAGTCATACTTTATGTTTTGATTGCGACTTTTACAGCACTCTTCGGTATCTGGCAGATCAAGGGGTATTCAGCCAACATATATTTAGCCAGGGCTCAAGCATATATAAATATACAGAGTAAGGTAAAAGCTATCCCGGAACTTGAACAGGCATATACTAGAAATCCATATTGCTTAGAGGCGATATTTTTGCTGGGGTGTCTGAACTTGGAACTGCAGGGATATTCTGAATCAGAAAACTGGTTTGCTAAGCTCCAAAACCTGGCACCGGATTATGGAAACATACACGAATGGAAAGGATTACTTTTTAACAGGAGCGGTAAATTTGAACAGGCAGAAGAAGAGTATAAAAAAGCCGTCAAAATGAATGGTTCAGGTATGAATCATAATTTCTTAGGTGAGGCATATGCCAGTCAGGGAAAATTTGATCTGGCAGAGAAAGAGTTTCAAAAAAGCACAGAGATGGACTCTACATTTGTCACGTCGCAGATCAATTTAGTTCAGCTTGACTTGCTTCGAGGAAAATATGATCGAATGTTAGAAAAAGGGGAAAAGGTATTGAAAATGTCAAATATTATAAAAGAGGAAAAGGGTTCTCTCGAATTACTTTTAGCTACCGCCTGTCTTAAATTAAACAGACCGGATGAAGCAATGATAAAGATAGATTCGATTATAGCCTGGGGACCTGACTCAACCCAGAAGGATAAAATAGCTGATTTGCTCCAGAGATCTGCCTGGGAAATGGTCAAGAAGAACCAAAGCCTCAACCGGGCATTGGTCTTCTGTGACAAAGCTCTGTCTTTGAAGCCATCTCACCCGGAGATCATTTACGATACTCAGGGATGGGTATATTTCAGGAAAGGGGAATATTCAAAGGCTCAAGCATTAATGAAAAAAGCGGTCGAGAAAAGTCCGGAGAATGAAAAATTCCAGAGAGATTTAGAGATTGTCTCTAACGCACTGAAAGGGATTAAACAAGAGATAGAGATAAAATAAAAGCAGGGTAAGGGCATCCCACCAAAGGCGGTACCGTGCACTTACATTGTATTGTCATTCTGACCCCTGCGGGGGGAAGAATCTGGTTTTAGATGCTTCGTCCTATGGACTCAGCATGATACCCATCAAACCATTGGACACAATTTATCTTTAACGTATAGATTCGGAAGCTTAATAGTTGACAGTCTGAAGATTAGATATATATTAGTGTTTTCAAAGGATATCAGCGTAATCTGATATAAGAATATGGCTAAGAGAGATTATTACGAGGTTTTAGGGGTGGAGAAAAATGCCACCGAAGAGAACATAAAGAAAGCCTATAGAAAGCTTGCTCTACAATATCATCCGGACAGAAATCCCGGCAACAAAGAAGCTGAAGAAAAATTCAAAGAGGCGACTGAGGCTTACGAGGTGCTGAAGGATCCGGATAAGAAAAGCAAATACGACCAGTTCGGGCATGTGGGTGTCGGTGCCGGCGCAGGTGAAGGTTTCCAGGGATTTGACTTTGGCACTTTCGATTTAGGTGATGCCTTGAGAACTTTTATGCGGGATTTTGGAGGGGGCGGGTTTGAGGATTTTGATATTTTCGGAGAGAGAAGGGCTACCAGAGCCAGACGAGGGCCGTCAAAGGGCGAGGATTTACATATAAAGCTCAAATTAAGTTTAGAGGAGATAGCCACTGGAGTGGAGAAAACGATCAAACTGAAAAGGCAGGTCAGGTGTTCTGCCTGTGAAGGGACAGGAGCAGAGAGAGGAACATCCAAAAGAACCTGTCCTACCTGCCACGGCACAGGTGAAGTGAGAAAAGTATCCCGCTCTTTCTTTGGCCAGTCGATTATAGTTACTACCTGCAATCTCTGCGGAGGCTCAGGTGAAGTGATCGAAAAAGCCTGTCCAGTTTGCGGAGGGGAAGGAAGAGTAAGAGGTGAAAGCACCATAAACGTAAAAGTGCCAGCAGGAGTGAATACTGGAAATTATATTCCTCTGCGGGGCGCGGGTAATTATGGCAAAAGAGGAGGTCCGGCCGGCGACGTTTTAGTCTTTATCGAGGAGGAGGAACATCCATATTTTATCAGGCACGAGGATGATTTAATTTATGAGCTGGCAATAAGCTTTCCCCAGGCGGCATTAGGAACTGAAGTTGAGGCTCCTACTTTAGAGGGTAAAGTGAATCTGAAGATACCTGCCGGGACTCAATCTGGCAAGCTTTTCCGGCTAAGGGGCAAAGGGATTCCGCATCTTCATTCTTATGGTAAAGGAGACCAGATAGTCAGGGTTATGGTCTGGATACCTTCTTCTCTTTCCTCAGAGGAAAAAAAATTACTAAAGGAGCTTGCTGAAAAATCCGGAATCAAACCTCCAAAAGGGGATAAGGATTTTTTTGAGAGGTTAAGGAATACGCAGGGGTTTTAGTAGATCGGGTTGCACAAGCCACCCGACGATTGAGTTTGTCGGGCTACCAGGACTACAAAATTAAAGCAGTGGAGGATTAAGCCTGAGGATTTGGAAGCTTTTATCCGGGCGAGGACGAATAAGTATAAAATCTTTATAAATATCAGTACCTTATTTTAATTAGTATGGAGGGTTTATGAAATCGTTAGAGAAGGACATTAAGTACGTCCAATTGAGCAAGATTTCATTTGATGTTAATAATCCTCGGGGGGAGAAAGAACATCAAATAATAACTGATCCAGAGTTCCACAAGTTAGTATCATCAATTAAATTTCATGGTATTTTAGAGCCCCTTATAGTCAAAAAAGACCCTTCTAAAAATGAGTATTTTATCCTTATCGATGGAGAAAGAAGATTAAGGGCTGCAACGAAAGTTTCTGAAGCAGATAAATACGGAGATGGCACTGTGCCCGTATTAATAGCAAAAGATGATGCTGATGGAAGAATTCTAGCCTATCAAGTACACATGTTGCGGAAAAATTGGGATAAGGCTGCTGAAACAAAATCCATTAAAACGATAATTGCGGATTTGAAACAGAATAATTCAACACTAACGGAGAAAGAAATTATAAAGCAATTAAAAGAAATAACTGCACATACCGATCCTCAAATATCCGACCTTTTAAAGCTCATAAAATATGATGATAAAGTGATTGAAAAAGTAATTTCTGGTCAGATTGACATGAGCCATTTAATTCAGAATGAAGCAAGCTTTATCAATCCATTAAAAAGAGAGTTCCCTTCCTTGTTTGCCAAGTATGGGGAGGATAATTTGAGAATAATTCTTATAGAGAAAGTTGAAAATGGTTTTCTTGTTGGCACGCGTTATTTAATGGATGAATTCAAGAATGTATTTGCTGACACCAAGAATAAAGAACAGGTAGAATCTTTGCTGGATACCTTCTTGACAAACAAGTCAAAAAATATCAAGGACACATATTCTGATTGGGAAAAGCTGTACCCCGGGGCAAAGAAAAAAGAATCTGACGCAGCTAAAGCCCAAAAAGGCAGAAAACGAAAATCACAAAAAGATAATAAAAGTAATGCAAGCACTTTCAAAAAGATAAATCTGACGGCTAAGGAAGAAAATACCTTAAAAAAGGTAAGAAAGAATTACGAAAGCATAGGAAAGAAATTAACCCAAGAGGAAAACGAATATATTGCTGAAGGGATATATTGCTTAGAGAATAATTGTCTCAAAGCTGCTTCAGTGATGATTTGGGCTGCGGGCATAAGCAAAGTAATTAATCATATAGCAAAGAATGTTGTAGATTTTAATACTGTTTCTAGAGCTATGTCACAATTAAAAAAGGACCCGTATAAGCATCTTGGAGGGAATTATAAATTAAATATTAGCTCTGCGGATGATTTACGAGATGGTAAGGACTGGCAATTGCTTTATTATATGCTGTATAAAAAAATAATATCAAAAACCGAACTCAATAAATTAAAAACTGCCTATAACACAAGATGTGATTGCGCGCATCCCACTGATGTAAAATTGAATCCAAATGAGGTGATAACAATTTATGATAATATTTTTAGGCTGTTTTTTGCTAATTCAAAATTAACATGAGAATTTTGCTAGTTGAACCAAGCTTTCCAATTCCCCCTAAGAGCAAAAATCATCGGGATTTCTTGCCTGTGGGGCTCTTGAAGCTTGCAAGTTTTCACAGGGAAAGAGGGGACGAGATTAAATTAGTTAGAGGCAACCAACAGTTTCCTGATTTCTATCCTAATCAGGTCAAGATAACCTCGCTTTTTACCTATTGGTCTAACTATGTATGGGAAAGCGCAAAATTCTATAAAGAAAATTACCCCAAAGCAAGAGTCATAGTCGGTGGCATTTATGCCTCGCTAATGCCAGAGCATTGCAAAAAGTCTGGTTGTGATGAGGTTTTTATTGGTGTGGATGAAAAAGCCGAGAAGTTTAAGCCGGCTTATGATTTGGTTAATGTTGATTATCAGATAGTCCATACTTCGAGAGGCTGTTTAAGACGCTGCAAATTTTGCGGGACATGGAAAATTGAGCCGGAATTCAAATATAAAAAGAGCATTAAGGACGAGATTCGCAGTAATCGGGTTATATTCTATGACAATAACCTCTTAGCTAATCCCTATATAAAAGATATATTAGAGGAGCTAAAGAATTCAAAACATAATGGCCGGGTTGTTTATTCAGAGAGCCAATGCGGTATTGACGGAAGGCTTCTGACTCCCGAGGTGGCAAAACTAATAAAAGAGGCCAGATTTCTTAACCCGAGGATTGCGTGGGACCATAGATATGACCAGCGAAAAATGATAAAAAAACAGATTGATATGCTTGTTGAGGCTGGATATCCTGCCAAAGACATTTATGTTTTCATGATTTATAATTATAATCAGGATTATTATGAAATGTTAAAGAAACTCAGACAATGTAAAAGGTGGGGAGTGCAAATAGCTGATTGCAGATACAGGCCTTTAAACCAAACATTTGAACACTACAACCCTCGAGCCAGGCAGACAAATAAGGATTATTATATCCATCCTGAGTGGACAGACAGGCAGATTAAGCTTTTCAGAAAGAAAGTTAGAAGGCAGAACATCACCATCAGGCATGGTTTTGATATCTACAATTATGAGTTGGAGCGTGAAGGTGCGCGGATAAGAGAGAAAAGATTGTTAAGTACTCAAGAATAGTATGATTATATACTGCTTTTGATATTTCGCTCTCTGGCGGATGTTATCATCCGCCTATTTTTCCGCTGGATGATAACATCCAGCGAGAGCAGAGGAGATACTTCGCTAACGCTCAGTATGACAAAGACAAACAGTCATTCTGAGCCCGTAGGGCGAAGAATCCCCACAAATGTCAATGAACAACAAATTTCACATAATCACCTTCGGCTGTCAGATGAATGTTTACGATTCTGAGGTTCTGAAGGGTATCCTCTCACAAAAAGGGTATTCAGCAACCAGCAAACCAGAAGACGCCAATCTGATCATTGTCAATACCTGCTCAGTGAGGGAGCATGCTGAGGTAAGAGCCATTGGCAGGTTAAATGAGCTTTCCAGACATAAGCTGGAAAACCCTGAAGTCAAATTGGCTGTTATCGGATGTATGGCTCAAAGATTGGGAGAAAGATTCCTGAAAGAAGTTCCGACTCTGGATCTCGTCTTGGGGACTGAGGAGCTATTTAAACTTCCGGATTATCTGGAGAAAAAAGGGAAAAGTCCGACTGTGGCTTTGTCTTTTTCTGAGTTGCAGAAGATTGATTCTCTGCCACAAAGAAAAAACAAATTCTCTTCATTCGTAGCAATTTCCAGAGGGTGTGAGAATTTCTGCTCCTATTGTATTGTGCCTTATGTCCGTGGCTCGGAGAAGAATAGAAAATTATCGGAGATCATCAAGGAGGTTCAATGCCTAACTGAATATGGGTGTAAAGAGGTTGCCCTGATCGGGCAGAATGTGAATTCTTATAAGGATAATGGATGCGATTTTGCTGAGCTTCTCAAGGAGGTGAGCAAAACCGATATTCAGAGAATAAGATTTATGACCTCTCATCCGAAAGACCTTTCTCTAAAGTTAATCGAAGCAATGTCAGAATTAGAAAAAGTATGTGAGCATCTTCATCTCCCTTTGCAATCCGGCTCAGACAAGATTCTGGAAAAGATGAATCGGAAATATAATTCTTCAGATTATCTGCGTCTGATGGATTCAGTGAGAGGTAAAGTCGATAACCTGAGCTTGACTACTGATCTGATCGTGGGTTTCCCAGGGGAAAAGGAAGAGGATTTTCAAAAAACCCTGGAGATGGTGCAAAGGATTGAATTTGATTCTGCCTTTATGTTCAAATATTCTCCCAGAGAAGGAACAACAGCTTTCCTCTTAAAGGATGATGTTCCAAATGAGGTGAAATTAGAGAGGCTTCAGATGTTAATTGAATTGCAGAAAAAGATTGCTCAAAAGAAGAATAAATCCCTGATCGGAAAAACTGAAGAGGTCCTGATTGATGGCAAAAGCAAAAGGGATAAATCAAGCTGGAAAGGGAAGGGAAGAAGTAATAAAACTGTGATAATACCAAAAGGGGAGAAAGATGAAAATCTTTTAGGGGAGATTGTAAAGATTAAAATCGCAGATACGGATAGTTTTACGCTTTTTGGGGAGATAATCAAAAAACGGTAGAACAGGAGGGAAACTTTGGAAGGACAGAAAGATAACCTAATCGTAAGATATCAGATTGGTGCTTTTTGGGATAGGTTTGTAGCGCTTTTGGTAGATTATGGTCCGCTTATTCTTTGGGGTGGCTTAACGAGAGCTGGAGAGTTACAGGAGATAATCGGCGTCATTGTTGGTATCTGGATGATAATCAACTTTGTCTTAATTCCTCTGGCGTATAATGGGATGACAATAGGAAAGAAAATACTCGGGCTAAGGGTTATTCCTTATTCAAGCTTTGTAGCTGGTGTCGGTTTTGAGCTTGGTCTAGCGCGGTTTGTCATAAGAGAGATAATCAAATTTTTCCTTATGCCGTGGTTAGGATTAATAAATCTAATTGTTTTACTGCTATCTAGGCATAGAAGAGGAATACACGACTTTATTATCGGCTCAATCGTTGTTTCAACAAAGTCAGGGCCCCTTACGGCACGGGATTACTCGCAAATCCAGCCAGAAGAACAAGAAATAGAACGGATAAAACTAGAATACAACAAGCTCGCACCTAAAAGCCAAGTTGCTTTCTATCAGGTCTATCAAAACTTACGTAAAGTGGGAGATGGACTAGTAAGATACATAAGGAGGTTGCTTGAGGGGAAGGGGAAAGAGGAGAGTGGCTTCAAGTGTACAGAATGTGGTAATAATCTCCGAAAAGGAGAGAGCTATTGCTCAAGCTGTGGTTGTAAAATAAATTGGGGGCATTATCAAGATGATTAACTACGAGGATTTGTTGGTGCGGGAATTGGATTTCCCGCACCTTTTGATGATAAAGTAATAAAAAATCCCACCTTGAGGCAAGGTGGGGTTACCGAGTTCAAGACAATGGAAGGCTGAAGCCTTCCGCTACAGAATAAGAACTTCTTAATACTCTTCACACTTCACCTGGTAGAAGCTTCTGGCGTGGTCGCAAGAGGGGCATTTCAGGGGCGGCTCCGTGCCGAAGGAAACAAACCCGCATTCCCGGCATACCCAGTAGACCTTATCCGGTTTTTTGAAAACCGTTCCAGCCTCTACCTCTTTCAAAAGTTTTCTGTATCTTTCCTCGTGATGCTCTTCTGCCCTGGAGATCGACCTGATTCTTCGGGCTACCTCAGGCAGACCTTCTTTCTGGGCAATCTCAGCAAATTCGGGATACATCGTGCTGTTTTCGTAATGCTCTCCAGCGATTGCGGCTGTCAGATTCTCAGCAGTGGTCCCTAAAATGGTCGGGGCAGCTGCCTCGACTTTTATCTCATCTAATTTTTCCTGGCTACTGTTCTTTAAATCCTGAAGCATATTGAAGAACCATTTCGCATGTTCTTTTTCGTTATCCGCAGTCATAAGAAAAATCTCAGCTATCTGCTCAAATCCCTCATTCCTGGCTACTTTGGAATAAAAAGTGTACCTGTTTCTTGCCTGACTTTCCCCGATGAAAGCTTTGGTGAGATTCTCAATTGTGTTTTTCATAAACTCCTCCTTTTTTGTTTAGTAATATATACGTCTTTTATAACATTAACTCGTGGATTAAATAGCTTTTTTATTATTGGTTTGGGAATGTAGAAAATTGGTCCGCCACTACCCACCATTTTCCTTTCTCTTTTACCAAGGCGAACATATCCCTTCCAGCAGTTTTTATAGACTTTCCACCCATTTCATAGGAGATATCCCAGTAGTAGGTTACTACAGCAAACTTTCCGTTCCCATATATCTGAATTTTAGGGTCATTCTCTTTCCAGTAATGGATTTTTGCAGTCTCAACAAATTTCTTCCAGCCTGCGACGCAAGCATCCCTTCCTTCAACACGGTTACGGTCAGTTGGAGTAATTGCTACCATATCCTTATGAAAATAATCTTTGAGTTTATCCGGATTTCCTTCAATAGCCCAGGCTCGATTCAGCGCCTGAATCGTCTTCCAGACCTCTTGTTTGATTTTAGATTTTTCCACTCTGTCTTGCCTCCTTTTAAAATTTGAGAAGAGTAGGTCGGGTTCCACGAGCCACCCGACACTCTGATCTGTCGGACTACTTTGAAGTCGCAGTTAAGGAATTATCTTCTTTCTCAATTTTATCTGCTCCACCTTTAAAAGTCAAGTTGTTTTAGAGTCTTGGAATTTACGAAGGATGAGAGATTTTTATAAAGGCTCCAGGTTTTCCAGAGAAAAAAAATGGAAGGCCGAAGCCTTCCACTACCTGTCATTGTAGATGACAGACAAACTCAGTCGGGTAGCTTGCGCAACCCGACCTACTCCTACTCCTGACTAAGAAAAAATGTAGTCAGGTAGACCCAGGTTTCCCCCAACCTGTGTCAGTTGATTGATCTGTAACCTATGCTACTTGATAATACACTAAAGCCTTCCGCTACAAA
>JAUYBY010000081.1 GCA_030692925.1 Candidatus Zixiibacteriota bacterium | reverse complement strand
GTATTCTTCAGTTCTCAACTGATAAAAATATATCCCGCTTCCTACTTCTTTGCCAGAATTGTCTTTCCCATCCCAGATTATCTTATAGTTCCCCGGTGCTTTCTCCTCATCCACCAAAGTCCTCACCAACTGCCCCAGGATATTATAGATCTTCAGGGTGGTGTGGCTGGGTCTACCAGCTCCAGGCTTCCTGCTACCGGCTTGGAAGGGTATGGTGGTGGAAGGGTTAAACGGATTAGGATAGTTCTGCACAAGGTCATATCTCTGTGGCAGAACTGCAGAAGGATTATCCTCCACCCCCAATGGCTCTCCAAGATCCCTCATCAGGGAATTTACCAGCCTCTTTGCCTCGGTTTTGTCCATATAAAATAGCGGAAACGTAAAGAAAGCTAACTTGTAATCAGGTCCATCATACTTTAAACCACAAACCTTCCCCTCAAAAGCAGTATCACTGCTGTAGGAATCAAAACTGTATAAAGGAGTTGCCTCAGGCCTTAAGTTGAGCACTTCTATATACTTCAGCTTTCCTCCCCAGTTGTACAGGTTCTTGACTATGGCTCTGCTGGTGTCTACCTCCAGACTGGGGTAAGAGGTGGTATCCAGAGCAACAGCTTCCACAAAATCATTCACTATATCCTCATTTGCCCAGGTTATATGCAGGTAATCATACATAAAACTACCCGGCAAATAGGTGCGGGGCAAACTCTTGAAACTCCTCAAACCGATCCAGCTAAATAAAATAAACCTGCCACCATAACCGATATACTCCTTTATCAGCTCGTAATCTTTATTATCCATAAAATTGGACTTGAGAAAATCATCGTCCAGCCAGACTACGGTCGAATAGGGCCCTAAATCGATTATCCCGGGCTGCTGCGCTATGCTGGTATATTCGTAAAGGAGTGCTCTGTACCCAGAAAATACCTCCGTATAAAAACTATCCTGCTGGGCATCACTTGAAGGCCAGGGCGGTATGCCTCTGCTGTTAGCTGCCTCATCCACTACCAGAATCCCCTGGTCCAAAGTTATGGCAATCATCTGCACCTCACCTGACACAGGGCTTTCGTTCCCCGTGGTGTCCACCACGGTCAGCCGGTAATGATACCAGATCCCGCCCTGAACTGAACTATCCTGATAGGAAAGTCCCTTTATACCTGTAGCTAAAAGATTGTAGCCTGAGCCTGAGCTGAGGCTACGGTAAAGATTATAATGCAAAAGATCTGCTTCCCTATTCGGCTGCCAGCTTAAATTTATCTCGAAATAACCGGTATGCGCGGTAAGCCCTGAAGGGGCTAAAGGAATCACCCGCGGTCTACCCGTTATCTCGCTTTTGTAAATACTCTCCTTGCCTGAACTGTTTACCGCTGCTACTGCTATGTAATAAGTCGTGTCGCTCTGCAAACCCCGCAGAGTGTCTGTGGTTATACTGTAACTCACGAACTGGGTATCTGTGTAAACCCCACTCTGAGTACCATAATATATCTTATATCCGGTTAAACCATTCTCCAGAAGAGGACTCCAGTTTAGGTAAAGCTTATTCCCATCGCCAGCATCCACCACTACTAAACCTTTTACCGGACCAGGTGACTCTGCTACCTCTACCAAAGTGGCTAAGTTCATTTTGACGATCTGGCTCATATAGGGGATATTGAGGTAGACTACAGAATCTGAGGGCTGGTGATAATGGGTGCTGAAGATCGTCTCAAAGCTGTATATGATGTTGTATCCGACTTGAGAAAAGGGCCAGCTATCGCTGCCGGATGAATTCCCTAAGATATGTGGAACTAAACTGGTATAAGCTGCTGCCATCTGGGTCAAGAGGTGGGCATAAGGCTGAGAAGCACCGTCAGTGTGTATGTCCATATCAGTTGAATTTTCCCCGTGAGCAATCATATCGAAATTAATCATCAGCTGAATATCCATGCCGTGGGAATAGGCATCCATAGCATAAGCCGTGCTTCCAAAAAGGCCAAGCTCCTCAGCTGCAAATGGCATAAAGATAACCGTCTTTGATAGGGGGTGAGCCGCTATGATTCTTGCCATCTCCAGAGTAGCCGCAGTCCCGCTGCCA
Source organism: Candidatus Zixiibacteriota bacterium (assembly GCA_030692925.1). Lineage (GTDB taxonomy): Bacteria > Zixibacteria > MSB-5A5 > MSB-5A5 > RBG-16-43-9 > RBG-16-43-9. Next base: position 11,539 of record JAUYBY010000081.1, on the reverse strand, counting down.
TTATCATCTGCTCCTGGTGCCGGATCATTAAAACTCCAAAAACTCCAGTTGACAGAATCATAATGCCCGCCTACCACTATCACCTTATCCGGATTAACTGTCCCCGGGATTACTGCCACCACATTAGAATCCGTCAGCCAATCTCCTTTGACCCAACTATCCCAGGCAGTGAAAGGATAGAAATAAACACTATCGATCCCGAACTCTTTAAATTTATCATAAAGCCAGTGCCGTGCTTTTACAATCGAATCAGAATAGACAAATCTGGTCTGAAAGGCCTCAAGTTTTCTTAGATAAGAGGTCAAAGAGTCTACAGAGACCTGAAAAACTAAGCTATCTCTATCCAGAGAATAGGTTATGGTTGGTATTGAAGGGGAAGGGGGAGGCGTATATTCTAAAGGAATGGGTTGTGCAGAAATTTTATTCAAACGATAACCGGCTTTAAGAAGCTCCAGCGCCCTACTCTGGTCAGTCTTTAAAAGAGCAATATTTTCATCTTCTAACAGAACTTGCCCATAAGTGAAAAGATTTGCTTTTGTCTTAAACAAAGACTTTGAGACCAGGAAGTAATCCTGGGTCCAGATATTTTCGTCCAGTATTTGCAGAGCAAGACCCTGAGATTCCAATTCCGGAATCTTATCTTTTTCGATTTCAGCTATATAGCTGTTGTCCAGCTTTACATAGGCTTTTAGCCCTGATTCCTTCGCTATTTGGAAATCCTTTGCCGTCTTCAGGTCGATTTTTACCAGGACTGGCTGTGCTCCGAAAGAAAGGTTAAAAAGAAAAATTAATAGCAAAGCCCCAAAACCTAAAAACTGAATCTTTCTCCAGAACATAAGTCTCCTCCTTTAAGGTTGAGAAAGAACTTTTAACTCATAGAGCAATTAAAGGAAAAAAATGATATTGTCAAGAGGGCTTGTCCACTATGTGGGGACGAATTGCTGGGTTTCCCGTGCATCACGGACTGATGAAATCATCTTTTCAAAGTCGTAGGGACAGAACAGTGTTCTTTCCTTGCAAAAAATCTTACTCCAGACTTTCATCTAAGACTTCTGCATCTCCTCCGTGACTTTAAAAAACCTTCCTTTCCCTGCAGCGACTATTTTCCCTTTCGAGTTACTAACTGTCCCTTCGGCTGTGAATATTTTCTTCTGTTCTCCAGTGATCTTCCCTTCCAGAAACAACTTCTCACCAATTTTCACCGGCTTGATGAATTTGACCTGGATTTCAGCGGTAACTACTAAGATACCCGTTGCAATCACGGCTTTAATCATCACCTCATCTAAAAGGGCAGAGATGATTCCCCCGTGCAGTAAATCTTTATATCCCTGGAATTTTTCCTCTGCCACGTACTCAGCTCTGGATACACCTTTATCATAGAAGAAATCAACTTTCAAGCCATATTCATTTTTATTTCCACAAACAAAGCAGTTGGAATATCTTCTTATCAGTTCCATAATCTTGCCTCTGATTTCTTAAATAAAAATGGTGGTTATCATTTTGATTTTAGAACCACCATTTCTCTGCTTTTTTAAGGCCTCAGATAATCATTTTGGAGATTTCGGTATCCCTGGAAGCTCTTTTTCCAAGGTATCCAGACCTGGAGCACAGAACCTTTTTTGGTTTCGCGGTTCGCGGTTCGCTATTTGCTTTTTGACTTTGGATTATTCGCTCTTCGTCCGAATTTGGATCCATAGGGTTGGTGTCCTCACCAACGAAGACAGGAGGTTGGACTTTAGTCCAACCTCCAATTGGCTATGCTCAATAAATTGAGCAACTACGCTTTTTGTTCCTTTCCATCGGCTTGAGTTTTGGGTCTTTTAACTTTAGACTATAGCCTTTAGCCTTTGGACTTCTTTAGTAGCTCGACGATGATCCCTTTCTGGATATGCAGTCTGTTCTCTGCCTGGTCAAAAACGACCGAGTTTTTCCCGTCCATCGTCTCATCTGTTATCTCCTCACCCCGGTGAGCAGGTAGGCAGTGCATCACCAGACAATCCTTTTTGGCGTAGCCGATAAGCTGAGAGTTCACCTGAAATCTTCGCAACAGCCTGGCTTTTGACTCATACAAATCCTCCTGCCCCATACTTGCCCAGACGTCAGTATAGACCACATCCGCATTTTCCACTGCCTCGATCGGATAGTTGGTCAGCTTTATCTTGCTCACACCGGCTTTCTGCGCCTTTTCTACAACATTCTTATCCGGCATAGTCTGGGGTGAGGTCCCGATGCGTAAATCCAGAGGAATCAGCGAAGCTGCATCCAGAAAGGAATTGCAGACGTTGTTCCCATCACCTAAAAAGGCAATGGAGACATTTTCAATTCTTTTCTTCTTTTCGAAAATGGTGAAAAGGTCTCCTAAAATCTGGCAGGGATGATAAAGGTCCGTCAGGGCATTAATCACCGGGACCCTGGCGAATTTGGCTAATTCCTCGACCCCGGAGTGTTCAAAGGTGCGGATGACTATGAGGTCTATCATCCGGGACAAAACCTCTGCCCCATCATAGTACCATTCCCTTTTTTCCGGATCATCCTTTTCGCCAAGCTTGAACTCATCCCTGGTAATGTACAAAGAGTTTCCACCCAACTGCCGGATTCCAACCTCGAAACTTATCCTGGTTCTTAAAGAAGGCTTGTGGAATATACATACAGCAGCTTTATTTTTAAGGGGCTGGGGTTTAATCCTTCCTTTCTTCATATCCCCAGTCAGTTTAAAAACCTCTTTGACCTCCTTATAGGAAAAATCTGAAACCGCTAAAAAATCTCTTTTCATATCATCTCCTGCAACAAGTGAATTGACTATAAATTTAAAAGCGATTTCCCTTAAGTCAAGGAAAATAAAAGATGATATTCCCTGTCCTTTTAGGAGAGGGTCAGGGTGAGGTCCTTCAGTAGCGTTGGGTTTAAGCCCGACGGAAAAAGATACATCTAAAGGTATTAGGACAGAATCCGCCTCAGGCGGATTCTGTCCCTACGAAAAGAAAAACGTCCGGGATAAACCCGGACGCTACGAACTTCACGCTCACGGTAAACGGATAACGATCACGTCTTTTTCTTTTCCCTTTGAACCTTTTAACCCTTGAACTCTTGAACCGGGGAAGGGGTAGAAGGGAAGGGTTAAAGAATATACCTGCTCAAATCTTTATCTTCTACAATAGCTTTTAACGTATCTTCCACCATCTTTTTCGTCACCACGATTTTCTCCATTTTCGTCTCCGGTATCTTGAACATTATATCCTCTAAAAGAGTAGTCATAACCGTGTGCAGTCTCCTGGCGCCGATATTTTCAGTCCGCTCGTTTACTAAATTGGCTATATGCGCGATCTCCCCTATCGCCTCTTTCTCGAATTCTATCTCCACACCCTCTGTGGCTAAAAGGGCGATATACTGCTTGATCAAAGAGTTTTTTGGCTCAGTCAAAATCCTCACGAAATCTTTAGTATTGAGGCTGTCTAACTCCACTCGGATGGGGAACCTGCCCTGTAGTTCAGGGATCAAATCTGAAGGTTTGTAAGTATGAAAAGCCCCGGCTGCTATAAACAGGACATGGTCAGTTTTGACCATACCGTACTTGGTCATTACATTGGTCCCTTCGACTATCGGGAGCAAATCCCTCTGCACCCCTTCACGTGAGACGTCCGGGCCTGCACCTTTGACTTTTTCCCCTACGATCTTGTCTATCTCATCCACAAAGATTATCCCGGAATTTTCTACCCTCTCTAAAGCAGTGGAGATAACCTCTTCCATGTCAACTAACCTACCCACCTCCTCCTGAGTCAGAATCTTCTGCGCCTCACCCACGCTCACTTTCCTTTTTTTAGTCTTCTTGGGAATCATTCCGGAGAACATCTCCTGGAAATTAAAACCTAACTCCTCTATCCCGGCAGGGGTGAAAATCTCCACTGTGGGAAACCTGTCCTCTGGCAATTCGATTTCGATATGCCTCTGGTCTAATTTCCCCTGTTTTAATTTTTCTCTTAACTTCTCTCTGGTTTTCTTTCCTTTCTCCTCTAATTCTTTGCTCGGTGCCGGGAGACTCTCTTTTCCGGCGTTTTTTCTTCTTGAGGTAACTGGCAAAAGCAGGTTTAAAATCTTCTCTTCAGCTAACACGGACGCCTTCTGGCTCACCTCAAATGATTTCTCCCTTTTAACCATATTCACTGCCAGATCTATCAGATCTCGCACCATCGACTCGACATCACGACCTACGTAACCCACTTCAGTGAACTTAGAGGCTTCCACTTTAACAAAAGGGGCGCTGGCTAAATTAGCCAGCCTTCTGGCTATCTCGGTTTTCCCCACCCCGGTAGGACCGATCATTATTATATTGTTAGGCATTATTTCATCTTTCAGCTCACCTTCCACCTGCTGCCTTCTCCACCTGTTCCGAAGGGCGATCCCCACAGATTTCTTGGCTTTATCCTGCCCGATTATATATTTATCCAGTTCCTCAACGATCTGATTTGGCGTAAGCTCTTTCATCTTCATACTCTCCCAGAATATCCTTTAGAATTTTATATTTAGAGATCCGAGAGGGCGGAGCTTAACTCCGCCCCTACGCTTCTGAAGTTAACTGGAGTGTAAAGCTAAAGCTTTACCTTAAGAATATTCTTAAATAGGGAGTTACTTCAGATAAACCTAAAGGTTTATACTCCAATATCCTCCGAGATTTACTTTCGTAGAACCGTCATCCTGACTATCTATAATTCCTCTATTATTATCTTATCATTGGTGAAAACGCATATCGAGGAAGCTATCTCCAGAGATTTCTGAACTATCCCTCTGGCATCCAGGTCTGAAAACTCCACTAACGCCCTGGCTGCAGCCAAAGCATAAGGTCCACCTGAGCCGATAGCCACGATATTATCGTCCGGCTCGATCACGTCTCCGTTCCCGGAAATCACCAGGGCATGCTCCTTATCCAGAACCGCTATGAGCGCTTCCAGCCTTCTCAAGTACTTATCCATCCTCCATTCTTTTGCCAGCTCCACTGCTGCCCGGTTAAGGTTGCCGTGAAATTCCTCGATTTTCGATTCGAACCGGTCAAATAGGGCAAAGGCATCCGCAGAGGCTCCTGCGAAACCGGCTAATATAGTGTCATTATAGAGCCGTCTGAGTTTCCTGGCGTTCTGCTTGATGATGGTGTTCTCAAAGCTGACCTGCCCATCACCCCCTATAGCCACCTTCCCTTTATGCCTGATCCCTAAGATAGTCGTCCCGTAAATTTTTTGATTCGATTCAATCATGTGTCACCTTTATTCTTTGCTTCAATCTTTGTATCCCGATCTGGGATGGGCCTTCTGATAAACTTTTTTCACCCTGTCCAGGGAGACATGGGCGTAAATCTGAGTAGTGGAAAGCTTCTCATGTCCCAACATCTCTTTAACTGCCAGGAGGTTTGCTCCTTCATCCAGAAGATGCGTGGCAAAACTGTGCCTCAAAACGTGAGGACTAAATTTCTTTTCCTCAATCACCTTAGCCCCGTATTTTTTTACCACCCTGGCTATACCCCTGCGACCAAGCTTCTCTCCATACTTATTTGAGAAAATAAAATCATCTTTGGAATTCTTTGAGTCCAGATATCCAGTAAGGATTTTAGCAGCGTTCTCGCCAATCGGGACAATTCTTTCTTTATTCCCTTTTCCCAGGACTTTTATTTCGCCAGCTTGGAAATCTATATCTCCTCTCTTAAGGGAGGATATCTCAGCCAGTCTTAGACCTGTATTGTATAACAGTTCCAGGATCGCCCTGTCCCTCAATCCTTCTTTTTCCTTCTGATATAAGGAAGGCTCGAGCAGAGACTTGACCTGTGGCCAGCTTAGCGCCCGAGGAAGCCTCTTTTTCCTTTTGGGGGCTTCCAGGCTTGAAGCTGGATTAGTTTTGACCTTCAGCTTCCTTTGCAGATACTTGAAAAAAGACTTTAAAGTTGAGAGTTTCCGCTGGATCGAAGCAGGATCAAAACCCCTCTGGCTTAGATAGATCAAATAATTCTTTATGTCTTTCCTCCGGATTGAGTCTGGGGTGATTTTTTCCTTTTGCTCAGACTTCAAAAAATCTGAAAAGGAAAACAAATCTTTCTTATAAGCATCAAAGGTATGAGCGGAGTAATTTTTCTCAGATTGAATGTAAGAAAGATAATCCTGAATGCTGCTCTTCAGCTCTTCTTCTGTATATTCAGATCCGGACATAAAAACTCACCTTTCAGCTCTTAACTTCAACCTTATCTTCAGCCACACTTTTTTCATATTTACATTTCAGACACAGGAGATATTCCCCTTTTTTCTTGGTTTCTTTTAAAACCATAAAATTCGCCCCGCATTGCGGGCAGTTTTCCTTGACCGGTTTGTCCCAGGCTGCGAAATCACATTTGGGGTAGTTGGAACAGCCATAAAAGATTTTCCCTCTTTTGCTTTTTTTCTCCACGATACCCCCCCCACACCCCTTCGGACAGGAAATCCCTAAAGAATATGGTTTGGTATTTTTACATTCTGGATATTTAGAGCAGGCTAAGAATTTGCCAAATTTACCATTTTTTACAACCATAAAAGAGCCGCAGAGCTCGCATTTTTCCTCGGTTAAATGATTCTTTTCATTATTCAGAGGCTTAGTATTTTTGCATTCCGGAAAACCTGAGCAGGCTAAGAACCTTCCATGCCTTCCCCATCTAATCACCATAGGTCTTCCGCACTTATCGCAGACCTCTTCGGTTTTCTCCTGGGTGGTGTTTTTGATCTCCTCCATTTTTTTCTCCGCCTCCTCTAAGATAGATTTAAAAGGAGTATAAAAATCTTTTAGCACCTTAACCCAGTTATCCTCCCCCTCCTCAATCCGGTCCAATTCCTCCTCCATCTCAGCGGTGAACCCCACATCGAAAAGCTCAGGGAAATTTTCCACCAGAATCCGGTTGACCGTCTTCCCTAACTCTGTTGGATAAAGCTTTTTTTCCTCTTTTTCCACATATTTTCTATCCTCAATCGTCCCCACGATCTGAGCGTAAGTGGAAGGTCTACCGATACCGTTAGCCTCTAATTCTTTTATAAGAGAAGCTTCGGAAAAGCGAGGCTTTGGCTCGGTGAAATGCTGTTGTGGATCAAGTTTTAACAGTTTTAACTTCTCACCCTTATTTAAAATGGGAAGTTTCACTGCTTTTTCCTCTTCTCCGTTCTCCTCCTTTATCTCCTGATAAACTTTTAAGAAACCATCGAATATCAACTCAGAAGAAGTTGCCCTGAAGGTGTATCCATCCCCTTCGATCTCCACTGTGGTGGTATCGTAGAGTGCCTCTCTCATCTGCGAGGCTAAGAAGCGATTGTAGATCAACTGATAAAGCTTAAACTGGTCTTCACTTAAGTATTTTTTTATCTCCCCAGGAGCATATTCCAGATAAGTGGGTCGAATCGCCTCATGCGCCTCCTGGGCAGTCTTTTTAGATTTATATTCTCTGGGCTTATCCGGAAGATAATCTGTGCCAAAATTTTCTTTTATGAAATCATAGGCTGCTTTCTTTGCCGAATCTGAGATCCTGACTGAATCTGTGCGCATATAGGTGATCAACCCAACTGAGCCCTTCTCCCCCAACTCCACACCCTCATACAACTGCTGAGCTAAAAGCATAGTTTTCTTTGGCGAAAAATGTAGCCTCCTTGCAGAATCCTGCTCTAAGGTAGAAGTAATAAAAGGAGGATAAGGGAGTTTTTTCCTTTTCCCGGTCTTAAATAAAGTAACTTCGAATCTTTTCTGTTCTAAGTCCTTGAGGATTTCCTCTGCCCGAGCCTGGTTTTCTATCTTGAGATCTTCTCCCTTTATCTTAACTAAATCAGCAGAGAAAACCTCCTTCTTTTCGGTCTCGAAAAATCCGGTAATGCTCCAGTATTCCTGGGGAACGAATTTCTCTATCTCCTCATCTCTTTCGCAGATCATCCTCAAAGCCACTGACTGCACTCTTCCAGCGCTTAAGCCGCGACAAACTGTCTTCCATAAAAAGGGGCTGACCTTATACCCCACTAAGCGATCTAAAATCCTGCGAGCCTGTTGGGCATTCACCTTATTCATATCGATCGGACCAGCCTTTTCTATCCCTTTTAAGACTGCCTTTTTGGTAATCTCATTAAAAGAGACCCTAAAAATATGAGAATTACTTTTCTTGATCTCCTCTGCTATATGCCAGGCTATGGCTTCACCCTCCCTGTCCGGGTCAGGAGCCAGATAGACTTTTTGGGCTTTTTTGGCTTCTTTTTTTAATCTATCTATTATTTTTTTCCTGCCAGGGATGACCACATATTCTGGCTTAAAATCTTCCTCGATTTTTATCCCTAAGTTTTTTTGAGGCAGATTCTTAATATGCCCAAGAGAGGCTTCTAAATGATAATCTTCACCCAAGAACCTTTTTAAGGTTTTAGTCTTGGCTGGCGATTCCACTATGACTAAATTTTTCTCCATAAAAGTTTACATCTTTCCTTTCTTTCGAGTTCTTACTTCAGGATACTCAAATTCTATTTTCCCTTTCACCAGTGATTTCAGTGCTTCATCCGCAGCCCTGGGCTCTTTTATTTCCTCTTCTTCCCCTGCCCTGCTTTCTCTTTCAGCTAAGAAATCCTGATTTATCTTACGTGCCTGCCTGGCAGCCACAATCACTGCGGCGAATCTGTTTATCCTTGACTTGTCCAGAACATCTAGAGAAAAATCTGGCATCCAAGTATCTCCAGTTTGTCTTTTTTCGTAGGGCAAACCTCAAGATCCATTCTGGACCTTCAGGTTTGCTTCTTTAGGTTGACAGCTTGATGGCCACATCTGCTTGCCCTACACTTTTAAATTTCTTATTTTGACCTTTCCCCTGAGCAAAATTCTAGCACCGTCCTCTTTGCCCTGTGCTTTTCGGCAGTTATGATCTCCTCCAGAAGCTTTACGGTATCTTTGAGCTTTCTATTGACCACTATATAGTCATATCTTTTACAAAAAGTGATCTCTTTTAGAGCGGTTTTCAGTCTTTTCCTGATTATCTCCGGCTTGTCAGTTCCCCGATGAGATAACCTTTTTTTCAGTTCGGCCAGAGAGGGTGGTAAAATAAAAATCAATACGCTGTCCGGATACTTACGTTTGAGAGCCAGGCCACCCTGGACATCCAGGACCAGGAACAAGACCTCTATCTTTCCTTCGGCTTTCTGGATATTTTTTTTAGGCGTGCCGTAATAATTCCCGAAGACTGAAGCCCATTCCGCAAACTGACGCTCCTTTATTTTCTTCTGGAAATCTTTACGGCTGACAAAATAGTAATCGATTCCCTCTTTTTCCCCTTTTCTTTTTTCCCTGGTGGTAAACGAGATCGAACGTTTGAATTCCGGATGTTTCTTAAGTAATATCTTTGCTATGACGGTTTTGCCTCCACCAGAAGGTGAGGATAAAACCACCAGCATGGGCTTAGTTTGCTTTCTCATCTTTTATTCTTCTTCTTTGAGCTCCTTTTGAAAACTGACCACTCATAACTGACCACTGGCCACTGTCTTCTCTTATTTCTTCTATTTCTTCAGCTCTGGAGATGAAAGGATAATTCATTCTATGTTCTGCACCTGCTCCCTGAGTTTTTCGATCTCCTCTTTTAAAAAGATGACTAACTGAGAAATGGAGACATTCAAGGCTTTTGCTCCTATGGTATTTGCCTCCCGGTTCATCTCCTGCAAAAGAAAGGTCAGTTTCTTGCCGACCGGGACATTGTCTTCCAAGGCGGCAAGGAATTGCTGGTTATGGCTTCTGAATCTGACGCACTCCTCAGTCACATCTGATCTTTCAGCCAGTAAAGCCACCTCCTGGCTCAGACGCTGTTCGTCCAGACTTACGTCACCTAAAAGCTCAGATATCCTGTTCTGTAATTTCTGCCGGTAACTTTCCACATTCTGGCTGGAAAGAGACTCTATCTTGCCTAAAACCTCATCCAGTTTCTCTACCCTTCTCTTGAGGTCCTCACCCAGTTTCAATCCTTCAGACTTGCGCATCGAGTTAATATCCGACAGGGCTTTTTCCGTGACCTCTGCAATTACCTTCCAGGCTTTCTCTAAATCATATTCCTCTTTTTCCAGCTTGATTAAGTCCGGAAGATTGATGAAATCTTTTACTTCTAATTCTCCTGACAGGTCATATTTTTTCTTCAATTCCTTGAAAATGTTGAAATAGACTTCAGCCGCTTCCTGGTTTAATTTCACGTAAGAAGACGGTGGCAGATTCTCCTCCCAGGTTAGGCTATAAGTGATCTTCCCCCGGGTTATCTTTCCCAGGATTTTTTCCTTTAATCTCGCTTCTAAAAGGGAAAAGAATTTAGGGAGTCTGAACTGGATATCGCAAAAGCGATTGTTTACTGAGCTTATCTCTACTACCACTTTAAAATCCGGGTTAACGGCTTCAGCTTTTCCATACCCGGTCATGCTTAAAATCATCCATCCTCCTTAAAGTTTTCTTCAATTATTAACTGTCTGACCTGATTTGTCAATCTCTATTTTACAATCATTTCTCTGATTACGTCGAGATAAGGGAAATTCATGAACTGCCCCTACAGCTTACGGTAAGTCAGACATTCCTGTCTGACCGTTACAGAGGGGCGGAGCTGAATTCCACCCCATGATCTGTGTTTTTACCCGGATAAAAATTCACCAATGGTGAAGTGCGAACCGGTCACGCAGAGGACATCGTCCTTTTTCATTTTTCTTAGAGCACTCTGGTAAGCTTCCTTTACTCCAGAAACAGCGCTATATCTCAACCCTAACTTTCGAGCTGTATCAGCCAGCAAATCAAGGTTGGTTGAGCGGGGATAATAGGGTTGAGTCAAAATGATTTCCTCGGCAATTTTACCCATAATCTGGAGCATCGTTCTGTAATTTTTATCATCCATAACCCCAAAAACGAAATATATTTTTATATCCGGCAATAATTTTTTCAGAGCAGAAACCAGATTATTAATCCCATCCGGGTTATGCGCCACATCTAAAATCACCAGAGGATTCCTGCTGTATATTTCCAATCTTCCGGGCCAGTCGACCTTGTTTAGCCCTGAAAGAATCGCTTTTTTATCAACTTTAAACCTTTGATGAGTCAGGTTCTCTACGGCTAAGATAGAGCAGGCAGCATTCCTGACCTGGTGCTCGCCTGCTAAGTTGAGTCTTATTCCAGAATAGGTATCTGTTCTGGTCTTAAGATTAAACTTTATCCCTTTGATGGAACTTTCTTCGATCACCCATTTGCAATCTTTGAAAACCGAAAAGAGCTCTGATTTTTTCTGTCGGCATAATGACTCGATTACCTTAAAAGGCTTTTCTCTTTCAATTGAGGTCACTGTGGGAATATTTTCTTTTATAATCCCTCCTTTTTCCCGGGCGATCTTTTCCAGGGTCTTACCCAATCTATCAGTATGCTCCAGACCGATATTGGTGATTATAGCTACTTCCGGCTTTAATATATTTGTGGAATCAAGCCTTCCACCCAAGCCGGTTTCAACAACCGCAAGCTCGATTTTCCTGTCAGCAAAATAGGAAAAGGCTAAGGCTGTAGTTAC
>JAUYBY010000063.1 GCA_030692925.1 Candidatus Zixiibacteriota bacterium | reverse complement strand
GGTCTATCACGATTCAAAACTAATCAAAACTGTTACCTGTGTCAGTTGATTGATCTGTAACCTATGCTACTTGATAATACACTTTAGCCTTCCATTTTTTTTAATGGAAACCTGAAGGTTTCCGCTACATTAAAAACCTCACCCTTACCCTCTTCTACCAGGAGAGGGATAGGATGGGGTCAGTTCGTAGTGCGACCCTTTCAGGGTCGCATGAAAAAAATCTAGAGACACATAGCCATGCGTCTCTAGATCCATTCTGTTCCCCCAGCATCCCTACAAAATCAATGGTTAAAAGGATATCACGGGTGTATTGCGGGGGTGGCATTTGCCCTGCTCTTCCCTTTCTAAGGACCGGTAAAATGTATCTCGAAAAGGAACAAAAGGATAAGAACTTCTCCAAATTCTATCATGAGATCGTGAAAAACGGACTCTGGGCAAGATTGTCCAGCCCCGCAATTAGGGTTTACGGAGTCTTACTAACCTATTCCCATTATAAGACCGGCTGGTCATATCCCACAGTGAAAACCATCTCCGGGCTTTCCGGAGTAAACAAAAACCTTGTGTATAAAGCTATCCGTGAACTGGAGCTGACTGGTCTGATCAGAAAAAACAAAACTAAAAAAAAGTTCTTCTTCAGAAATAGCTACCAGGTTATCGCTCATCCTGAGATCTATCCCCATCTTCTCCCTGAGAAGACAAAGAAACGCAAGTCTCTTTTAAAAGGGAAAGATGGCAGATTCACACCAGCTCCATCAATGATGGACAATGGATGTCCATCAACTATGGACAAACTGATTCCATCATTTGTGGAATCAGACACTTGTCCACCAAATATGGACAAGAAATAGAATATATAGAGATATATATATGTTAGAGATATTTATTTAGAGGGAGCTCTATTAAGGAGCAGAATTCTAGCAATCTACAAATCAATATATCAAAAATATCAAGATTAAGAAAAAAAGAATTCGCTACTGGCGGATGTTATCATCCGCCAGGGCTTCAGATTGTGTCGAGGATGATAACATCCTCGACGAGCAGGGTTGAGAGACGGTCATTTCAATGTGCCCGTCGGGTCCCCTGACACGACGGGAAACTTGCCAGGTCAGGGGACCTGGCAAGCACCGAAAGAGTTTGAAATTCAAAAAACCACAAAAAATATATAAACTTTGATAGATAAAAATTCAATTTTTTTTCCTCATGTCATATACGAACAGAGCATTCACACCTTCTAAGTATTCTCTGAACTCCTTTTCCCACCAATCAGGTAACTTTTCGCGGGCATGCTCGATGAAAGAAGACACATATCCAGGCACTTGTCGGTATATTCCAGGAATCTCTTCTTCAGCATCGATTGATGTCGCCTGTTCAGGCAAGAGTCCGATCTCTTGGTGATAGTAGCTGGACAGGAAACGAATGAACCCCCTATCTCCCTCGAAACACAAAGGACAGCAAAGAAAGCATGATAAAGGAACTGAACGTGCGAGTATGTCCTTAGCCAGAACCATCGTTTTCCCATTTTGGATGAAATCCGCATAAACCCGGTTTCCCCCGGACAGATAAACTCCTTCGTCATTAATACCTCTCCTGCACATGACGACTTCCTGCAGGCAAGTGTAGAATGCATATAGTGGTATGAAGTTTTTGTCTTTGGAATCCTGTAAAAGTTTCTCGATTTGCAGCCCATATTTGTTTGTGTGTGCGATAGAAGGATAGTTATCTTTGGATGGATCGATATTCTTTGCCTGTACCCTCATTTTTGCTGAGAAATCTGGGAATAAAAACCACCACTCCCAGTCAGCTCCTGTTTCGCGTGCCTCCTGATGACGCGTAAACATACGATAGGTAATACCTCTGATTTTCTCGGAGACATCGTACAGAAGCCAGTCTGTAATAGACTCTTCTTTGACTGCAGGTTGACGTTCTATCCAATTTCTTATATAGATTGAAGATTCTTTTAGTTTTTCGCAATCGGATGTCATATCTTACCTCCTGATAAACATAAATTTGTTTGTGATGATAAAATTTACTCATAGCTATTTTAGATCATATAAAGTTTCTTTTTTAGAGTTTGTTATTTGAAATAAATTTACGGTAGAGGGAAGGTATTGTCAAGAATTTTCAGTAGATCATTACTTAAGGTGCCCGACGGGAAAAACTAACGTTGGACGTGGATTTTTGTAGATTTTACTTGATTTTAATTTGTCAAGAATCTATATATCTATTTTATCATAGTCCATAATTGAAAGGAGGGATTGAATATGTCAGATCTAGCCGGCTACATTTTTACAGGGATAGTATTGTTAATTGTTGGATATCTGTCGCATTATCTCCAGCCAAAATCTAAAGTAGTTTCTTGGATGCATCATCGTTTTCTGTTCGATGGAGTGGATATTACTGACCCACCAGTAACATTTGCCACTCTCGCTTACACTATTCAGAATGTAGGTAGGAAAGCCGCAGAAGACATTGAAATTGTCCATAAATCAAAACCTAATTTTTTCAAGTTAGAGCCTGTTCTTAATTACGAGCAATGCACAACTCCATCAGGCGAGCATGTAGTCAAAATTCCCTCTCTTGGCCCAAAAGAATTCTTTACGATTGAATATCTGGTTTACAGAGTTCCAATACCTGAATTGCTACACATACGTTCTAAGGATGGACCAAGCGCTTTTATTAATATCCAGCCCACAAGGATTTTTCCTAAGTGGTTTCAATTGGCAGTTGGGTTTTTTCTCTTTGTTGGTATTGGGTTCTCTGCCTATTGGTTGATTATGGCAGTGATTTTTATTTCTAAAGGCATAGGGATTAGTTGAAAAATTTTTGAATTTAGAGGTGCCCATCAGGTCCCCTGACCCAAAGGAAAAGACAAATGTCCTCGATATTCTCGGTTCGTGGTGCGACCCTGCTTGTCCCGAAGTAAGCGGGATTCGGGTCGCCTAAGCGAGGCTAATCCCGCCAAAGGCGGGACGCACTACGATTTGACGAAAAAACAAACGTCCTACGGACGCTACACTCGACCTCACCCTAACCCTCTCCTGAAAGGAGAGGGAATAATTGCCTTCCCCTGTATGCTGTTTGCTGTCTACTGTTTGCTGTAAATGACCTTTCCCCCTAAAATCGTCATCTCCACTTGAGTGTCTTTAATCTCCTCTGGCTGAATGCTGAAAATATCGTTAGACAAAACAACCATGTCCGCCAACTTCCCGATTTCCAAAGAACCTTTTTCCTTCTCCTGAAATTCAGCATAGGCAGAACCCAGGATATAGGCTTTCACCGCTTGCTCTACAGTCAGCTTCTGTAGGGACGCATGGCCATGCGTCCCTACGGGGCGTAATGATTTTATCGCCTCTACATTTCTTGTAACGGCTGAATATATCCCCAACATCGGATTTAAAGACTCCACAGGCCAATCCGTTCCAAAAGCCAAAACCGTGCCTGAATCCAAAAGCGATTTAAAAGCATAAGCTCCTTTCATCCTCTCTTTTCCCAGTCTTTGTTCCAGCCACTTTTTATCCGAGCTCCAGAAGCTCGGCTGAACTGAAGCTACTGTCCCGGACTTAGCAAAACGAGGAATATCCGCCTCCCTGAGGACACTGCAATGTTCAATCCGGTGCCTTCTTTTTTCCTCTGGAGTCAGCTTTTGAATTTTTTCAAATACATTCAAAACTGTATGATTAGCTCTATCTCCGATTGCGTGAATCCCAACCTGATACCCTGATTTATCTGCCAGCATAACCATATCCTCTAACTCTTTTTCTTCATGCAAAAGAACGCCAGACTTTCCAAGCTCATCTGAATAAGGCTCAAAAAGAAAAGCAGTGCGAGAGCCAAGTGTACCATCCGCCATAATCTTCAAAAGACCTGGTTTTAAGAGATTACTCTTTTCGGGGAAACTCTCAATTAGACGTTTTAACTCCTCATGATTTCTAATCAACTCTAAAGGCAACCACTCGCTCACCCTGACTTTCAACTCATCTTTTTCCAGAAGCTTTTTGTAAACCTCTAATACCTCTACATCCGAATTATCCTGAACGCTTGTTATCCCGAACCTGTTAGCTTCCTTAACAGCTTCTCTTATTGCTAAAGTCTGTTCCTTAAAAGAAGGCTTAGGAATTATGCGCTCGACCAATTGCATCGCATTTTCCAGCAAGATTCCTATCGGTTCTCCAGTATGAGCATCTTTGATTATAGTCCCTCCTTCCGGAGAAGAGCTATTCTTGTCTATTTTCGACATTTGCAAAGCTAAACTATTAGCCCAGCCTACGTGCCCATCAATTCTTTTTAAGTAAACTGGATTCTGCGGAGTAATTTTATCTAAAAAAGTTTTATCCGGCCATTTTCCTTGATTAAAAAGAGTATGGTCCCATCCCCTCCCTAAAATCCAGGAGCCGGGTTTCAATTTGTTGGCCTTTTCTTTAATCCTCTCCCCTATCTCCTCAAAGTTTCTGCAATCTCTCAAGTCCACCCGCAGGAAGTTCAACCCCCCACCAAGAAAATGCAGGTGCGCATCATTGAAACCAGGCAGAACCAGTCTCCCTTTTAAATCTATTACCTCAGTCTCTTTGGTGACATAATCCTTGACCATCTTGTTTTTGCCGACAAAAATAATCCTGTCACCAGAAAACACCAGAGCTTCCGCCCAGGGATTTTTTTCATTCATTGTGGCGATTTTGCCATTCAATAATATTAAGTCTGCTTTAAGCATTTATCCTTTTTATTCGGTCGTAGGGCCAGGGTTACCCTGCCCAAATCCACAGTAGAAGGAGGGCGAGTCCGCCTCTGGCGTATCGTCCCTACCATCATTTTAGGTAGGTCAGACATTCCTGTGGCTACGTGGCTACGGGCATACGCCACAGGCTTCGCTCTCTGACCTTATACAAAGATGAACAGACAGGAATATCTGTTTTACCAAGTTTGTTTCACTGCTCAGGGTCAAATCTATCCCTGCAAACTCAAGAATTATACCAAAATAAGCAGAAATTAGTCAAGGGCAAACTCTTCTCTTCCCTACCTTTTCTAAGGAGAGGGATTAGGGAAAGATTCTGCTTGTCGTTGGTCTCCTGACCAACGACCATTGTCTTCGTTGGTGAGGACACCAACGAAGAGCAACTAAACGAATTTCTTTCTTTTTAACTTGCAATCTTTTCCTTAACTTTTATCTTTGATAAAAATCAAAGGAGTTCAAAATGAAGAATTTAATCGATTTGAAAGGAAAGGTAACCCTAATAACCGGTGCCTCCAGAGGAATCGGAAAAGCCACAGCCCTGCTTTTTGCACGAGCAGGCTCCGGTCTGGTCATAAACTATTTCAGAAACAGGAAAGAGGCAGAAAAAGTTGCATCTATAGCTAAAACCAGGGATGTGCAGGTGGAGATTTATAAAGCAGATGTATCTTCAAAATCTCAGTGTGAAAAGATGGTCGACTTTACTCTTAAGAAATTCGGTAAGATCGACATTCTGGTAAATAACGCCGGGATATGGAAATATGCTCCTATTGATAAAATGACTGTCTCACAACTAAAAGAAACTTTAAGCCTGAATTTGGAGAGCATCTTCTATCTGACAACTAAAGTAGTCCCTATTATGAAAAAGCAAGGAGGTGGAAATATAATCAATATCTCCTCCACTGCCGGGCAGAGAGGTGAGGCTTACCATTCTCATTATGCCGCAACCAAAGGGGCGATTATAAGCCTTACCAAATCTCTATCGACTGAATTAGCTACTTACAACATAAGGGTCAATTGTGTCGCACCTGGCTGGGTTGACACAGATATGAGCCACAGCTCGTTAATCGGAAAAGACCGGAAGTGGATTTTAGACCAGATTCCCTTAGGTCGTGCGGCAAAACCAGAGGAGATCGCCGGAGCCATACTGTTTTTAGCCTCAGACTTATCCACCTTCATCACAGGTGAGATCGTCAATGTCAATGGCGGAGCAGTCCTCTGCGGGTAAGATTCTGGAGTATAAACCTTTCCTACGGTGGCTACGCCAGACGTGGTCTCCGTTTCAGGATAGGTTTATAGGCAACGCTGAAGCTTTAGGCCCCGGTTTTTCTTTCACTCGTAGGAAAAGAATCCGACACAGGCGAATTCTGCATCTACACTCACATTTCCATCCTCTCTAAATATTTTATCAGTTAATCAACGATTAAGGGGGCAACAAGCCTTTCCTCCAATCTCCAAAGTAAATTTTGCCTTAAGGCTGTCGATAAAGAAAAGAGAATCAGATTGTCCTGATTCTCGCACTTTAGTTGAATGTCTATGGAGATCATCAATAATCGTTACAGGATAGTAAGGAAGCTGGGCGAGGGGGGTATGGGATCCGTTTACCTGGTAGAGGATTCCTCAGAGAACAACAAGAAGATCGCCCTTAAAACCATCAAAGCAGACAAGCAGGTACTTCCTGCACTTGAACGATTTAAAAGCGAATTTAAATCGCTTACCGAACTGCACCATCCCAATCTGGCTGAAGTATACGATTTCGGGGTGGTCCGGAAATCCGCTTCTGAGAAGGAGGATGAATATTTTTTCACCCTGGAGTATGTGGAGGGAAAAGACCTGTTCGAAGCAACAGAGAACCTGTCTTATGACGAGCTGTATGAGCTAATAGTTCAAGTATGCAGGGCTTTGGAATATGTGCATTTGAGAGGGGTCTTGCATAACGATCTCAAGCCTGAAAATATCCTGGTTAAGACCCTGGATAAAGGGAAGTATCTGGCAAAACTTATGGACTTTGGACTGGCAGAGGAAAAACCGACTGCCGGCAAAATCAAGGGGACTGCTCATTATCTTGCTCCGGAGATCGCCTCAAGCAAACCCTCAACCCGCCTGACAGATTTGTATTCCCTGGGGGTAGTTTTATACCAGGTGGCTACCCGAAAGCTGCCTTTTGAAGGAAAGACTCTAATTGAGATTTTGAAAAATCATATAGAACAGGAACCTGTCCCTCCCCAAAGAGTCAAACCTAATGTACCTGATTCGCTCCAGACTGTTATTCTGAAACTACTGTCAAAAAATCCGGAGAGTCGTTACCAGAGCGCCAACGAGATTATAGAGGCAATAAATGTCTTGGCTCATAAGGATTTTCAGATAGATAGCCAGGATGCAGAGCAAAGCTGTCTTTTAAGCGGCAAGCTCATCGGCCGGCAAAAGGAGATCTCCTTATTTCAGGAGCATATTCAAAAACTGCTCAAAGATAAAACCGGAGGTTTTCTTCTAATCCGGGGTGAAAGCGGCATCGGTAAAACCCGGCTACTGAACGAATTCAAATACCAGATCCAGCTAAACAAGGTGAATTTCTTCTCTGGAAAGTCCTCCTATGAGGGTGGTACTCCTTACCAGCCGATCAGGGAGATCCTGAGACAGATCTTCCCCCTGTTTCCATCAGAATCTATTAAGAAATATTCCTGGATTCTGCAAAAACTTATACCGGAATCATTTTCGACAGAGCAGGAGCCCGAAAAGGTCAGGCTAAATCCAGATCAGGAAAAACTCAAACTCTTCGATGGGGTGACTCAACTTCTCTTAGAGTTCAGCGAATCCAGTCCTGCAGGTTTCAGCTTCGATGACCTCCAGTTAGCTGACCAGGCAACCTTAGAGCTATTAAGCTATATCTCCAGGAATATCAAAACATACCCGGCGCTCCTTTTGGGAACTTACCAGCCAAACGACTTAGAGGCAGAAAAAGGGTCTAACTTTTTTGAAAACGAGATCCGGGAGCTGAAAGCCGAAGGCTTGCTGTCCGAGATTCGCCTGGAAGCCTTTGAAGTTCAGGAGATAGAGGAGCTTCTCCGGTCCAGGTTGGGGATAGAAGCTCTTCCTTCTGGTTTCAGTCAGAAATTAAAGGAGCTGACCGGAGGGAATCCCTTTTTCGTTCAGGAGGTAATGAAAGATATAATTGAGAAGAAATCCATCTCCCGAAAAGACCTTTACTGGTCCTTGGAAAAATTTGATTTCACTGAATTGCAGATACCCCGGACCCTGAAAGGGGTTCTCTCCGAAAGGGTAAAACAATTTGAGCCTGACCTTTTATGCATTGCCCAGACCCTGTCGGTTTTCAACCGGGCAGTGGAGATCGGATTTCTGCAAAAAGCTCTACCAAAGCAGCCGGAAGAATTCCTTTCCGGACTTAACTCTTTGCAGAAAATGGAAATCCTTAAAGCGGAAAAAGAGAATGCGACTGAGTTTTATTTCTTCACCAATGCCCAGATCCGCGAGGTGCTCTACGAGCAGATGGAACCTGAGTTGAAATTGGAAATGCATCGAACTATTGGTCTTCTGTTAGAAGACCTTTACAGCTCTAACCGGCGTGAGCATCCAGAGGAATTAGCCTACCATTTTAACAACTCCGGGGATAAGAAAAAAGCTTTAAGTTATTCGCTATTAGCTGGAAGAAGGAGCAAAAAAATATATGCCAATAACGAAGCCTGCAAGTTCTTTGAAAATGCCCTTCCTCTCTTAGAACAAAAAAGAAATCATAAAGCCGAATCCAGAGTATACCAGAACTTAATTGAGCTCTACCAGCGCATGGGCCAGTTCGACCTGGCTATCCAGAAATTTGAAGAATGGGAAAAGACCACTGCCAATCCCGGAAAGAAAGCTAACGCTTTTGAAAAAATCGGGATGGTATATGAGAAGAAAGGTGAATTTGACCTGGCTTTAGAACACCTGAGCAAGGGGATTGGTTATCTGCAATCGAACGAAGATTCACAAGAAATGGCCCGGCTTTATTACGATTGCGGATTTGTGCATAGCCGCAAAGGGGAGTTTGATCAGGCCAGAGAATTTTATGATAAAGCTCTTGGTATCTTAAAAGATAAAACGGATCAAATCTCTCTGAAGGAGATAGGAAAGCTCTTTAACGCTACCGGAGTGGTTCACTGGTATCAGGGAAAATATGATCAGGCAATCGAATATTACCAGAAGTCGATTGAGATTTTCCAGAAGCTCAAAGACGAGCAGGAGGTCTCTTACCCTTATAATAATCTGGGGAACATCTCTTTTGATCGTGGAGACATTGACCAGGCAATCGAATATTATCAGAAAAGCCTTGCCCTACGTGAAAAAATCGGGGACATCAATGCCATGGCTGGCTCATATAACAATTTAGGAAATGCTTACTACAAGAAAGGCAACTATTCTGAAGGGCTTAGAAATTATAAAAGGAGCGCATCTATCTACACCCGTATAGGAGCGCGATCCTCGGTTATAATCCCCTTAAGCAATATAGCCAATATCAGCTTGGAGCAGGCAGATTATAGCTCCGCTTTAGAATATAACCAGAAATGCATGGAGATGTCCGAAAAAGTGGGTGCTCTGATGAACCTGTCGATCAATGCCCATAATCAGGGGTGTATCTATCAGTTCTTGAATGCCCTGGATAAAGCCTTAGAATTTTGCCATAAAAGCTATTCTTTAAAGTGTAAATTGAAAGACACTTTTGGAAAAGCTGGCACCTTTAACCTTCTGGCAGATATATACAGGATTAAAGGAGAGTGGTTCCGGTCTGAGAGGTATTTGCAGAAAACCTTAAAGATCTATAAGGAATTAAGCAGCAAGTCCGGGGAGGCGGAGGCTTTGAAATCCTGGGCAGAACTCAACCTGGAAACAGGTAACTATGCTTTGGCTTTTGAGCTTCTGAAAAACGCGCTCAGGCTGGCGGAGGAGTCTCAGGACGTCTCCCTGATCCTTTATTCTCATCTTCTTCTGGGAAAGGGCCGACTGAAAGCCAGACTTTCTAACTGGAATCTGGAAAATTTCTCCTGGGAAGAAATAGAAAAAGACCTGAAAACTACCCTGGATAAGGCAGAATCACTTCAAAAGCCAGAGTTACAGTGGGAGATCGCAGCCATCTTAGGAGATCTATATCAGGCTCAAAGAAAATATACCTCTGCCACAAAATATTATAAAAAATCGGTAAACGTTCTGCGCGAGATCTACGCTAAGGTGCCAGAGGAGTTCAGAAGTTTGTATCTTTCTGAGCCTAAGAAAATGCAGTTAAGAAAAGAAATCACTTTCTTAAAAGAGGAACTTAAGACCCAGAGCAAAGCTTTAGCTGGAGTAAATTGAAGATTTTATCAAAAAAAGATTGAGGATTTATCGATGTCAACCTCGGATTTAAAAAAGAAAAGCACTTCCTCTGCCTACGAAGGGGCTGAGGTCTTCAAATTAATGGAGACCGACCTGCAGGAAGCCGAAAAATGGGCTTTAGAACTGGCTAAATCCAGGCAGAGCAGTTCCCAGGATCAATCCCTGAGAAAGCTCTTGGAGATAAGTAACGCCATGAACTCCAATCTGAAGCTGGAACGACTTCTGGCTTATGTGATGGACCAGGTAATAGAGATGACCAAAGCTGAATATGGCTATCTGATCTTCTTAAAAGAAGACGGCGGATTGGAATTCAAAGTCGCTCACAATTTAGCCAAAGAGGAGATCGAGAGCGCAGAATTCGAGATCAGCCGCAGCGTGATCCGGGAAGTGATAGAAAACCAGAAAACCGTTTTCCTGCAGGACGCCTCCCAGGAAGAGCGATTCAAAAACAAACATAGTATCCTGGATTTACAGCTTAAGTCTATCTTAAGTGTTCCTTTAAAGATTAAGCAAAAACTATTGGGTTTAATATACTTAGAGAACAGGTCAATCGTCGGAATGTTCACCCCGGACCAGGCAGAGCTTTTAGAGGTGTTTGCCAACCAGGCAGCCACAGCCATTGAAAATGCCCAGCTATTTGAATTAACTGATGAAAAGCTCCAGAAAAAGGTTAACGAGCTTTCAGCCATTAACTCGGTCATCTCCACCATCAGCCAGACTATGGACCTTAAGCTTATTCTAAACGATGTTCTCAAGATAATCAGACTGATCACCAAAGCTGATTATGTTGACATTCATCTTAAGAAAGGGAATAAGCTTTTCCTGGGAGCTTCTTATGGCCTTGAACCTTCGCTTCAGGAGAAAATCAGAGCTTTAAACCTGGATGAGCCGGGGGTCAAAAAACTAATTGATCCTTCAAACTGGTTCGTGAATAAGAAGCCCTCAGACGAAAAAAACCTTATGACTTTATTGGCTGAGACCCTGGGAGTTCAATCCTATCTATGTTTGCCTTTGAAATCTAAAGAGAACTTTATAGGATTAATAGTTCTCTCAAGCAAAGAACATAACCATTTCACTGAAGAGAATATTGAGTTTCTTTCATCCATTGCAACTCAGATAGGAGTGGGCATCGAAAACGTTCAACTCTATGTGAAGGAGACCAACAAAGCCAGGCGCTTAAGGGTGATTAACCAGATCGGGTTGAAGATCACCTCGATTTTAGAAATAGAAAAGGTGCTGGAAGAGGTGATCAGACTTCTTTATTCGGAGCTTAACTATTATGCAGTGACTATCGGCTTAATTCAAAAGGACAGATTAATTATAAAATCCATGTATGAGGATGACAAAGGAAAATATAATATCCATAACCATAACCTGGAACTGAAGGAAAAAAGCATCCTGGGCTGGGTGGCAAAGAGTAACCGCACCTTGTTAGTGGAGGATGTGAACTCTGACCCTCGCTATTATCACTTTAACGGTTTAAGGGAGACTAAGTCTGAGTTGGCAGTTCCGATTGAGTTACAGGGAAAGGTCTTGGGGGTGCTGGATGCGCAGAGCAATAGAATAGCTGGTTTTGACGAGGAGGATTTGCAGCTTTTGCAGTCGGTTGCTAATCAAACTGCTGTGGCTCTGGAAAACGCCAGGCTTTATGCTAACAGCGAAAAGAAAATCAAGGAGCTCTCGGTTTTGAACGACGTGGCCCGGGTGGTAAATTCAACCCTGGACTTAGACCAGCTTTTAAAGCAGATCTACCAGCAATTGACCCTGGTGATTAATGCCCCTTGTTACTACGTGGCTCTCTATGATGAAAAAAATAACCAATTAAATTTCGAGATTTTAATAGATGATAAGAAACAGTATCCCAAGACAACAGTTCCTTTAGGCGATGGAGTCGTAAGCTATGTAATCAGGACTAAAAAACCTCTGCTTATAAATGACCTTGAAACTGATATCAAAAAACTGCCGATAAAAGTCGGGACCATCGGAAGCAATAAGACTTCTTCTTCCTGGTTGGGAGTTCCTATGCTGTCCGGTGAAAAAGTTTTAGGGGTTCTGGCTGTGTGCAGCTATGAAAAGAATGCTTTTTCCGAGGAGGATTTGCAGTTTTTCACCAATATCACCAGTCAGGCTGCTATAGCCATCATCAATGCCCAGCTATTCCATCAGGTATTAAGAGGGAAGCAAGAATGGGAACAGACCTTTGATTCGATTACCGACCTGATCTGCCTGATCGACCCGGAATACAGGATCATTCGGGTAAACAGAACCTTAGCTCAAAAATTAGGTATGGAGCCGGAGCAGACCATCGGCAAAAAATGTCATCAGGTCTTTCATAACCGGCTGGACTCGCCTTGTCCGGAGTGTGCCCATCGTCAGGCAATGGTTACCAAGAAACCTTCTACCCTGGAGATGAAGGGAACTTCCGGGGATGAGGTCTTTCTGATCTCAGCCTTCCCGCGTTTCAGTTCTAAGGGAGAATTTATCGGAAGCGTTTATGTGCTCAGAGACATTTCCGAACAAAAAAGGCTCAGGGAACAATTAGTCCAGTCTGAGAAGATGGCTGCTGTAGGGCAGTTAGTCTCAGGCGTGGCGCACGAGCTTAATAACCCTCTGGCAGGAGTTATGGGTTATTCCCAGCTTCTTCTAATGAACAACGGTCTGGACAGCAAGACCCAGAGCTATTTGAATAAGATCTCCAAGGAGTCAGACCGGGCAAAAAACATCGTGAACAACCTGCTGACCTTTGCCCGTAAACATAAGCCGGAGAAAAAATATCTGGACATCAATACTATTCTGGACCAGACTATAGAATTAAGAGCTTATGACCTGAAAGTAGGTAACATCCAAGTGCTGAAAAATTTCGAACCACAGCTGCCCAGGACCATGGCCGACTTCAACCAGCTTCAGCAGGTATTTCTGAATATAATGAACAATGCCCATCAGGCAATCCAGGAGACCAAAGGGAAAGGCGAAATCAGAATCCGCACTGAAAAAGCAGGCGAAATGATCCGGATAATTCTGGAGGATAATGGTCCGGGCATCCCGGAAGAAAATCTCAATAAAATCTTCGAGCCTTTCTTCACTACTAAGGAGGTGGGAAGAGGAACAGGGCTTGGCTTGAGTATCTCTTACGGGATCATTCAGCAGCATGGTGGTAAGATCTCTGCCCGGAGCATACTGGGTCAGGGGGCTACTTTTGTAATTGAGCTGCCTGTATTGAAAGAAGAAAAAGCCGCAGTCTCGGAGAAGAAGGAAAAACCTAAATCTGTGATTCGGAAAATAGAGAAAAAGAATATTCTGGCGATTGACGATGAGCAGTCGATTCTGGACATTTTGATGGATACTCTCCAGCAGGAAGGACATCAGGTAGATGTGGCATCAAATGGCAGAACGGGCTTGTCCAAAGTAAAAGCTTCTGATTATGATCTGATCATTACCGACATAAAGATGCCGGATTTCGATGGCCGAAGATTTTATGAGGAAGTCAAAAAATATAACGAGGAATTAGCCAAAAAGATTATCTTTACCACCGGAGACCTGGCTAATCCAGAAACAGAGGCTTTCCTGGATAGAGTAAAACAACCCTGCATACCCAAGCCATTCAATTTAGAAGAGGTCAAACAGACCATAATAAAGTTTTTCGATTAAGAAAGTCGTAGGGGCATCCCGCTTTTGGCGGGACAACGTGCCCCTACAGTTCCTTATCACGTCTCTGTCTTTAGAATTTTACATTCAATCTTCAGAATAGTTCCAGCTTTTTATAAAAAAATCTCTTTACAACTCTCACTTTCAGACCTAAATTATTCCTGAGATAAAACATTTGAAAAACTCTTTCAAAGGAGGAGAATATGCCTACCTATGTGTTGATGACCAAACTGTCTCCTGAGATAACCAAGAGGATGAAACAGAGGACTGAGCTGGGCAAGGAATGGATGGGGATGGTCAAGAAGAAATGCCCGGAGGTCAAATTCCTCTGCCATTACGCTTTATTAGGTCCTTATGATTTCCTGGATATTTATGAAGCCCCGGACGAGGAGGTCGCAGCCAAGGTTTCTATGATCGGCCTTTCCTATGGCGCCATTCAAGCCGAGAGCTGGACTGCTATTCCCTATAAGAGATTTCTGGAGCTAAGCAGAGAGATATAAAGAGTCTAAAGTCTACAGGCTAAAGGCTAAAGTCAGAGAAGCTCCAGAATTCCCGTTCTGATCTTGTGGTGTCCGAATCAAGAAAGAAAACGTCGGGCATGAAGCCCGACGCTACGGATTGATATCTCTTCCTAAAAACAAATAGGGGCGTTCACTCCTACGGATCCGTTTCTCGGATTGAACGCCCCTACGGACAAACGAACAAACTTACAAACTTCAAACTGTTTTCAGCAGCCAGGTACAGGTCCTCCTTTAAACAGATAGTTAATGATATAGACAACATCCGCCACCGTAACCTGGCCATCACAGTTCGCATCACCCGAATCCAAAGGAACTGGTGCAGGTCCGCCTTTGAAAAGATAGTTTATCAGATAGACCGCATCGCTTACTGTGACTTTACCATCGCCGTTAGCATCTCCATATTTGAACTGAGGAATCGGCTGGGCTAAAATCGCCAGGGAGGCAATTCCGGCTTTAGAAAAATCAGTGAAATACGGCATATCGAAGGCGGAGATACGATCGTTGGTGGTATGATAATAAGGATTGAACTCCTCAAAATCCTCAATTCCTAAAATAGCCGGAAACCCATAAGCCCAGAAAGAGGCATGGTCAGACCTGTCAGTAGCTCCTGAGGTTATCTTCTGGGGAATCAATGGTAGAGTGTAATCATTTATCACCCCGATGGTAATATCTGCCAGAGCCTGAGATGAAGCACCTGTGCCAGCGTGAAGTTCAATTATATTAACTCCATTGCCTTCCCAGGCGATCATATCGAAATTGTAAACTCCAATGATGGTATCCCCCCTTTGCTGGGCTTTCTGGGCATAAGCCTGGGAACCTAATAACCCCTGTTCTTCACCTGCAAAGCCAACGAACTTCAGAGTGTAATCGAAAACGTAATCTTTTAAGATATGAGCCGCTGTCAGAACCGCGGCAGTGCCAGAGCCATTATCATCTGCGCCCGGAGCATAGTTAGTGGGGTTCTCCGAGTAATCATCATAATGAGCGGTAATAAGACATTCCTTTCCCGGCTGGGTTTGACCGGGTTTTATAGCAACCACATTGTATTTATTAACCCGGGGATAGAGATTACCCGTCTGTTCAACCCAGTTCTGGCCACCATCTGTGGTGTGTACAATCTCACTATATCCGGTTACCCAGCCTTGCAGGGTATCTAAGAAATAAATTTCATAAAAAGAACCGACAGGGTTACCGGGGTTTTGAAAAACCCAGTTTGTGCCAGCATTAGAAGTCTGCAATACAACCCCTCCTAATCCAGCCACCCAGGAATGTAGAGAATCCGGAGCTGATACCATATAAAGAGCCTGAATCGTCCCGCTGGTCTGCGACACCCAGTTGGTCCCTGCATCAGTGGTATAACGGAGATAACCATTTTGACCACAGACCCACCCCTTATTGGGAGTTGCAAAATCAACCCCGAAGATAATCCCGGTTGTGCCACTGGTCTGTGTGCTCCAGTTTGTCCCCCGGTTAACAGTCTTCAGTATTCTTCCGTTCTGTCCTACAACCCAGCCAGTGGAATCATTCACAAAGGTTATCTCATAGAGATTATAGACACCGGTGCTCTGATTTGTCCAGCTCTGCCCACCATTATTAGTGTAATAGATCGAGCCTGCATATCCAGTTATCCATCCACTTTGTCCGTTTTCAAAATATACACCTCTCAAATACTGAGAGGTAGGACTGCTTAACTGAGTCCAGGTCTCCCCTCTATCCACAGATTTGATAACCACTCCATAATTCCCCACACCATACAGAGTCTCTGGAGCAGGGGCAGACAAAGCCCAGAGTTCATAGATGCTTGTTCCGCTGATATTATTCCAGTGATTGCCGGCATCCGTAGTCTTCCAGACCCCTGAATAAATACAACCTAACCAGGCATTATCACCGCTGGGCCTGGAGACAATATCCATCACATAATAAGGCAAAACCTCAGGAATAGTAAAAGTATCATACCTGGCAGTAAGCCCAAAGCTCTCAAATTGCTCTTTTATATACTGAGCTGCTCGATCGCACTTAGCTGTGAATGTATATCTGGTTAGAAGTGTATCCGGATTCCCCCCGATTGTAACCGGATGTTCTCCTGAAAGAGAGCTGTCCCAGCCAGCCAGCTCTGATGTGGTTACTTTCTGGATTATTTCTGCTATCAAAGGGTCGTAGGCTAACACCTTACCCCTGGAGACAAAAGGAAGCTCAGTTTCTGGCTTTAGAGGAAGAGGCTTTTTCTTGATCAGCCTTAATTCCAGACCAAAAGAGGTCAACTCCTCTATTCTTCGAGGATGACCTTTGATTATCGCCCTTTCCCCTTTTGCTTCTAAGACAATGGCTTTTTCTTTGATTTGAGTCAGATATTTAGAGATATTTTCACCAGGTTTTGCATAGACAAAAAAGTAAAGTGAGTATTCTGGCTCATTATCCAGAATCTCATAGGAGATGCCAGAGCTTTTGAGATAATCCAGGTTTTGAGAAGTAGCTTCAGCTAAATAAAAATCAGCAGTTTTAGCATAAGCTTTTATCCCTGAACTTGAGAGAATCCCAATCTCCTCTGGAGTGAATGCACTTACCTTGATAAGGAAACTTTCCTGAGCCAGCCCCTGGGAAACAAAACAGAAAAGAATAACCGCTACCAAGAAACTTAGAACCTTTCTCAAACAACACCTCCTGAAGTTAAAGGGTTTGGATTGGCTTTTGGTACCGCCAGTGTTTGCCAGGTCCCCTGACCTGGCAAGACAAATCTTTTGTGTCGGGTCAGGGGACCCGACGACTACATATTACT
>JAUYBY010000088.1 GCA_030692925.1 Candidatus Zixiibacteriota bacterium | reverse complement strand
AATGGATAACGGAGCAAAATATTCCTACAATGTGGATGAGGTCTTCCCCTTGTCTGACCATGCGGATTTTAAGGAGCTTTTGGAATATGCGAAAGAATCGAACCCAGAAAAAATCTACGTTGTGCATGGGTTTAAAGAATTTGTAGAGCATCTGAAAAAATTGGGTTTCGATGCAGAGGAGCTGAAGGAAGGGACAAGATTTGATAAGAAACTAAGTAAGGAGATTCTGGTGAATTATGATTTGTTTAGATAGAAATATAAACCGAGGCTAAAGGTAATACGCTGTTACATGACGTCGCCTGATCCAATTTATATTTCACATAACCAATTGGCTATAAATTTTAATTGAGCATCATTAGTGAGATTTGCAGCATTACTTAATATATTTTTTTCTAGTTGTAAAAATATTTCCTCTGCCATACTATTTTCTATTGCTGCACCAATAAAGAAAGTTAATGGTTTTAGTTTATGCTTATTGAAAGAGTTCCTTATCCGTTCTAAAGCCGTGCTTGCAGTTTTCCAATGTTCATCTGCTCCAGCAGGGTCTATGCCACCTTTTAATTCACCTAAAGCAATGTATTTTTTCGGATCATCTTTTACTTCTTTGCTCATCGTATCATAAGAGCAATCAAAAATACATATATCTACATTTTTCTTAACAATTCGTGGTGTTATATTAAATAATACAGTTCTTTTCCCTTTAGAGTTATTCCAATACAATCCTTTTGCGTTCTCGTCAATCGTCAAATCCACGTATTCACCGGCTATCCAGGAGTCGGTTTTAGAATTCAAATACTTGAAGCCGAGTCTTTTTACCGACAATGCGGCGATAATACTCCTAATTAGTTTTTTCTCCCCGATAAATCCCGCAATATTGCGCATCATTCCGCCTAAAGTATCACCTCTTGTTAATAAAAATCTGTAAACGAGTTCGTCAATGAACTTCTCTCCTGCCGGTTCTAAGAACTTTTCAATAAGATTGTTTATTGCCTCCATTTTATCTTGCTCTGTTAAATGGTTTAAGGATTTATCGCTTAAACCAGATGCTGTCAACAACGAAGGGTAAATATCTGTTAGATTTAATAAGTCTTTCGGTTTTTTCGCCTTCTGAGCAATAACTTTCAAGCTTTTTGCCTCTTCAACAAAAGGCGTCGCTTTCATATTCTTTTCAAAAGCTATGGATATGAAACCAGCTCTTGTTGCTTCGTATGTAGTAACAAGGTCTTTCCACTGAGTAATCTGTTCCCTGAATACCATTACATCTTCTCCCAAACGTAAACACATTTTCTCAATTCTTTTCTTCCGTGTTTGCTCATTTGTTGACTACTATTACCCTTTTTTTGTGGAAGCACTAGAATATTATTAATATTAAACCCGATATTTTCTGCAATTCTGGATAAAATTAGATCGACAGGTACACAGACGCCAGCATATCTTACGTTATCGTTGACCATTATCACGTAACCGCCTTTTTTAAGAACACGATGCAGCTCGTAAATTACACACGACATTTCAAAAAAATATCCTCTTATCATGCGCACTATGCCATTATTGTTTAATCTCTTTACTTTTTTCATTTCGTTTAGATAGACCAAGATCGTTTTTAGCAAATCAACTTGCTCGGCGACGTGAATTGCCCTTGACCAAGAAGAATTCATTTCTAATAGATTTTTTTCCCTATTTTCGACAGTACAGCTTAACATTGTTTGCCTCAAATCTAATAGAGATTTTTCATCAACTCCCAGTAAGGCTAATTCCAGGGCGTAAGTTCGAGTGTAATCATATCTATTGCAATAAGGCGGTGATGTAATGATGGCATCAAAAGTATTACTATTTAACTTTGGTAACTCGTCAAGACAGGAACCTTTTATTAATTTAATTTCTCCTTTTTCTGATGTTCTATGATCAAAACCCCATAAATATAATTCATCATTTCCATTTAGATCGAGTATTATTTCATTTAACTTCTTAATAATAGCGGTATCAAAATCTTTTATCAGACCTTTATCAAATATTTTTTGCCCATAACCTCTATTTGCTCTGTAATCCCATCTTAAGTATTGCCCGTCTTTTCTTGTAAAACTTATTTCTTCTAAGATTGATAATAGTGCTAATTCGAGTAAATCTTTTACGCTGTTGCTATAAGTAGAAATTAACTTTATGAATGACTGGATACTCTTCTTGGTTTCGTTCGGATATGCATTTTTCGTTATTCTTAACTCATTTAGCTTGATATCACTATTGATACCAAGCCATGGCTTTTCTGAAAGAATTGATTTTAAATAATCAATATAGTTGTTATAAAAACCATAGTGAGCTTTAATCCTTGTTTCAATAATTTTTTGCCCAATTGACAATAGCTCTATACCTGTGCACTTACAGCCAAGATTGGACGATGCGAATAAAGTTGTGCCTACCCCGGCAAAAGGATCTAAAATATTTTTATTGTTCAAACCAAACTTGTTTATGAAGTATTCAATTAAAACCGCAGAAAATGCTTCTTTATATTTATACCATCTAAAACTAGCGGTCCTTTTGTTTGCCTGAAAGCTAACGATCTGTCTGGATAAGTTTGCATCTTCTATTAGAATATTGCGATAATGCTCTTCCAATTGTTCATTCAATCTATTGATATTTGTTTTTATCTCTTCGATCTTTTCAATGGTCTCAGCTTGAATCATCTTCTGCCTATTTCTATTAGTAGCAAATATAGGTTGGGCCATAACTCGCTTACAAAAGGTTTAATTGTTCCTTCCATAATTTAGCTCTTAAAATATATTTAGCAAGGATTTTTTGGGGGAAAATGAAGAATACATTTCCCTTGACAATTTTTATTTTTTATCGTAAATATCCTGTCGACTTGGCGGCGTAGCTCAGCTGGTCAGAGCAGAGGAATCATAATCCTTTAGTCAGGGGTTCGAATCCCTTCGCCGCTACTTTTTTATTTTTGGAGTGCAAGAGCTTGCTCTTGCCTTCTTAAAAAGCATCAGCAAGCTGATGCACTCCAAAAACAGACAGGCAAGATGCCTGTTCCACCAATCAAATCAAATGTATTCTTTTTCTATACTGTATATTTTTTGGTTAAGGGTTTGACATTTAATTTTTGAGGTTTTATATTAGTTTTTGGATTAAGGAGCTTTTCATATGTGGTATAATCGCTTAGGGTTTAAGTTGATCTTATTCGTGGGAGGTATTTTAATTGTGGCTCTGGGGATTTTCACTTTTGTGAGCATAAACTCCCAGAAAAAGCAACTGATAGGTGAGGTTCTAAAAGGGGCTTCCCGTATAAGCGAAACGGTTAAAAGGAGCACCCGCTATGATATGTTAAAATATGAGAGCGAGGATGTGCACAAGATCATCGAGACCATAGGAGAACAGGAGGGGATTGAGAAGATCAGAATTTTCAACAAAGAGGGAGAGATAATGTTCTCCACTGATAAAAAAGATATCGGCTCGATGGTGGATAAAAAGGCAGAAGCCTGCTATGCCTGCCATTCTGCTGAGAAGCCGTTAGAGAAACTCCCGATGCCGGAAAGGAGTAGAATCTACAAGAGTAAAGAAGGACACCGGGTCCTGGCAATGATAAATCCCATCTATAACGAAAAGGATTGTTACACCGCTGACTGCCATGCGCATCCTTCCTCTCAGAAAGTCTTAGGGGTTTTAGATATAGGGATGTCTCTGACGGATGTAGATCACCAGATAGAAGGGAATCAGAAGAAGACCTTAGCTTTTGCAGTTGTATTGTTCTTAGGTATCTCTGTAACCATCGGAATATTTGTTCGAAGGTCAGTAAGCCGACCAGTAAGAGCTTTAGTGGATGAGACCAAAAGGATTGCCTCCGGGGATCTGGAAAATGCTTTGAAAATAGAATCTAAAAGTGAGATAGGAGAGTTAGCTAACTCCTTTAACCGGATGACCAAGGATTTAGCCAAGGCTCAGGAGGAGCTGAAAGAATGGAGTAAAGTCTTGGAGAAAAGGGTGGAGGAAAGGACTCAAGAACTAAAAAAGACCCAGGAGCAACTAATCCAATCCGAGAAGTTAGCCTCTTTAGGTAAATTAGCCGCCGGGATTGCTCATGAGATAAATAACCCTTTGACCGGTATTTTGACTTACAGCTCATTGCTTTTAAAGGAGAATAAAGATAATCTACAGATAAAGGAGGACTTAGAGGTGATAGTTAATGAGACCACCCGCTGCAGGAAGATCGTAAAAGGACTTTTGGAATTTGCACGTCAGACAGAGCCCTCCAAAGCTCCAGCCAATATAAACAAGGTGGTTGAGGAGACCCTTTCATTACTTGAAACTCAGGCTCTTTTCCAGAACATAAAGATAGAAAAAAGACTAAAGAAAGGGCTGCCAGATGTAATGATGGATATAGACCAGATAAAACAGGTTTTTATGAACATAATCATAAATGCGGCTGAGGCGATGTCTCAGGGTGGAACCCTTACCATACAATCAGATTCAGACCCGCAGAAGAGATTCGCAGAGGTCTGTTTCATCGACACGGGACCCGGGATCCCTGAGGAGAACTTGTCCAAGATCTTTGACCCGTTTTTCACTACCAAAAGATCAGGGAAGGGGACCGGTTTGGGGCTTTCGGTCAGCTACGGGATAATTCAGAGGCATGACGGATTTTTAGAGGTGAAAAGTCAGTTAGGAAAAGGATCGACTTTCACAGTTAAGTTACCATTATGAAGCCTATGAAAAAGTTGACCAAGTTCGTCGGGCAAGGTGCCCGACCTACGAGGATCACAAATGTCCTTCTCGTAGGCAGGGCTCCCAGCCCTGTAAAATAGACCTTCTTACAACAATAGAATCTTAAGGAGATAAAAACAGAAGATGGCAAAAGGCAAGATCTTAGTGGTAGATGATGAGGTGGTGATCTGCAAAAGCGTGCAGAGGATACTTTCACCTGAGGGGTATGAGGTGGAATTTTCCTTATCCGGGGAAGAAGCCTTAGAAAAGCTGAATCAGGAGAGCTTCGACATCGTCATCACCGATCTGAAAATGCCGGGAATGGACGGGATGGAGCTTTTAGTAAAGGTAAAGGAGAAACACCCGGAGACAATCATTATCATGATCACCGGATATTCCACAGTACAGACTGCAGTCCAGGCAATGAGGATGGGCGCCTTAGATTATATCCCGAAGCCTTTCACCCCGGAAGAGCTTATCGTGGTGGTGGAAAAAGCCCTGGATAAAAAAAAACTGATTTTTGAAAATATCTACCTGCATAAAGAATTAGAGGCTAAGTATTCTTTTGAGAATATAGTAGGAAACAGCCCGAAAATGCAGGAGGTATTCAAATTTATCCGCAAGGTAGCTCCTACAGATAGCACGGTTTTAATCTATGGTGAAAGCGGAACTGGAAAGGAGTTAATTGCCAGGGCTATTCATTTCAACAGTAACAGGAAGAATAAGCCTTTTTTCCCGGTAGACTGCGGGGCCCTGTCCCAGGACCTTTTAGAATCCGAGCTTTTCGGACACGTGAAAGGCTCTTTTACTGGAGCGGTATTCACCAAACCTGGGATTTTTGAAGTGGCTGATGGGGGCTCAGTCTTCTTAGACGAGATAGGAGATATAAACCCAATCATCCAGGGGAAACTTTTGAGGGTCATCCAGGAGCAGGAGTTTCTGCCAGTTGGAGGGGTCCAGCCAAAAAAAGTGGATCTGCGCTTCATCGTTGCTACCAATAAGAATTTAGAGAAGCTGATAAATGAAAAAAAGTTCAGGGAAGACCTGTATTACAGGCTAAATGTGGTCTCAATCACCATCCCTCCTCTGCGGGAGAAAAAAGACGATATCCCGATTTTGGCCTATCATTTCTTGAAGAAATTTAATCAGGAGATGAATAAGGATATCAAAAGCATCTCGGTTGAAGCAATGAATAAACTTATAAATTATGGATGGCCTGGAAATGTCAGGCAATTGGAGAATGTAATAGAAAGGGCCGTGGTTATGGCTGAAAGCCTGTCGATTGTCTCAGAATACCTTCCAGCCTCGATTTTAGGAAAAGGCGCAGATATGGATACCAAAATCCCCAAGGACTCTGAAGGGCTGAAGCAGATGAAGAAATATCTGAGGGAAAGTGCAGTGGAGAACGTGGAGAAGATGTTTGTGCTCGAAGCCCTGAACCGGAACGACTGGAATGTCACCAGGACAGCCAAAGAGGTTGGGATGCAGAGGACTAATCTTCAAGCTTTAATGAGAAAGTATAATATAAGAGTAAGAGAGGAAAACGAATAAAACTTTTATACATTTAGTGATAAGTTATACATCTGCTTTTTGGCATAAGCCACGTATTTACAACAACTTAATTATCAAGCCCGCATAAAAAATATATACAAGAGCTTCTTAATTCTATTACTTCCGAAATGTCTCCCAGTTTTTATTTTGTTATAACTCATTATTTCATAATATCTTAAAGATTTATACACCGATCGAATCTGCCAATTGGCATTCTACTTGCTTTAGATAAGTTTGTGAAAAAAGTAACAAGCTAAGAATCAGAGGAGGTGAGTAAGATGAAGGACAGAAAGAACGTACTGGTGATAGACGATGAACCTATCGTCTTAGATAGCTGTCGAAGGATATTACACGATGAAGGGTTTGAGGTAAATGGGGTTATGGATGGCAGGGAGGGGTTGAAGAAGATTGAGGAGGATAAGTATGATGCGGTTTTAGTTGACTGGAAACTTCCAGAGATAGATGGGATGGAGGTTTTAAGGATTATCAAGAAGAACCATCCGGATATAATCGTGGTAATGATAACAGGTTATCCCTCTGTAGAATCTGCGGTAAAGGCGATGAAGTTAGGGGTCTCAGATTATGTTTCCAAGCCTTTTACGCCTGAGGAACTGAAGGAAGCTTTAGTCAATGCTTTAGCGCATTCAGAGCGACCTAAAAAGGAAGAGCCAGAAGTTAAGTCAGCAATTGAAGCAGAGGCAAAAAGGATCATCGCGGGAACAGAGGAGAAACCAGAAACGGAAGTCGAAGAGCCAAAACCAAAAACCTTGATTAGAGAAGAGCTTTTTCCTGAGACTTTAGCAATCTCCGGCACAAAAAGACTGGTAAATGTAATTCTCTCTATACCCAGGTTCTTATGGAGCGCAGTTTTTTCAAGACTTTTCTTTATTCTTCTTCTGCCGGTTGGACTGGTCACAATAATCGCAGGGATTTTCAAGACTATTTTCGGTAAAAAATCCTTGAGGTGAGAAGAAACCAAGATAGGTTCAAAGGAAAATGAAAATAATGAAAAAAATAATAACCATAAAAAGGAGTGATTAAAATGGTAGCCTTATTAGTAGCCTTGACCTTCATAGCGGCAATAGTAATCGATAGCCTTATGCGAAGGGGCAAAGAGGTAAGAGAGACAGTGAAGCTAACTTCCATCGTCAGGCCAGCACCCAGATACCCTGCAGGATACTTCTTCTCAGAAGGGCATACCTGGCTCAATCTGCAGCCATCCGGAAATCTGCAATTAGGCTTAGATGAGATGATCGGTCGTTTGATTGGAAAAGTAACCTTGATCCAGTTCAAAAACACAGGTGAGGAAGTGCGTAAAGGTGAGCCAATAGCAGTATTATATCAGGGTGAAAAGAAGATCAGACTGTTCTCCCCGATAGATGGAATAGTAGTCAAAAAAAATGACGATATAGAAAAAGCCCCTCAGAAATTTATGGAGGATCCATACAGAACAAACTGGTTTTACCTGATCCGGCCTAAAAACCTGTCAGAGGATTTGCCGCACCTTAAAATAGCAGAAAAAACAAGAGTCTGGTGGTCCCAGGAGCTAAGCCGATTAAGAGAATTCGCGAACGGCCATTTACCTCAGAAGGCTTTAGCTGGTGTGACCCTGGCAGATGGCGGAACCTCGATCGATGGATTAGTAGAGCATTTCGACAATAAGATGGTGGAGGAGTTTGAAGCCCAGTTCCTTCGCAGGTAATTTCAAAAGCAGGTAATTTCAAAAAAAGAAGGTTATGAAGACAACCTATAAAGGTTGCCTTTATAACTTTTTAAGATTATATTTAAGATAGATTCTATTAAAAAACAAAAAGGAGTCATCAGATGTCAAAACCCAAAGCGCTTCTAATAGACATCACCAAATGCATCGGGTGCAAGGCTTGCGTCTATGCCTGTAAGGAGGCAAATCATCTTCCGGAAAAGGAGGATGAGGAGCTTGCCTCGACCTCTTACACGGTGGTAAAAGAAAAAGAGGGGGTATATTATCGCCGGCTTTGTATGCACTGTAACGAGCCAACCTGTGCTTCAGTATGTCCGGTAAAGGCTTTCGAGAAGACACCAGAGGGTCCGGTTACTTATCATGGCAAAAAGTGCATAGGGTGTCGTTATTGTATCCAGGCTTGCCCCTTTAGCGTCCCGACTTATGAATGGGAAAGCACCAAGCCTTTAGTCAGAAAGTGCACCATGTGTGCTGAAAGGCAAAAGCAGGGGAAAATCACTGCCTGTTCTGAAGCATGCCCAACAGGTGCCACCATATTTGGTGACAGAGATGAACTTCTAAACGAAGCTCGAAAAAGGATACAGGAGAATCCGGGTCAATATGTTGACCACATATATGGGGAAAAAGAGGCAGGGGGGACTTCGGTTTTGTTTCTATCCTCTGTTCCTTTTGAAAAATTCGGGTTCCCCACTAATCTGACTGAAGAACCTCTTTCAGATCTGACCTGGAAGATTATGTCCAAAATTCCAAATTATGTGGTGGTGAGTGGAGTTTTTCTATACGGTATCTACTGGATTATAAATCGAAGGATGGAAACAAAAGAATTAAAAAATAAATCAAAAGATAAAGAATAATCTAAAAATTAAATTAAAGGAAAGAAAAAAATGGAGACAAAAATAAACTCACCATTTAAACTTACTTTCTGGAAAGGGGTTTTAATTGTAATCTGGATTTTAGGGATTGTGGCTACAATCGTTCGTTTCTCCAAGGGTCTGGGAGCTTCCACCAATTTAAGTGACCAGTTTCCCTGGGGGCTATGGATCGGCTTTGATATCTTGTGCGGTATAGGTTTAGCCGCTGGAGGATTTACCCTGGCAGCCATAGTTTATATATTTCATATAAAAAGATTCTATCCGATCTTAAGACCCACTATCCTAACTGCTTTTTTAGGATATATTATGATGATTTTTGCCCTTTTGTTTGACCTGGGACAGCCCTGGAGAATCTGGCATCTATTAATATACTGGAACCCTCACTCGGTGTTATTTGAAGTTGGATGGTGCGTAATGCTTTATACCACGGTTTTAGCTTTAGAGTTTAGCCCTATTCTCTTCGAGCGTCTGGGCTGGGGTAAACCCAGGAAATGGATCAGTAAAGTGCTCATACCTCTGGTTATAGCTGGGGTTATTCTTTCCACCCTACACCAGTCCGCTTTAGGTTCTTTGTATTTGATAATGCCGGAGAAGTTATATCCTTTCTGGTATTCATCTATTATACCATTTTTGTTCTTTTTATCAGCTGTTGCGGTTGGATGTGCAATGGTAATTTTTGAATCACATTTAAGTTATAGAGCTTTTGGACATCGCTTGAAAATGGACCTTTTAGCAGATTTAGGCAGGATAATGCTGGTTACCTTAGTAGTTTATGCGATTCTTAAAATCCAGGATTTCTCAGGAAGGGGTGTATGGAGCGTTATTTTCCAGAATCGTCCTGAAACTTATCTTTTCTGGCTTGAGGCATTGGTAGGGGTGATTGTTCCGGTGATAATGTTAGCCATTAAAAAAATACGGCTTTCCGAACGTGGATTATATTATGTTGCGGTCTGCACTATTACTGGATTTCTGTTAAACCGACTTAATGTTTCAGTGACCGGGATGGAGGCTTCTTCAGGAGTGCATTATTTCCCCTCCTGGATGGAAATCTCCATAACCTTAGCTATCGTGGCAACTGGATTTTTCGTTTTCTCTTTGGCGGTTCGCTATTTGCCGATCTTCGAGCATCCGGAAGAAGAATCTGAATCAGAATCATCTGAACTGGCTGAGGAGATTTTAAATGTTGATACAATGCCCAAGTAAATCCTGAGCGAATAGAAGGGTTATAAAAAAATTTAGAGAATTCTGAAAAGTTGATTTTTTGTAAGGATTTTGGAGTGAAAATCTGGAGTGTAAACCTTTAAGTTTGCCAAAATTACTTTTCTTGTCCTACAGATCCGTTTATCGGATTTTCAATCTGCCCATGGAAAGATAAAGCTGAAGCTTTACACTCTAAGTGTTCTTAGTCTAAGGCAGATTTAAGCTTTTCAGATACTGTGGAAGATTAGAA
Organism: Candidatus Zixiibacteriota bacterium; assembly: GCA_030692925.1. Taxonomy (GTDB): domain Bacteria; phylum Zixibacteria; class MSB-5A5; order MSB-5A5; family RBG-16-43-9; genus RBG-16-43-9. The sequence continues at coordinate 4,736 of JAUYBY010000088.1, read as the reverse complement.
AAGCTTTCTTTTTATCTTAAAAACCCCTATATTATATTCCAGGAGCAAGGGGAAATCCTCCTCGCTTAAACTAAGTGAGGAGGGTAGCCTTTGACTTATAGGTGTTTTCTTCTTAGATGGTTATTAAAAATTCAGACTCATATTATCCTGGGCTAGGATGTTCTATTAAAGGTAAGGCTAAAGCCTTCTACTATGCATGTTGGCTATACAGAGGAGGTCTTTAGACCTCCTCAAAATATTTAACTCGAGGTTTAAGATAATGAATCTAAAAGAAAAAGATAAATCGGTAAGTATCTTGGTGGTAGATGATGAGTTCAGCGTCCGGGATTCATTGACCAAATGGTTTAGATCAGATGGGTATCTGGCAGAATCGGCCGGGAATGCGACTGAGGCTCTGAAAAAGCTCCAGGCAGGCCATTGGGATATTGTTTTCCTGGACATAAAGATGCCGGGTCTGGATGGGATGGAGCTTCAGCAGAGGATCAAAAATATAGATCCCGATATGGTGATCATTATGTTGACCGGTTATGCCTCCATCGATACCGCAGTCAAATCGCTTAAAGAGGGTGCTTATGATTACCTGACCAAACCGGTTGACCCTGATTATCTCACCCACCTTATAGAGAAAATAGTTCAACAAAGGGACCTTTTGAAAGAGAACGTCTTGCTCAAGAAAACGATTCAAGAGCTTTATATGACGGACCAGATTATAGGTGAAAGCCCGGAGATGCTAAAGGTCTTTGAGTTGATGAAGGCAGTTGCCCCAACTGATACCCCGGTCTTAATCAAAGGCGAAAGTGGCACTGGAAAAGAGCTTTTAGCCCGGGCCATCCATTCCCAGAGCACCAGGCGATTTTTCCCTTTCATCAACCTCAACTGCGGGGGCTTAAGCGAAGAGCTTTTGGAAAGCGAGCTTTTCGGACACGAAAAAGGAGCTCTGGCTGAAGCATTATATCCCCGCAAGGGTAAACTTGAGATGGCAGATGGAGGCGCACTCTTTCTGGATGAACCGGCAGTCCTTTCGATTAAAGCCCAGACAGCCCTTCAGAGAGCTATCGAGACTAAGCAGTTTAGCCGGGTAGGCAGTCAGGAGATCATCAAGGTTGACTTCCGCCTGATCTCCGCCACCAGCAAAGACCTGGAGATTTTAGTAAAGGAAGAAACTTTCAGGAAAGATCTTTATTACCAGCTAAACGTTTTTTCCATCTCAGTTCCCCCCTTAAGGCAGAGAGGTTCAGATATTCCTCTTCTGGCTAATTATTTCCTGAGCGATCTGGCAAAAGGAATGAATAAACCGATAACCGGGTTCTCGGCTGAAGCTCTCAAGCTCATAGAAAAATATGACTGGCCTGGTAACGTGCAGGAGCTTAAAAATGCCATCGAAAGGGCAGTAGTAATTAGCCAAGGTCCGCTTATCAACGCATTAGAGCTGTCTCTTCCGATTGTGCCGGAGATTCCTCCTGACGAGTTCAGCCTGGAAGCTACAGAGAAAGCTCATATCCTGAAAGTGCTTGAGCAGATGAGATGGGATAAGGAAAAAACTGCCCGGGCTTTAAAAATAGATAAAGATACTCTCCAGAGTAAAATAGAAAAATATGGATTACGGAAATAACAGTGCGCCTATATATATTGCCTCTGAGATTTTCAGATAAAAACCTGCTGAATAGCCTCTCGTTTGCTCTGGAGAATAGTTTCAAAATCCCGGTTGTGATATCTTCTATTTCCTTTTCTCTGGATGGGGGGATGGATCCACTCCGAGATCAGTTCAACTCCACCTGGATATTATCACAGCTGTTAAAATCAGCGGCTGAAGAATCATGCAAGATTTTAGGAGTAACTTCAGTCGATCTCTTTGTCCCGGTTTTGACTTACGTTTTCGGTGAAGCCCAGTTAGATGGAAAAACGGCAGTAGTTTCCATTTATCGGCTTAGAGATGAATTGTACGGCTTGCCCAAGAATCCAGAAAAACTAAAAGCCCGTCTGGAAAAAGAGGCGGTTCACGAATTAGGGCATACCTTCGGTCTGATACACTGCCAGGACCCCAGGTGTGTGATGTATACTTCCACCTATGCAGAAGAGATAGATTTCAAATCCAGAGAATTCTGCAGTAACTGCTCTTCCCTTCTGGAGAAGAAAAAGGACGACCTGTTAAAAAAAGAGAACACAACTCAAGAGAGTTAGCTTGACTGGATCCTTTTGAATAAGACGCAAGGCTAAACAATCTGACGCAGATTTCAGTAATAGTCAATTTCCTTTTAACTGATTTATTTAAAAAGAGTTAATTTACTCCTCCTTTTTAAAATCGCAAGTTTTGCGGTTTGCATAATTCAGAAATAATATGTATTTCCATACCTTTGTATTCTCTTGTTTATCAAAGAGTTAACTTTTTAATAAAATTGATCCGCAAGTAAAACTTGGCAGGATTTTTGAGCGTATTTTCCTAAGTTTAAATGGTCAGAAGTAAAAAATAAAGATTTTAGTTGCAATTACTTCTTACGGGTTGTATTTTGCATCAGTTTAGACCTTTAAGAACTGGAGGAGACAATGTTTAAAAAAGGTGAATCGATTTTTTTAAGTTCAGTTTTTATATTTCTTTTGATTTTCGTTTCAGATTTATCTTTTACCTTAGCCCGAACCAGGGTTAGCGATCAGACTCCAGCCTCTTCTTTTTCATTACAGAAGCCTTTAGCAGGTGAAGCCTGCGTTCAACAGAGGTCCCATCGGGTAGCTAAGTATTGTTTTACCTTAACCAACTGGGGTTTTATTGGAAGTCGGACCAGGTCTGATGATGAAACTCCTGGAGGATGCTTTATGAAGGACCCTAATGCAGTACTGCCTGCTCCCTCTTTTGAGTTCCCCTGTGGTTCAGACTTAGAGTATCTTTTTATGGGAGCCTTATGGGTAGGCGCAGTAGTGGAGGGGGAGACCCTGGTAAGCGTGGGAGCAGATGGCTGGTTAGGGGTTTACGAGATGTTTCCTGGAACAGAGGATCAGGACGGCTGTATAAAAGAGAAGAGTATCCGGCCTTCCACTCCCAACTGTAATCCACCGGATACTGCTGGAGCGATTTCGGAGCAGGATATTATAGCTATTTATTCGGATACCGCCACAGCCGGGGTTAATCCAGATGATTACGATAGGAGGCCTCATAAGCCTATAGGTATACAGATTGAGCAGAGGAGTTATTCCTGGAGTTACGATTATGCAGAGGACTTCGCCCTGATAGATTTCACCATAAAAAACATCGGGAATAAGGATGTCAAAGGGATCTGGATGGGGCTTTACGTGGATGCTGATGTAGGCTGGATAGGTAATGCCAATGCTTTTAAAGATGACATCACCGGTTTTCGTCCGATCTACCCTTCGCCTTTATGGGGGGACACCATGCAATATCAGGATACCATCCAGATAGGCTGGATAGCGGATGATAATGGTGATTTAAAAGGAGGGGTTGTTACAGATAACAGTGTGCCCAGTGTGACAGGAGTAAGGGTTGTTCGAGCACCAACTAAAAATATCTCTTTTAACTACTGGATGTCAGAGGGGAATGATCCGGTTAATTTAGACTGGGGGCCTCAGAAGCAGGATAATTGGGATCTCTGGATTAAGAATTATGGAAGCTGGTGCGAAGGTGGTAAAGGGACACCCTGTGGAGATAAGGCAAAGTATTTCATAATGTCCAATGGAGAACACGATTATGACCAGGTTTTTGCCTGCATAGACGAATCGGACAGCGGCTGGTTACCGCCTCCGGGTTTTTGCACCGATTTAGCAGATGGGTATGATACGCGTTATCTTTTCTCCTTTGGTCCTATTCCGATTCTTCATCCAGGTGATTCGACCAAGGTGACAGTAGGATATGTGGCAGGTGAGAACTTTCATTATAAGGTAAGTCCGATAGACGTGAACAACCCGATGGCTTTTTACCGGAATTTAGATTTCAGCGATTTTGCCACCAATGCGCTCTGGGCTGGGTGGGTATATGATAACCCTGGAGTGGATACAGACTCAGATGGCTATAAGGGGAGATGTTTTAAACTCCCTAACGAGGGTGACACCTGTCTTTTCTATTACGAAGGTGACAGTATACCAGATTTCAAGGGTCCTCCTCCGCCCAATCCACCCAGGTTAGTCTTTGACAATGGTAAAGGGTATATAAAGGTGAAGTGGAATGGCAAATCCACAGAGAGCGGGATAGACCCTTTTACCGGAGCGCATGATTTTGAGGGGTATCGGATATATATGAGTGAAACCGGCCAACCCAATGATTGGACCCTTTTGGCTTCCTATGATTACGTAGATTACAGGATGTGGAAATTGAAACCCAGACTTCCATCTGGACATATAGTGGAATGGCTAGATGAGGGGATAAGGCCTGACACCATCAAGAAGTACTTGGGTCAGGGACTTATGGACACCTTGAGATGGAATCCGAACTATTATACCGAGTTTCATCCCTGGGTTTATCCAGGACCTGAGACCTTACAAATAAGCTGGTATGAGATAAAGCCGGGAGATAGTCTTTACTTTGCGTTGCAGGACTGGAACCGGGGATTAAGGGATTTGAGGATGAACAAGGCCTATGCAGACAGTGTGGATTTAGGGTTAGTACCGCTTTCTGAGATCAGGGATGATTATTATGAGTGTGAGTTTATGCAGGAGGGATTGCTTCCCAGTTTTCCGGTGTGGATAGCGGTGACTGCTTTTGATTTTGGCGATGCCAAGACCAACCTGGG
>JAUYBY010000094.1 GCA_030692925.1 Candidatus Zixiibacteriota bacterium | reverse complement strand
AGGATTTTTGTTAGATCTTTACAATCCTTCTTTTCTAGGTCTGGGGGCTTTTATCAAGACCTGCCTGGGGTATCTGGTCGGAAGTTTCAAGGATAACCTGTATTTAGAGAGTAATATTTCCAAAGGAGTGGTAATTTTCTTAAGCCTGCTTCTGAACGATTTTGCCTATTATCTTTTTTCAAGCGGATTCGACCTGAATTATACGTTTTTCGTCTTCCTCAACTATAGCCTTCTGTCCGGGCTTTATACCGCCTTTGCCGGTCTGGCATTTCTATGGTTTCTTCAAATCCGGAAAGCTAAAGAAATCACCACTTGATTTTTCAACCAAGCTATGACCAAAACTAAAATGGTAGATTATAGCCGGGACAAACTCGCCTTTTATCTGGTAGGACTTATTGCTTTAATCCTGACCTTAAGGCTATTTTATCTCCAGGTGATCAGTTTTTCTTATTATCGCCAGGTATCTGAGGAGAATAGAGTAAGGCTGGTCTCAATCCCCGCACCAAGAGGGTTGATCTGGGACCGTAATGGTAAGAGGATGGTCACAAACCGCACCTCTTACTCCCTTCTCTTACTCCCCTACAAAACTCAAGATATGAACTTTTTAGTCAAAAAAATCTCCCCCTTATTGAATCTGGATGAGAATTTTCTAAAAGAAAAAATAAAAGCTGGTTGGGTGAACCGTTATACACCCATAAAGCTGATGAAAGATGTTGATTTTAAAACGATCTGTATTCTGGAAGAGCAGAATGAGGAACTGCCAGGGGTTAGCTATCAGCCCGAAAAGGTGAGAAGTTATCCATCGCTTTACTGGGCTGGTCACCTTTTCGGATACGTGGGTGAGGTCTCACAGAAGGAGATGGAGGACTCTAAGGAAAAAGGGTTGAAATTAGGAAGCAATATTGGAAAGGAAGGGTTAGAGAAGGAGTATGATGATCTGCTGAGAGGTGAGGATGGGATGAATTACTTAGAGGTAAGCGCAAGTGGAAAAATCTTAGGTCCTCTAAAGGATAAAAGACCCTTGCCTTACACGGTTGGATCTGATCTGGTCCTGACCATTGATTCTGATCTTCAGGTGGAAGCTGAATCTGCTCTGAGCAAGTTCAATGCTGGCACAGTAGTGGCTCTGGATCCGCAGAACGGGGAGGTTTTAACTCTGGTGAGCAAGCCCGGGTTTGACCCTAATCAGTTCTGCTCTTTTCTGGATGAGAAAACCTGGAAAAACTTGATTAACGATCCTTCACATCCACTGCTCAACCGGGCAATTCAGGGGTCTTACCCCCCTGCTTCGACTTATAAACTTTTAACTGCAGGAGCAGCTCTGGAATCGAAAATCGTAGATCGAAACACTACTTTTTCTTATTGCAAAAGTGGTTTCCTTTTTGGAAACAGGGTTTTCAAGTGCTGGCAGCCCAAAGGTCACGGCAGGCTGGATCTGATTCAGGCAATAGCGCAATCCTGCGATGTCTACTTTTACCAGTTATCTTTAAAGTTAGGGCTTGATCGCTGGAGCGATTATGCTATCCAGTGCGGGTTGAACAAAAAATATAAAATTGATCTTCCGGATGAAATCTCAGGAATGATTCCCTCCCGCTCTTATTATGAAAAAAGATTCGGGCGGGGGGAATGGATTAAGAACCTGGTGATAAATCTGGGAATAGGACAGGGGGAGGTTCTGACCACGCCTTTGGGCTTGGCTGTTTTCTACGCTGCTCTGGTCAACGGGGGAACGGTTTACCAGCCGCATCTTCTAAAAGAGATAAGATCACCAGAAGGAAGGTCAACACAGAATGCAAAGACAGTTCTGTCTCATCTCCCTTTTTCAAATTCTACCCTGGAGATTCTAAAACAAGGACTGTTCGAAGCAGTTAACTCTCCTTACGGGACCGGGGGTTTAGCCCGTATTCCGGATATTGTAGTTGGCGGAAAGACTGGAACTGCGCAAAACCCTCACGGCAGGGAACATGCCTGGTTTGTGGGTTTTGCACCGGCTGATCATCCGAGGATAGTCGTGGCAGTTTTAGTGGAGCAGGCTGGTCACGGTGGTACCTATGCTGCGCCAATCGCCAGGAGAATCATAGAGAGGTATCTCAAAGGGATAAGCACAGAATCGAGCGGTGAAAAAGAGAGTAATTTTCAAACCGATTAGGCAATGAAGTTCTTCAGACTGAAAACCGAGGAATTCGATTTTAAGCTTTTAGCTTGTGCCCTGCTTTTATCTTTAATAGGGGTGCTCCTGATTTATAGCGCCAAACATTCCTCTCCTGCTGAGAAGGGACTTTTTTTAAAACAGCTATTCTGGCTCTTTTTATCCTTAATAGCTGCGTCAATCATATTCATAACGCCTTTAAGGTTTCACGAGATCTTCTCTTACCTTTACTATCTTTCGGCTGTTTTATTATTAGGGGCAGTTCTTTTCGTAGGTGCAACCCGGCTGGGAGCTACCCGCTGGTTTGAGCTGAAAGGGTTTACTTTTCAACCTTCTGAATGGGCAAAGATCGCCACGGTTTTTGCTCTGGCGCGCTATCTTTCTTATTCCAAGCGCTCTTTTAATTCGATCATCTGGATTGGTACGGTAATAATCATAGGTATTGTCCCTCTGCTTTTAGTTTTAAAACAGCCGGATTTAGGAACTTCCGTAGTTTTCTTAGCTGTTACTCTGTCTATGTTTTACTGGGCTAAGGTTCCTCTACTTTTTATACTCTTGATCTTTTCACCCATGATAAGCCTGGTGGCTGGTTTCCACTGGATCTCCTGGGGGATATTCTTCCTGTTTTTAATCTACTTATTATACCTTCTCAGACCAGGCTTTTTCTTATCTGTCTGGGTGCTGGTATTGAATTTAGGATTTGGAATTCTCACTCCTTTGATCTGGAATAGATTACATGATTATCAGAAACTCAGGGTTTTAGTATTTTTAGACCCGAACCGGGACCCTTTAGGTGCTGGCTATCAAATCATCCAGTCCAAAGTAGCCATAGGCTCAGGAGGGATTTTCGGTAAGGGATTTCTGCACGGGTCTCAGACCAAATTAGCATTTCTGCCAATGCAGCATACTGATTTTATCTTCTCGGTTGTAGGGGAGGAGTTCGGTTTAATCGGGGCTCTTATCTTTTTAGCTATTTTCTTTTATCTGGTTTTTCGGGGTCTTTCCATAGCTTCTAAGTCCAGAAATAGTTTCAATAGTAACGTGGCTTTCGGGCTCACCTCGATTTTTGCTTTTCAGGGTATGGTGAATTTGGGAATGGCAATGGGACTTCTGCCCGTTACGGGAGTCCCTTTTCCTCTTACCAGTTACGGAGGTTCGTCTCTGCTCATTAGCTGGATTTCAATCAGCATCCTTTTAGCCATACATTATAAATGGACAGAATATTGACGTATTAAAAAAGTAATGACGGATGATTGATGACGAATGACGGATCAAATCGTGCAAGGGGAAGTTCCGCAAACAGGCTGAATGTTTTTCATCTGAATCCTTGACCCCTTGACTCTTTTAACCCTTGATTGATTAATCTATGTGTCGAATCCTTTTCAAGATTGGCCCTTTTGCCATCAAATCCTACGGGGTAATGCTGGTGCTGGCTTTTGTAGCAGGCACCTTGCTGGCTTTGAGCCGGGGTAAAAAGGGAGGGTTAAAGCCTGAGAAAATCCTTGATTTGACTTTACTGATCTTGATAAGCTCCCTGGTTGGCTCAAGATTTTTTTACGTTATTTTTCATTTAGAGGAGTTCAAGGGGCACTTCTTAGACGTGATCAATCCTTTTCAAAGCTCAGGCGAGATAGGGATTGGAGGGCTTTCCATGATGGGTGGGGTGGTCCTTGCGGTTGTGGCTGGATTGGTTTATCTTTTTTACAAGAAGTTACCCCTCTGGAAAGTTGCTGACATTGTCTCTCCATCTTTTGCTTTAGGTCTGGGGATTGCCCGGATAGGGTGTTTTCTTAATGGCTGCTGTCCGGGAAAACCCACCAGCAGTTTTTTAGGAGTGGTCTTCCCGCCGGATTCTTTTGCCGGGTATTTCTTTCAGAATGTGAAACTTTTACCGACCCAGATTTTTGAGTCCCTGGCAGGTTTTGGCATCTTTTTCCTGTTGATTTTCTTAGAGAAATTCAAGACTTTTGAGGGTTATACTTTCTGGCTGATGCTCTCTTTTTATTCTGCCTGGAGATTTATCGTGGATTTTTTCAGATATTATGAGGAAAGTATGGTCTTTGCCCGCATCGGGAATGTGCAGTTTTCAATGAACCAAGTCTTATCACTCTTGATTTTATTGATTTCGCTCTCGATGTGGTTTTATTTTAAGTCCAAGAGAATTGGCGTTAAGACGGGATGAAGTGAAAAAAAGCGTAGGGGAGGGGCTGGTTGAGCTTGCGAAATCCCCTACGGGGTCCCCTCCCGTTTTCATTAGGTTTTCGTAGCGTCGGGCTTTATGCCCGATGAACAAACAAACGTCAGGGATAAATCCTGACGCTACAAAAAAAGAAGAAAGATGGAGTTCTTAAATGCTTTTATAGGATTAAAAGATTCTCTTTTAGATTTTGTCTTTCCTCCTTACTGCCTGCTATGCAATTCGTTCATCTCTTCAGATGAGACGCAAGACGATACCTATCCTCAGAACCTGGTCTGCAGAAATTGCTGGGAGAGCTTGAACATTCTGCCTCATCCATTTTGTCCTCTTTGCCGTTCTTTTTTGGACCAGAACCTGAGCAGATGTCCAAAATGCCCGCAATCTTCATCTCTCAGCTTGAACCGGTCACTGGGAGTATTCGATCCCTATTATCAGACTTTGATTCATCATTTCAAATATAACCGGAAGTTCTCCATTGGTAAAAATCTGGGCAGGAAATTAGGAGAGATTCTGAAAAAAGAGGAATTTTCAAAGGGATTCGATTATATTATGCCTGTCCCCTTGCATTATTCAAGGAAAAGGGAAAGGGGATACAACCAGAGCAGAATCTTGGCTGAGGAGATCTCGAAAACTGTCTCTGTGCCTCTGATGGAGAAGGTCCTGATTAGAAAGAAGAAGACGAAAGATCAAACGCATCTTTCTCCTGAAGAAAGGGAGAGGAATGTGAGAGGCGCTTTTGTGGTAAGAGCTGATTCGACCCTTCAAGGAAAAAAAGTAATCTTAGTGGATGACGTTATGACAACGGGTGCGACTTTGAAGGAATGTGCAAGGGTTATAAAGGAGGCGGGGGCAAGGGAGGTCGTTGGGGTCACTCTGGTAGTAGTGAATCCCTAATTTCATTTTGCTGATGCGTGATAGGACATTTGCTTAAGGTAACACTTTAAGCAAGAAGGGAAGCATGGCATTACTTAGTGAAGAGATTAAAAAAGAAGTCCAGATTGAGCTGCAAGGATTGAAAAATGAAGTCAAGCTCATTGTTTTCACCCAGGAGATCGAATGCGAATACTGTAATGAAAATCGGCTATTAGCTGAGGAGATAGCGTCACTTTCAGACAAGATCAAGGTTGAGGTGTATAATTTTACCCTGGACAAAAACAAGGTTGAGGAGTATAAGATCGATAAAATCCCGGCTATTGCAGTGTGTGATGAGACAGGCAAAGATTACGGGATCCCGGCTGGATATGAGTTCACCTCTTTGATGGAAGCTATGAGGATGGTATCTTCAGGTGAGTCCGGCTTATTGGAAGAAAGCAAGAAGGAATTGCAGAAACTTAATAAACCGATGCATATTCAGGTTTTCGTGACCTTGACCTGACCATACTGCCCCCAGGCAGTTGGCCTGGCTCAGATGTTGGCTTTAGAGAGCAGCTTTATTACCGCTGATATGGTGGAAGCAGGAGAGTTTCCGCATCTTTCGCACAAATATGACGTGTATGCCGTTCCCAAAGTAGTAATAAATGAAACCCACAGCTTTGAAGGAGCTTTGCCAGAGGAAAGTTTTATTGCGGAAGTGCTAAAGGCGGCTGAGGTTTGATATAGTTCCCTATCCTTTTGACGGAGAAAACGTAGGAGAGGGACTTGTTGAGCTTGCGAAATCCCGCTTTTGTTAAATATGTAGAGACGTATTGAATGCGTCTCTATTTTTTGCGACGAAATACGGTAGGGGCGTATTGCTATACGCCCCAACGAGGTTATAGCGAATCATATCCTCTGTACTATCTTTATGCATTCCAACGGGCAAACATCCTGGCACAACCCACAGCCGTAACATTTATCTTGGTCGATGAAGAGTTCTTCGGAATTCATTTTTCTTGCTTTGAAATAACAGACCTCCACACACTCGCCACAGTTGTTGCATATTTCCCGGTCGGTTTTCTCGATCAGCTTTCCCTTGTCACATTTTTCCTGCGGGTTTAGAAAATAGCCACAGCAGTCATCACAGCAGAAACAGATGCCGTCGGTTTCAGCCATATTCTTTTCGTTTCTGAAAGGTCTGGTTACCAGATGTTTGTCTTCTTCCTCCTGTAAAATCTCATCTACTTCTTTTCGGGTAATTTCCCTGAAGCCCGAACCAGTGGGTGGAAAGTCACTGCGGAACATCAAACAAACATCCATTCGCGACCTGTTGCATTTGCCACGGCCTTCCCGGCACCCGCAATTACACACCCAGAATTGATTGAACTTTGTGACTAAATCTTTTGCTTCTTCTCTGGTGCAGACGTAATGCATGGCTAAGTTTTGTTCGGTCATTTTTGTCTCCGGTCAAAATTCTGGTCGAGGAAACCTCGCCCCTACAGTCAGACAAGAATGTCTGACCTACTTTATGACTTTTTTTTACTCCGTGGGTTTCCAGATATATTTTCCAGTCTTATCAATGTAGCCGTATTTATTTCCTATCCAGACTTCAGCCAATCCCTCAAAAAAAGGCTCTGCCTTATCGAATTGGAAACTCATCACCATCTTTTCGCTCTGGTCGATATATCCCCACCTGTTACCTTTGCTCACTGGCGCCAAGCCTTCGGAAAAATTCTTAGCATTGCTGAACTGAGCTCTTATCGCCATCCTCCCCTGCTTGTCGATATAACCCCATTTGCTTGCGCTCTTTACCGGCGCTAATCCTTCGGAAAATTCTCCGGCTTCGTCAAATTTTGGACTGACGATCAAGTCACCGTTTTTATTAATATAGCCCCATTTCCCACCAATTACGATTCCTTTGCCTTTATGCAGTTCACCACCGATGTTTACCCTGGCTAACTCTTCAGAAAAATCGCCCGCATCGTCGAACTTCTCCTGGATGACAATCTTACCCTTCTTGTCAATATATCCCCACTTTTTGCCGACCATCACCTTTGCCAACCCTTCGGAGAAATCTCCAGCTTCAGCAAACTTCTGAGGGATGACCAGCTTGCCCTTCTTGTCGACAAAGCCGGATTTCCCGTCACTTTCTACGGCAGCCAGCCCCTCGGAGAAATCCACAGCGTAGTCAAAAACCGGGGCAAGCAAGTATTTGCCTTTCCTGTCGATATAGCCCCATTTTCCGAGATACCAGACTGCGGCAAATCCGTCAGAGAAATTTCCAGCCTCATCGAATATTGACTCGATTACCACTTTTCCTTTTTTATCTAAGTACCCTTCCTTATCTCCGATCCAGACCACTGCCAGCCCTTCAGAAAAGGGACCCACATAATCAAACTCCGGCTTTATGACTATCTTCCCGGTTTTGTCGATAAAACCATACCTGCTATTTTTTCTAATGTGAAAAAAAGGTTTTAGATCTTTAGCTTTCATTTATTGCCTCCAGCTATTTTTAAGTCTGTCGAGTTGTTTTGAGACTTCCCTGAAAAAACTGATTGTTCTACGGATGTTTTACTCTAAACGCAGATGCCAGAAATATTATGTTTTCAGCTTTGAAAGAAAATAGGAATAAGCTTCTTCCAAAAGGGTTTTTAATGCCTCGGGGCTGAACTCTTTCAGGGGAATTTCCTTTTCTGTGTGTGAATATAAAATCTTTATTTTGTCCTCAAACCCTTCTAATCTTCTTATGGCTTCTGGATGCGGGAATTCAACCTGAAAGATAATCTTTTCCTCAGACTCTTCTGATTTAAGCCAGTGCGAAATCGAGCTTTTTCGCTTGGAAACCTGCAGGACAATTCCCCCGCTGTAATACTTTTTCCCGGTAACTTCATCTATCTCCTTGTGCCTCTGGTTCAATAGTCGCACTTTTGCCCTGCTTACCGAGGCAAACTCTTTAGCCAAATCCTCCGCTGCTTCTATCAGATCAGTCACCTGACCCGACAGTTCAAGCGCTTCCTCTTTTTTTCTTTCTCTGGAGGATTGAGCCTCAGATTTGATTTTTTTTAGTCTGTCTTTCCAACTCATCTTTTATTCCAAGTTTACTTTTATATATAGAGTTAAATTCGTTTTTGTCAAGTCAAATCGGATTCGGGAAAATCGACTCCTGCGTTTTACAAAAAATGAATTGACAATTCCTTTAAAAATTCTATTTTACTTACTGTCTGGCGAGGGATATTATACCTGAAGAGAGGATTTGTATGAATGCCGATAAAAGCTTTACAGCTCGTAGAGGGGAGAAATGGAAAACTTCTATTTCTGACATAAAAAAAGGGGAAATCAGAGTCAGGGGATATGATATAGCTGAGCTGATGGAAAAGCTCACCTTTAGCCAGGTAATCTTTCTCATCCTCAAAGGCGAACTTCCAAATTCGAAAGAAAGCAAGATGATGGAGGCGATTTTAGTCTCCTCCATCGACCATGGTGCCACTCCGCCATCTTCTCTTGCTACCAGGACAGTTATCTCCGGTGGTAACCCTCTAAATGCCGCGGTAGCAGGCGGGGTTTTAACCATTGGTGATTCTCATGGCGGGGCTATTGAGCAGTGTGCTAAAATTTTTCAAGAAACAGTTAAGAAAGGTGAGGATCTAGATTCTCTTGCCTCTGAGCTGGTGAGCGATTGTTCAGCCAAAAAAAAGAGAATACCTGGTTATGGCCATCGCCTGCACGAGACTGATCCACGCACAGTTGAGCTTTTTAAACTGGCAGAGGAGTTGGGTTTTTCAGGCAAACACTTGAAATTAGCTCAAGTCATAGAAAAGAAATTGGAGGAAACTTCAGGCAAAAAACTCCCCCTGAATGTTGACGGAGCGATTGCGGCTGTGGTCTCGGATATGGGTTTTGACTGGAAATTGGGAAAAGGATTTTTCATCATCTCCAGGGTGCCGGGTCTAATTGCCCATGCTTATGAAGAGCTCACCCGGGAAAAACCGATGAGGAAGTTAGGGAATACTGATTTCGAGTATGATGGTCCTAAACCCAGGAAGATCCCTTAAGTCAATCCGGTTTAATCTATCAAGTAAAACTTTAGGAGCGGTGTATAACCTACTGTGAATATTTGACTTATAATTGAACATAAGCTGGAGGGCGAATGAGCAAATATGATCGTCTGCTTCATCTGCTTAATATTCTCAGATCAAGGAATAATCTGAAAGCAGCAGATTTAGCCAGAGAATGCGAGGTTTCTGAGCGGACAATTTATAGAGATATAATGTCTTTGTCGTCAGCCAATATCCCGATTTATTTTGATGACGGGTATAAACTTTTAACGGATGCCTTTCTTCCACCTTTGAATTTCTCTTTGGAGGAGTATCTGCTTTTGAAATTGGGTTTAAACTCATCCCCTATGTCTGTCAACACGCCTCTAGGGAAATCTGCCAAAAGGGTCTTAGCCAAAATAGATGCGAGTTTAAGCCCGGAGGTGAAAAACAGGCTGGGCGACTTAGGAGACCCATTGAGGATAAACCTCAAAACAACCGGGGATTTCTCCAAGCTGGGCTTGATCTTCAATCTGATCGAGCAGTCCATCTTAAACAGAAGAACTGTAGGTTTAGACTATGAATCTCTGGAATCGGGCAAGAGCACAAGGGATGTGGACCCGTATGCTCTGGTGTTCAAACGCCACTCCTGGTATCTTTTAGGGTTCTGTCACTATAGACAGGAAACAAGAACTTTCAGGCTGAACAGAATCAAAAAGGTCACCTTAACTGACAGGAATTTCGAGAGGAAATCTGATTTCTCAGTAGAGGAATTTTTCAGGGATAGCTGGGAGATCTATCAGGGTAAACTAATCGAGGTAAAGTTAAGATTTTTCGGAAAGGCAGTTAAAGTGATCGAGTCAGGGCCGCACCACCCTTCCGAGACCGTGACTAAGGAGAAAGATGGCTCGCTTCTTTATACCGTAAAAGTAAAAGGAATGGAAGAAATCTCCAGATGGATTTTAGGCTTCGGTGAGATGGTAGAAGTGTTGGAGCCTGTGGATTTCAGAGAAAATATAAAAGACACGATTCAGAAAATGCAGAAGCTATATTCTGGCTGATTCGGATGAGCAATAAATAGTTTGATAATCCATTAATCCACGCCTTGCCATTAAGCTCACAGCGTCCGATTCGCCTCTGGCGGATGTCGGGCGTTTTTTTATCTCACAGCGCAATGGTGGTAGATTCACAGCTGATTAAATGGATTAAGCTGATTATAAAAACGGATAAATCAAGGTGCGGTTTTATCCGCTTAATCGTAATAATCAGCTGTGATGCAGACTTTTCAAATGGATTTAAGAAAGCGGTGCAAAAAGGGGAGTTACATCTTGCATGAGGTGAGCGGTCATACAGGGAGCCAGACTCTTTCTCCAGAGGAAAAGAAAAGAGAAGAAAACCCCATATATTCCTGCAAAAATCGTTCCGGCTGTGCCTTGATAAAGATGTCCCAGACTGAAAGATATTGAAGCGATCAAGATTGTGAGCCACCAGTTCTTCAAGTAAAGACTAAGTCTGGTAAGAACAAATCCTCTGAATGCGCTTTCCTCTGCCAGTGAGGCGCTCATTGCCATGACTATCCAGAGAAATTTCTGGGGGGCGGTTCGAGGTAGAAGCTTCAACACGTCTGGCGATGTAGAGAGATTGTATGATCTCAGTAGATAGCTTACTACCAGAAGTAACAAGCTCATCCCGAACCAGGAGACAGCACCTATCAGCAAGTTTCTTAAGTCGAATCCTTTGAGTCCAATACTTGAAAAGCTTTCCTTTTCCAGACGTAATACCAGGACGATCAACAAGAATACCAGAAGCTGGATAAATATGGTGGGTAGATATATCTGGGTCGATAGATCAAGTCCCTCAAAACCTGAGGCAGACAACTGGGGCTGCTGTTCCTTCATCAGTAAATAAGAGGAAAGAGGCCAGATTATCAGAAGGAAAAAAAGCAGAAGGGTTGATCCTATTCTACCTGGACGGGTCCCTTTATTTGCGAAAGTTTCATCCGGGATGGGGCTTTCGTCAGATACAGAGGATCGTTTTTCTTCCATCATACGGGAGTTCCGGGTCCTTCATCCTTGGGTGACTGCTGGGATGAACCCTTGTGTTTTCTTCCTGCCCCAAAAAGGAAAGCTAATCCCACTACTATAAGGATTAAGGGCCAGGTGCGATGCATAGAAGGTATTATTCCCCAGTTGGAAAGAAGAAATATGACGCCCACACCTAATATGATAATCCCCACAAAAGCCCTGCCAGAATCCCACTTTTCATCCGAGCTTATTTTCTCCATTTTCTCCTCCTTTTAGAAAAATTTGACTGAAGAAATTTTGAACAATATAAAAGTCAAACCCTATTGAGGCAATAGATTTTTTTGATTACCTGGCGTAATTTACAGTTGAATTGCATTCGGATAGTGAATGAAGGGGCAGGTCTAAAACCTGTCCTTACTTTATCACAAGAAATATGTGAACTTTCACTTCCTGTCATTCTGAGTCCGCAGGACGAAGAATCAACCTCAAGCAAAGATTCTTAGATTCTTCGGTCGTCCCCGTAGGGGACTCCCTCAGAATGACATATAAAATACTAAAGTGACTAACATGTGAAGATCAGGTGAAACTGATGTGATTGCTTTTTGAGGTATCTGTGTAGAAATTGGCTCACCTCTAATTTGTCCTGAGATAGACAAATGATGAAGAGGGAGGAGCCAATGAAAAAGAAAAATACTGGAGACAAATCGGCTGATCTGCCCCTGTCCGGGGACCAGCACAAGGATAAAAGAAGGAAAGACCATTTTGTAGATTACTATGCTTGTTCTTTAGGATACGGTAGGAAGAAGGGAAAGAGGATTCGGGCTTTGAACTGGGTCGAGGGAGTGGAGGAACCAGAGTCCATTTCTGAGGAGTCAGACTTAATAGAGAAGATGAAAGAGGAGGTAGCGAAAAAAGAGTTAGAGGGGAAAGTAGAAGAAGCCCTGGATAATCTGGATTGTGTGGAAAAAGAATTTATCAAGCTTTTTTATTACGATTGCAAAAGCTATAATCAGATTTCAGAGATTATGAACAAGACCAAAGATCGGCTTGAAAGGATACACAACTCAGCCCTGGAAAAACTGAAGTTCAGCTTAAAGGAATTCGTGTCCCAGCGGTATAAGATTAAAATTTTCCCGGAAAAGAAGTGTATGATCTGCTCACATCCGGAAAGAGAAAAATTAGAGGAGTTGATAAAAGCTAAGAAGAAAGAAGAGACCTGGAAAAAGATTTTACGAATGTGCAAGGAAAAGTTCAATCTGGAGATTAAGGCTCCACAGATTTTGATAAATCATCAAAAAAAACATATGCTTAATTTGGAAACTTAGATTCTTCTCCCGCCGAAGGTGAGTCGGAATGATAAAAAATAAAAGGAGGTTTTATGGAGAATTCGCCTGCTAAGTTAAAAGGAGAGCATTGCATCAACATCTTCATCTCCTACGAGCTTAAGGATAAGATAAGCCAACTGGCGAAAAGGTACGACCGCACTATGGCAGATGTCGTCAGGGCTTTAATCAAGATCGGTATCCCAATACTTGAAAGCTTGACCGAGGCAGAGGAGAGGATGCTTTTGGATTACATCCAGGTCCTGAGGAGATGGAGAAAGGTTAGAGAGCTGAAAGCGAATGAAGAAACTCTTGACAACGAGGGAAAAGAGATTAAGAAGTAAGAAAAGCTTAAATGCTTAAAGGCTCAAACGCTCAAAGAAATGTAGGTCAGGAGCCCCCGGCTCCTGACCTAATAAATTTGTCTCTAACAAAGTAATCATGTAGGTCAAGCATGACGAAGTCTGCTTGACAAATAGCTCTGACAGATTAAGAAAGCTCAAACGCTCAAAGGTTCAAAAGTCAAAAGTTGGGGTGGGAACAAAATGCTCTATCTGCTAATTTTCTTGCGAAAATTTCAAAATTTGATTTGACATAAGCCTGGGGTTTTGCGTAATTAATATAGAATTGGGATTAACCTTAAACCAAAAAATAAAATGAACATTTTTTTGACTGGATTACCAGGCATTGGTAAGACTACGATTATCAAGAAGGTAATCGAGAAGTTGAACCGCTCAACCTGCGGATTTTTCACCAACGAGGAGAAAGAAGGGGAGACCAGGGTTGGTTTTAAGGTTGAGACGCTTTTCGGGATGCAGGGAGTGCTGGCGCACAAAGATTTAAAGAGTAAATACCGGGTGGGAAATTATGGCATTGCAGTAACCGGATTTGAGAAGATCGTCTCCCGGGAATTAGAAAGGTGCTTGAGAGGAAGCAGCATCATAATCATCGATGAGATCGGAAAGATGGAGCTTTTCTCCAGAAGATTTCAGGACCTGGTCCTGGAATGTCTGGATGCCCCGAATCCGGTACTGGGAACAATCATGTACGGGCACCATCCATTCGTGGAACGGATCAAGAAAAGAGAAGACGTGAAGATCTTCGAGGTGACCAGGAAAAACAGGAATCAAATGGTGAACATCCTGATCAATGAGCTTGCCGGCGAGGGCAAGGCTAAGGTCTCCTCTGGGGAAAAGGGAGCCTGATTTCAACAGGTCGTTGTACTAAGTAATGCAGTGGTCAGTTATGAGTGGTCAGTGACCAGTGAATAGAAACAGGGCAAAAATGCAGGTAAAAAACTTGAACTCCTGACTTGCTACTGGTGCGACATAATTTACTCTGGCTGAAAGTAACGTAGTAAATCATTATTTGTAGGGGCGACCCGCCACAGGCGGGCTCACCCCTATTTCTAAAACAAAATACAAGGGACAGAATCCGCTACAGGCTGATTCTGTCCCTACAAAAGATATATCTTTCGTAGGGGAGGGGATTGTTGAGCTTGCGAAATCCCGCTTTGCGGGGTCCCCTCCCGTCTTTCTATTTAAGCAGGTGCAAAGCTTGGTTGGTACTTTTCCAGGTAGCCATACATTTTTACGCATATTGTTAATATTGCTCTCTAATCATCCGATAAAAAGTGAGGATGGTTCTGAATCTTAGGTGGGCAGCAGAATCAGGTGGTAAGATTTTATTAAATTTTAAGCGTTTTGAACTAAGAGGGGGAAATAACTTATAGCTGAAGAGGGTGTAACAGACCAAATTATAGGCAGATATGAAAAAAACGGCATGCGCTCTAATTCTACTCCTGGCAATAT
Organism: Candidatus Zixiibacteriota bacterium; assembly: GCA_030692925.1. Classification (GTDB taxonomy): domain Bacteria; phylum Zixibacteria; class MSB-5A5; order MSB-5A5; family RBG-16-43-9; genus RBG-16-43-9. Next base: position 4,231 of record JAUYBY010000094.1, on the reverse strand, counting down.
GTTTTTCAATTGCGATTGTGTACCTTTACGGGGCATGGACACACAATCGATACTGGAATGGTACAATAGCCAAAGTCCAAGATACCGAGATTGGACTTATAAAAGGCATTCTTAGAATTGATTTGAACAAAATTGTCTCAAAACAGGAATCTGAACCATTGGTGGAGATTTTCAAGCCTCTGGAAGGGAAATTGATAGTGGAGATTTTTGTGGATAGCCAACTGGTATTCTCTAATAGAGTTAGAGATTTTAGGGCGAAAGAGGAACAGAGCCTGATAGAATTAGCAAGATTTAATAGCAGGATTTTGTTTAAGATAGGGAAATATGAGCCTCCAACCTGGAATTCAAACTTTGGTAAGTGGATTTTATCTTTCAATAAATGGTTCACTCCGAGGTTCGATTATATTACGATGCCCTTTATTTTCTTTTTATTAATCTTCATATTTGGGTTTCTGGCATTGATAATGTGGTATAAAGCAAGGCATGAACAATGCCTTTTGCAGGACATCCTCAAGGGAATAAATGAACATGTCAAAAAATAGTAATTTAAAACACATTATTGGCTGTTCAGACCGAAATCAAATCGTTAAACAGCTTGACGAGGCCTTACAGGAGATGATCCCAATAAGCCACATAGTTGAAGACCCTGATGGAATTGAGAAGAATGATATAGGTAAAATCGAGATCAATCAAGGAGAACATCATGGTAAGTGGTTTGTTGAATCGATATATGAGAAGCTTAGTATTGACAAATTCCTGCGATTTTTCGTGAAGAGAGTGAATTCATCGGGCTTTGAGCCTAAGAGAAGAGGTAATATATTGATCCGCAGCAAGAAGGGTTTTCCAAATCACTATGTTACACAATTGATTAGTTACGAAGATCAAGGGTATGCAGTAGAGATAGAATTTATTACAAAGACAAAGTGGAAAGTTATCTTGCTTTCAAAATTGCTTCGATTCAGGATGAAGGAGTTTCGAAAGGCGATTATTAAAGTGTCCGATGAAGAATCTCAGTATGTCGGGAGGACAACAGTTGCAGATTCTTAACGATAGGAAGAAACCTTTGGTTCTTGAAGTATCTCAAGCACTCCTGCCCCGTTTATTTTCCCATGCTTAAGCAGTTGCAGAGCACGATTTGCCTCTTTCAGAGGGAAAATAGTTACCTGCGTGCGGATGGGGATTTCTGAGGCGAGCTTAAAGAGTTGCTTCCCATCTTTTCGAGTGCTGTTAGCCACGCTTCTCAGCGTCTTCTCATAGAATAAATGCTCAATATAGTCCAGCTGTGGAATAGGAGTTATATAGATTCCAGCTAAGGCAAGGGTTCCTCCACGGTTTAAAGCTTCCAAAGCATAGGGGACTAATTCCCCTGCTGGTGCAAAGATAATTGAGCTGTGAAGTTTCTTCTCAGGGATTTGCTCAGCCTTTCCTGCCCAGACTGCACCTAAATCTAAAGCTAATTTCTGATGCTCCTCGCTCCGGGTAAAAACATAGACCTCACATTTCCAGTAGTGCGCTATCTGGATGACGATATGAGCAGAGGCGCCAAAACCGTAAAGTCCCAATCTCTGCCCGGGTTTGATTTCGCTAAGTCGTAACGCCCGGTAACCTATGATTCCTGCACAGAGCAAGGGGGCAACCTCTGTTGGCGAAAAGGTTTCTGGAACAGCATAAACGAAATTTTCAGAGATTGCCGTATATTCGGCATACCCTCCATCTGAATGATAGCCGGTGAATTTTGCCTGTTCACACAGATTTTCTCTACCGCTCTGGCAGAATTCACATCTTCCGCAGGTTGAATTCAGCCAGGCGATTCCGACTCTATCCCCCAGGTTGAAACGTCTGACTTCAGTCCCTTTTTTCTCAACTATCCCCACAATCTGATGACCGGGGATTAAAGGTAATTTGGGCAAAGGAAGCTCACCTTCGACTGTGTGCAGGTCAGTATGACAGATGCCGCAGGCTTGTACTCTAACCAAAATATCCTTAAGCCCAATTTCAGGGTTAGGGACTTCCTGGAATTGAAGAGGGTTTTCCTCGATTTTACCTGGTTTTTTCAGAACCATTGCCTGCATTTGATTTTTCTTATGCTGTAGAGGAAGGCTTTAGCCTTCCATTTTTCAAGAAAAAAACAAAGCCTGAATCACTAGCCACGTTTGTCACAATTTATCTTTTTAGAGGCTTCCTGGCAAGTCGATTCTGATCGTAGGGGCGTCTGGCAATACGCCCTACTTTTTTTCTTGCCACTTTTTCATTCTTCTGATATATTCCTCAGTATGGAGAAAAAAGATAAAAATTCTGAAGCCCATAAAGCCGATACAAGCTCTAAGGGACGAAAAGAAGAGATAAGGATAATCGCCACCAACCGAAAAGCCCGGCATGAATATAACATAATAGAAACCTACGAAGCTGGTATAATGCTTCGCGGGACAGAGGTGAAAGCGTTAAGAGAGGGTAAGGCGAACCTGAAAGATTCTTATGCCAGAATAGATAAGGAAGAAGTTGTTCTTCTAAATATGCATATCAGCCCCTATGAAAAAGGAAACAGGTACAATCAAGACCCTACCAGACAAAGGAAGCTTTTACTGCATCGGAATCAGATAAGGAAATTAGTGGGAAGGGTAGTTGGGAAGGGACTGACACTCATCCCACTCAAGCTCTATTTCAAAGGAAGTTACGCCAAAGTTGAATTAGCCCTGGCAGTAGGAAAAAAACTGTATGACAGGCGTAAAGCTATAGCCGAAAGGGAAGCAAACCGTGCTTTAAGAAGGGCTTTAAAGGAGAGGAATAAGTGATTAAACTAATTAAGGTTATCCTGTTATCCATCTTTTTGTTTTACAATCATTCTTTTTCTTACAGCTCCACGATCACCGTAGAAAAAGGGGACCAGAAATATGAATTAGAAAGTCTGGAGATAGACAATTATCAATATATCGAGCTTACAGGTCTAAAAAAGATTTACGGAGGAGAGCTTCTCTGGAACCCTATGGGCAAAATCGTATTCTGGCAGGTAAAAGAGCATCAATTTAAATTTACCCTTTTCTCACCATACATATTATTAGATCAGGATATTTACAACCTGATCCTGCCGGTTGAACTTAAACAGGGTAAGGTCTTTCTTCCTTTTAAGACTTTCTGGCCTGTTCTGGAAACTATCGAGCCTCCAGAGGTGATTGCAAAAAAACAAGGGGAATATAATATCCTTAATCTCAAAGTAAGCCAGAAGCTGAACGGGATTCTTATAGAGATATATCTTTCCCAGCCCCTTAATTATGAGCTTTTCAAAAGCGAGAATAACTGGCTGATAATAAATTTCTTGGAGGGGAAAATAGATACCCTTTCCTTTTCAAATTTCAAGATACCGGATATAATCTTAGAGAGCAAAGCCTATCAATTTCAATCTGCCTCCGGGGGCTCAGCCCAGCTTTCCTTAAGGCTTTTCAAGGATTTTCCCAAGCTCTACCACTTCTTTAAATCCACCCCGGATGGGCTTTACCGGCTGCAGATAACCTTAGAGGATACTGCTGCAGTCGAACCCTCCCCTCAGGAAAACGAAGAACCGGAAAAAAATCCGATTGACATTATCATAATAGACCCTGGGCATGGCGGAGAGAATTCCGGCGCAGTTGGGCCCAAAGGAACAAAGGAGAAAGATATTGTGCTGGATATAGCCTTGAGACTGGAGAGCCTGCTGAAGAACTCCGGACAGAAGGATATGCGGGTATACCTTACCAGAAGGGATGACAAGTTCATACCTCTGGAGGATAGGGCATTATTTGCCAATCAAAAAGGGGGAGATCTGTTTATCAGCATTCATGCCAATGCTGCCAAGAGAAGGGCAGCCGCCGGCACGGAGATATATTTTTTAGCCCAGGCGAAAAATGATGAAGCCCGGGCAGTTGAAGCTTTGGAGAACTCAGCCATTTTATTTGAGCGTCCAAAAGGAGCTCCAGCCGATACCTCCGAGCTCAATTTCATTTTGATGGATATGCTGCAGACAGAATTCCTAAAAGAATCAAGCGATTTAGCCCAAATCATTAATGACCGGATGAAACAGAGGCTGGATATACCGAGCCGGGGGGTTGATCAGGCGGGTTTTTTCGTGTTGAACAAAACCTATATGCCTTCTGTTTTGGTGGAGACTGCCTTTATATCCAATCCTGAGGAAGAAAAACTTTTAAATAAAAGCACATTCCGGCAGAAGATTGCTGAGGCGATCTGCCAGGGGATTTTA
>JAUYBY010000033.1 GCA_030692925.1 Candidatus Zixiibacteriota bacterium | reverse complement strand
TCGGAGGAGCTTCTTGAAAGGAGGAGTAGCTTTGCTTACCGCACCTTTCTGGTTAAATAATGCCTTTGGCTTCACGGAAGATACTAAAAATATCTTAGAACAAGCCCTTGCAGATGAGGATTTAAAAAAAGTCCTTGAAACTGCTTTATCCAGAGGGGGGGAATTTGCAGAGATTTATCTTCAGCATCTTATTCGTACTGAAATTCAATTAGATGAGGATAAGATTAAATCCTTTACCTATGGCATAATTCAGGGAGGCGGGGTAAGGGTAATCTCCGGAGAAAAAACCGGATATGCCTTCTCAGATGATTTAAGCTATCCCGAGCTGAAAAAAGCCGCAGAGGTAGCAGCATTTATCGCCAGCTCAGGTAAAATCCAGAAACCAGCCAATTTAAGCCTGCAAAAACTTAAACCCTATTTCACCCTTAAATCACCTGTGGCGTTAGCCTCTGAGGCTAAAAAAATTGAACTTTTAAAAAAAGCTAATCAGTCTGCCAGGGATTATGATAAAGGGATAGAACAGGTTAGGGTAGATTATTATGACGAAGCCAAAAAGATTTTGATAATTAACTCTGATGGATTAAAAGCTAAGGATGACCAGTTCATAACCAGATTAGCGGTTTATCCTTTAGCAGTTGAAGGAAGCAAAAGGTTTGAAGGTTATGCCTCTGCTGGTGGAAGAGTAGATTTTGATTATTTTCAGAAAAATACGCCTGAGGATTTAGGTAAAGATGGAGCCAGGCAGGCTATCGTTATGCTTCAGGCAGAGGATGCTCCAGCCGGATTAAACCCAGTAGTAGTTGGACCTGGCTGGGGAGGAGTTTTAATCCATGAAGCGTTTGGCCATTCGTTAGAAGGTGATGGTATCAGAAAAAATACTTCTTTGATGGCAGATAAAATTGGAAATAAAGTTGCCTCTGATGTAGTCAATGTAGTGGATGATGCCACTATCCCCTATGGAAGAGGTTCTTTCAATATCGACGATGAAGGAACTCCCGGACAGAGAAAGGTGCTGGTCAAAGACGGAATATTAGAAAGCTATCTGTATGATCTGCTTAATGCCAGATTGATGAAAACCAAGTCAACTGGAAACGGTAGAAGAACCTCCTATCGTGAATTTCCTATACCAAGGATGACCAATACCTTTATAGATCAGGGGAAAACTAACCCGGATGATATAATCAAATCGGTCACAAAAGGGGTTTATGCTCAAAAAATGGGAGGCGGTTCAGTTGACACCACTTCCGGCAACTTTAACTTCTTAGTACGTGAAGCTTACCTGATCGAGGATGGCAAAATAACCAAACCTTTGAAGGGTGCAGTCCTGATTGGAAATGGACCGGAAGCAATCCAGAAAATTGAGATGGTAGGAAACGATTTACTGGTTGACCAGACCACTGGCACCTGCGGAAAAGATGGGCAATGGGTTTATGCTGGAGTAGGTCAGCCTACTATAAAGTTTTCAGAAATTACTATTGGAGGTACTGCCTTTAAACCTACAGTGATTTAATACAAGGTTGGGGCGTATTGAAATACGCCCTTGCAAAAGGAGAGAAAATGGAATATAAAGAATTACCTGTAGAACTTGTAAAAAAATCAATCAAAGCCGGTGCTGACCAGGCTGAAGTCTACCTGGAAGAAGGTAAAGAGCTTTTAATCCGGGTCAGAAAAGGGGAGATCGAAATCTTGAAACAGACCCGTACCAAGGGATTAGGATTAAGGGTTTTTCTTAAGAAAAAATTAGGCTTCTCCTATACCTCAGATTTCACGCTAAAACCTTTAGATGACCTGGTAGAAAAAACGATCTTTCTGGCAAAAAATACCAGCGAGGATGAATTTAACGGACTACCTGAGAAAATAGAGCCAACCCCTGAAAAAACCGATTTAAAAATATACGATAGCCAGTTGAAGAATTTCCCAACTGAGATGAAGATAGAATTAGCCCGAAGGGCTGAAGATACTGCTTTCAGTATTGACCCGAGGATAACTAATTCCGATGGGGCAGAGTATCGAGATAATGAAACCCTGATCTATTTAGCTAATTCGTTCGGTGTGAATTTGAATTATCAAAGAACCTCCATCAGCCTATCCTGTTCACCCATAGCTGAAAAAGATGGTGAGAAAAGAGGGAATGGTTTCTGGGATTATAAATCTCTTTTAGAGGATTTGGAATCTCCTGAAAAAATTGGCAAAATATCTGCAGAAAGGGCTTTAAGGATGCTCGGCTCCAAGAAAATAGAAACTCAGAAAGTACCTATCATCCTCGACCCCTTAACTGCTTCCGGCTTTCTGGCTGGGCTCTCTTATGGAGTTAATGGAGATTTAGCTGCAAAGAACTCTACATTTCTGGCTGAGAAGTTAAATCAAAAAATTGGCTCAGACCTTTTGAACGTGTGGGACGATGCCATTTTGCCTAAAGGAGTGGGCTCCAGTCCTTTTGATGGTGAAGGGACTACCACTCAGAGAAAAAAAGTGTTCGAGAGTGGGATTCTAAAAACTTTTCTGCACAACAGCTACTCCGCCAAAAAGATGAAAACCTTTTCCACAGGTAATGCCTCACGCGGTTATGACTCCATCCCCAGAATTTCTGCTTTGAATTTCTACCTGGAGAATGGAAAAATCGATCCGAAAGATATTATTCACAGTGTTAAAAAAGGTTTTTTTGTAACCGATTTAGCAGGATTTGGAATGAATATTGTTACCGGGGATTATTCCCAGATGGCAGAAGGTCTATGGATAGAAGAGGGAGAGCTTACTTTTCCGGTCTCTCAGGTAACCATTGCTGGAACGATTATGGATATGTTGAATGGGATTGAGATGGTGGGTAATGATCTGGTCTTCAGAGGAAGCATCTGTTCCCCTACTATAAAATTCTCTGAGATGGTAGTCAGCGGAAAGTAATTAATTTCGTAGCGCGAACCTTTCAGGTTCGCCCTGGTCGAATCTCGTAAGGACAGCCACTATAGCTGTCCTTTTATTTTATTTTATTCTATTCTATTTTATTTCGTAGTACGACCCTACCTGCCTCGCAGAATGCGGGAGCCTGTCCCAATGTAAGAATTAAATGTCGAGCATAAAACCCGATGCTACAAAGATAGAGACGCATGCAATGCGTCTCTACAATT
>JAUYBY010000031.1 GCA_030692925.1 Candidatus Zixiibacteriota bacterium | reverse complement strand
GTAGCCCCGCCTTGCCCTCAAGTCGGGATAATAGATACATACCCTCGATTTTTTTCCTTCCCGATAGAATTTTTCTACCAGGTATGTCGATAAAATATATGAGCTAATCCAAGAAAACCCGCTCAGGGACGGGTGAATAACTATTATGGGAATATTTAAGAAAAAAGGCCTCTTAGCTTATATATCCAGAAAAAAAGAAGAGATCCTGGATGCATTAGGCGAAGAAGTCCTGATCCTGGATCCCGCCTACAAAATCGTTTATGCTAATCAGAAATTTCTGGAGAGCAGGAGTAAATCCTTGAATGAGGTTACTGGTAAGTATTGTTACCAGGTCACGCATAATTTAGATAAACCCTGCCATATGTTAGACCAGGTCTGCCCACTAAATGAGGTCGTTAAAGGCTATCCCTCACTTGGGGTCATCCATCGACATAAAGGCAAAGAGGAGGAAAAATTTATAGAGATAACCGCCTCTCCTTTAAAAGATAAAAAAGGAAGGTTAATAGGGATTATCGAATTGTTTAGAGACATCACAGATAGGGAAAAGGAGAAAAGGGAATCTGAAGAAAAATACAGAAATCTAATCGAGAAGTCGCATGATGCCATCGTGATTCTGCAAGGTGATAATTTCAAGTTATTTAATCAAAAATTCGTGGACTTGACCGGGTATAGCCGGGAGGAGTTAGAGACACTTGATTTCAGGGAAAGAATAGCTCCGGAATGCAGGGATATGGTTGTCGACAGGTATATAAGAAGACAAAGAGGAGAGGAGGTTCCGGACCATTATGAATTTACTATTCTGGCTAAAAACGGCCAGAGGAAAGAAGTGGAGATGGGAGTTGCCCTAATAGAATATCAGGGAAAGGTTGCCTCTTACTGCTTTTTGAAAGATATAAGTGAAAAGAAAAATGCTGAAGAGGAACTGAAGAAAGTTAAAGACTATTTAGATAATATCATAAATACTTCCCAGGTGGCGATAACGGTGATCGATAACCAGGGGGACTTCTCCATCTTCAACCAGGGAGCAGAGAGGCTTACCGGCTATAAAGCAGAAGAGGTCATTGGCAGAAAAAAGATTTTCGATTTCTATGCTGACGTAAAAGAGCTTGAATTCACACAAAAGAAGCTCTCGGAAGATGGTTTAATAGAAAATTTTGAGACGAGTTTGCTTAAAAAAGATGGTAGCCAGATCCCTATAAAGATATCGGTCTCCTTATTGAAGGACCAGAACGGAACGCCTATAGGTTCCATCAGGATCAGCACGGATATCACCGAGCGCAAACAGGCGGAGCAAGAAGTTTTAAGGCAAAACGCTGTGCTGAAAGTGATAAACGAAGTGCTTCAAGAGACTTTGGTGTGTGAAACAGATGAAGAGGTTGCTCGCAAGTGCCTTGCCGTGGCTGAGGAATTGACCGGTAGCAAGTTCGGTTTCATCGGCGAACTGAATCAGGCTGGTCGCTTTGATACCATTGCAATGAGTGACCCGGGCTGGGAGGCCTGCAGAATGCCAAAGTCAAATGCCGTGATGATGATTAAAGACATGGAGGTCCGCGGCATCTGGGGAAGAGTACTCAAGGACGAACAATCCCAGACAGTCAACGACCCTACATCCCATCCCGACCGAGTCGGAGTTCCGGAAGGTCATCCGCCGATAACCTCCTTTTTAGGCGTTCCATTGAAACGTGCGGATAGGTCTATTGGTATGATCGGTTTAGCCAACAAAGAATTTGGGTATGATTCGGCTGACCAGGAAGCTATAGAGACTTTATCCGTAGCTTTTGTTGAAGCATTGTACCGAAAGCGGGCCGAGAAAGCTTTGCGGGAAAGCGAAGAAAGATTGGATGCCATAATAGATAATACTCCTAATGTGGCTATCGAAGGGTATGATATAAACGGCAAGATAATATACTGGAACAAAGCAGCTGAAAAGTTATTCGGTTGGACCCAGGAGGAAGCATTAGGAAAAACTTTAGATAAATTGATACTGGACAAGGAATCCACAGATGGGTTTCACAAAATTTTAAGAGATGTGGATAAATCGAATAAACCTTTTGGACCCTCTGAATGGAAATTCAAAAACAAAGAAGAGATTGAAAGGACAGTTTACTCTACAATATTTTCTATACCTTCCTCTGACGGTAAAAAGGAATTCATCTGTATGGATATCGACATCACCCAGAGGAAAAAAGCAGAAGAGGAGATAAGATATTTAAAAGAGTTTAATCAGGAGATCGTGGAAAAGCTCCCCATCGGGGTTGTCAGGCTGGATAAAGAGGGAAAGATCTCCTATGAAAATCCCAAGATGGGCCAGATTGTGGGGACAGAAAAAGGTGGAAAGTCTAAAGCCCTGGGGATGAAGATAACCCAGATGCCTAACGTGATTGAGAGCGGTGTGGTTAAACCATTGGAGAATCTCTTAGCTGGAACCCCTTTTGACTATCTGGTTATCCCGTTTATTTCCCTGTACGGCAAAAAGACTGTACTCTCGGTAAATGGGGTGCCCCTGTTTGACCCGCAGGGCAATCCAGATGGAGGCATACTTCTAATCGAGGATATCACCGAGAGCAAAAAAATAGAGCAAAAGATAGTTCAGGCGAATAAAGAGCTTTCGGCTCTGAACGCTATCTCCTCGATCACTAACCAGACTTTGAACCTGGACCTGATCTTAAATGAGACTCTGGATAAAGTCTTAGAAGTGACTGATTGCCAGGCTGGAGGAATTTATATCTTAAATCAGGCCGACAAAATGCTGGAGTTAAAGTCCTGTAAAGGCCTTTCATCCGAAGCGGTGAAAGAAGTTGATAAGCTTAAATTGGGTGAGGGGTTTTCCGGCAGGATAGCTTCAACCGGGGAGCCGATAACAGTTGAGGACATCAGCCAAGATCCCAGATTGACGCGTATGGTCATGAAAAGAGAAGGGCTTCATTCTTATCTGGGAGTCCCTTTGAAATCCAAGGGAAAAATATTAGGCACCCTTTTCGTTATCACCCAGCAAGATCGAAGATATAATTCGGATGAAATTCAACTTTTAGCTTCGATCGGTAACCAGATCGGGATGGCCGTGGAGAATGCTTACCTTTTCAAAGAGGCTGAGCAATGGATTGTCCAGTTAGAGGCTATAAGGAATATCACCAACCGATTAAATAAATTGAACGATGTCAAGACCGTGGCTTATGCGGTTATGGATGAGATCAAGAAGGTGATAGAATTTGATAACTGCAGGGTCTTCCTTTTGAACGATAATAGAGAGGAGCTAATTCCAATCGCCTTTGGGAGTGAGGTTGAGGAATATCAAGGAGAGACCGAGGAGGTCTTGCGTCTAAAAGTCGGAGAAGGGATAACCGGGTGGGTTGCCCAGACCGGGGAGGGTCAGATAATTGATGACGGTGAAAGGCACCCCCGTTCCAGGCATATCCCCGGAACCCCATATGTAGACGAATCTATAATCGCCTCGCCTATGATCTATGAAGGAGTGGTCAGAGGAGTTATTACCCTTTCAAAGTTAGGTTTAAAACAGTTCAATCAAAACCACCTGGCCCTGCTGAGCATCCTGGCGAATGAGGCAGTAGTGGCAATTGAGAATGCCAAGCTGTTTGAGGGTTTGAAACAGGCGTATGCCAGATTGAAAGAAGCCCAGGAGAAGTTAGTTCAATCTGAAAAACTGAGGGCTTTAGGTGAGATGGCTGGAGGGGTTGCCCACGATTTCAATAACCTTTTAGGTGCTATCCTGGGAAGAGCACAGCTCTTACTCCTTTCCGCCAAAGAGCAAGATACAAGGAAAGGGCTGAAGGTAATAGAGAAAGCTGCGCTGGATGGTGCGGAGACAGTGAGGCGAATACAGGAGTTCACCCGGTTAAGAACTGATGAGAACTTCATTCTGCTTAATATAAATGAGATCTTAAAAGAGTCCCTGGAGATAACCAAGCATAAATGGAAAGATGAAGCTCAGAAAAAAGGGATTCTAATCCAGGTGGGAACCGATTTAGATAAAAACCTTCCTCTGATTTCCGGGAACCCTTCAGAGCTTAGGGAGGTTTTCGTCAATATGATCCTGAATTCGTTTGATGCCATGTCAGAAGGGGGCACTCTTTCCGTTTCCTCCCGGTCAAACGAGAATTACGTTTTAGCTTCTGTTAGCGATACCGGTATAGGGATGTCCGAGGAAGTCCAGAAAAAAGTTTTCGATCCTTTCTTCACCACCAAAGGTCCTAAAGGGAATGGCTTGGGCATGAGCCTGGCTTATGGTATTGTAATCAGGCATAATGGCGAAATCTCAATTGAAAGCCAGGAAGGGAAAGGGACCACTTTTAGCGTAAAGCTGCCTATAAAGAAAATCGTGGATAAAAAAGGAGGCAAACAGGAGAAGCCTGAAGAGGGTGCCACGGAAAATATCTTGATAATCGATGACGAGCCTGCAATCCGGGAGTTGCTTTGCGACATTCTTCAATCCCGAGGATATAAGGCTGTAGCTGTGGATGACAGTTTTAAGGGGGTGGAGCTTTTCGAAAAGGAGAAATTCGACATCGTGTTCACTGACCTTTCGATGCCAGAGATGTCCGGATGGGAAGTGACGGACAGGTTAAAGTCCTTAAACCCGGAGGTGGTCATCGTGATGGTTACCGGCTGGGGAACCCAGGTAGATTCCAGGAAATTAAAAGCTCACTCAGTGGACCTTTTGATGGCAAAACCCTTTGAGGTAAAAAAACTTTTTGAGATCTTAAATGACGCCCAGAAGATTAAAAAGAAAAAGGAGGAAAAGAAACTGGAAAAAGTCAACGCTTAGTTCTCGTCGGGTCAGTCCACCTGAGGCGGACGACGTTCACAGATGATAATAACTCAATTCGATTTTAAGCCGTGGCAAAAAACGTCACGGCTTTTTTTATTGACATTTCTCTATCCAAAGATGAAATTAGAGGTGAAAAGAATTCTTTAATTTATGTGGTAGCGTTGCCTCTCCTGAGGCAACGAGTTGTCGTCCTCACGGGAGTGAGGACGCTACGGAACAAAAAATGGAAAACATAACCCAGATTCTCTTCAGCTTATTCTTAATCTTTGCCTCAGCTAAGCTCTTAGGCGAGATTTTCGAGAGGTTCAAACAGTCCGCGGTGATCGGCGAAATTTTAGCCGGGGTCATTTTGGGACCCCAGGTTTTTAATCTCATCGGCACCTCGGAGATATTTCCGGTTTTAGCTCAGATCGGAGCGATAATCCTTCTTTTCACTGTCGGGCTGCAGACCAAGGTAGAAGACATTATGACCGTGGGGAGAACTTCCCTGGTAGTTGCCTTCCTGGGCGTGATCTTTCCCTTTATCTTCGGGTATCTTTACGTGCTGATAATAGATCACACCACAGTAGAGGCGATGTTCATCGGTGCGGCTATGGTGGCGACCAGCGTGGGTATCACCGCCCGGGTATTTGCGGATCTCGGTATTCTGGACACGAAAATTGCCCGGGTCATCTTAGGTGCGGCTGTAATTGATGATGTAATCGGCCTGCTGGTCTTGGCCATTGTTACCGGTCTGGGTAAGGGAGCTCTATCTTTTGTCAAGATTGGATTAATTACTCTTGAGGCAATTGGGTTCATAGCCTTTCTGATAATAATCGGCAGAAGGGTAGTTTACCGGATGATTCCCAGAGTCGCAAGTTTTCGTACCAGGGACGCAGTCTTCTCCCTGGCAATTCTTTTCTGTCTTTTTCTATCAGCGGTTGCCAGCTACATAGACTTAGCGGCCATAGTTGGAGCATTTTTAGCCGGGATGGTTCTTTCAGGGCTGAATTTAGAGTATAACCTATCGATAAAAACAGAATCTCTATACAACTTCCTGGTTCCTTTTTTCTTTGTAATCTTGGGAAGCTGGGTTGACCTTTCCATATTTGCCAAGCCAGCGCTTTTATGGGCTGCCCTGATTATAACCGTTTTCGCGATCTTAGGAAAACTCATAGGATGTGGCCTGGGTGCACTGAACTTAGGGAAAAAGGATGCTTTAATGGTAGGGTTTGGAATGGTTCCTCGTGGAGAGGTGGGAATGATCATCGCTTCGATCGGATTGAGCATGAAAGCTATAACTTCAGACCTTTACACAGTAATAATATTTATGGTGATGGCAACCACCCTGATAACTCCTCCGATTTTGAGGGGGTTGACTAAGAACGTGAAAAGAGAGACTTGAGACGATGGAATGTAGCGTTGCCCCGCCAAAAGGCAGGGTGGCGAAGGAAAATATTTTCCTCTCCCCTCGTGGGAGAGGATTAAGGAGAGGGGTAAATAAAAAGATATTTTGAATCACCCTCCCCTACGAGCCGCAAGGCTTTTATCGGCCATCGAGGGAGGGGAAATAGTAAATCATTCTCACGGGAGTGAGAACGCTACAGATTAAAGGAAATCCAAAATAACATATGGAAGCTGAGAAAAAACTAAAAATAGCCTTGGGTGCCCTTCTGATTGTGATCGTAATCGGTACCCTGGGGTATAGTTTGATAGAGGGATGGAATATCTTAGATTCTTTGTATATGTCCGTTATAACCATATCAACTGTTGGATTTCAGGAGGTGCATCAGCTTTCCTCAACTGGCAGGGTATTCACCATATTTTTCATAATCTTCGGAGTAGGAACTACACTCTATGCAGTTGGGGCTGGAGCGCAATTGATGTTAGAAGGGCAAATCAGGAGTATTTTAGGGAGGAGAAAGATGAGCAAAAAAATTCAGGAGATAAAAGACCATTACATTATCTGCGGATATGGAAAAGTGGGTCAGCAGATCTTCAGCGAATTTTCTTCACGCCAGGTACCGTGTACCGTAGTGGAGAAGGATCCTGTTGTTGTGGAAAAAGCTATAAAAGACGGAGTCCTGGTGATTCAGGGTGATTCAACCTTAGATTCGGTCCTGGAGGAATCTGGGATAAAAAGAGCCAAGGGGTTAATCTCGGCTGTGGCTTCAGAGGCGGATAACGTTTTCATCTCCCTTTCTGCCAGAGAGCTTAACCCTGATATATTTATAGTAGCAAGAGCTGAAACAGCGGAGTCTGAGAAGAAGCTCTTAAGGGCAGGTGCAAATAGAGCGATCTCACCGCATACTTTAGGAGGAACCAGGATGGCTCTCGCAGCTTTAAGGCCTCACTTAGTAGATTTTATGCAAGTGGCAACCTCTGCTGAAGGGATGGAGATGAGGATCGAGGAGTTAGAGGTAAAAGAGGGAAGTTCCATCTCAGGTTCTACCTTAAAGGAGTGCGAGATCAGGCTCAGGGTAGGGGTGATAGTTTTGGGTATTCACAAGAAAACCGGGCAGATGCTTTTTACTCCTCCGTCTGATGCGAAGATGGAGCCAGGGGATACCTTGATCGCCATTGGCAAGAGAGAGGATTTGGAGAAGCTGGAAAAATTAACCAGTAATTAAGTTGTAGCGTTGCCACTCCTGTGGCAACGAAAAAACGTCCTCACGGGAGTGAGGACGCTACAGGGGGAAACAATTTCACAGAGTATTCACTCCATGACAGAGTATACGCCGCCATACAAAACTTGGGGAAAATCTCGTTCTGTGAGATTAAAAGGATTCGATTATTCCTCTCCCTGGTTAGTATATCATATAATCATAGGAGCAAATGAAAATCAAAATATTTTCACCGATCCAATCATTAATCAAAAGGTTATAGAGGTACTTAAAAACTCGGTTAAATTTTATAGGTATAAATTACTTTCTTACTGTCTTATGCCCGACCATTTGCATATATTAGTTCAAGCGACTGAATCTCCAAAAGATCTGAGAAGCTTTGTAAGAGGATTTAAATCGTTCAGCACTAAATCTGCTGGTAAAAACTTATGGCAGAGGAGTTTTTATGAGCATATCTTAAGAAAAGAAGAAAATGTAGTGGATGTTGCAAATTATATCCTTAACAATCTAGTGGCTAAAGGATTGGTAGAAGAGTATAAACAATATAAATGGTACGAGTTAGTAATAAATGAAGGTAGCAACGAAAAAACGTCCTCACGGGTGTGAGGACGCTACGGCAACAGACTCTCCTCATCGCAAAATGTTGACGAATATGATTACAAAGAGAGGTTTTTATGCCAGAGATAAGACAAAACCGCGCAACTAAAGAGTGGGTGATCATAGCTACGGAAAGGGCCAAGAGGCCGGATGATTTTCAAGCCAGGGAGGAGAAAATACCTGTACCGGCTTTTGACCCGGACTGTCCTTTTTGCCCGGGAAACGAATCTCGGACTCCCGGTGAGATAGTCTCCTTTCGCCAGGCAGGGACACAAAAGGACAAACCCGGCTGGTGGGTGAGGATAATTCCAAATAAATTCGCGGCTGTCAGCCCGGGGGTTGAACTTATGAGGGAGACTGAAGGGTTTTTCCTGAAGATGGGAGGTTATGGAAGACACGAGGTGATTATCGAATCTCCCCAGCATAACCTCTCCTTAGGGAATATGCGCTTAAAACAGGTGGAGGAGGTCTGTCTGGTTTACCGGGAAAGATATATTGAGCTTTCCGCTGAAAAGGATATCAAGATAGTCATCATCTTCAGAAATCATGGTAAGGCGGCTGGAACCTCCCTGGTTCATCCGCATTCCCAGTTGATTGCTATGCCTCTGGTGCCCACTCATATCAGGCATCTTTTAGAGGAGGCGACCAGGTATTATGATGACCACGGCAGTTGCGTTTTCTGCGATATGATCAAGGAGGAGCTGGAGTTTAAAAAAAGGGTTATTTTAGAGACCGAATCGTTTGTTGCCTTTTCACCTTTTGCCTCTCAGGTCCCTTTCGGGATCTGGATTGTTCCCAAGGAGCATAATGCTGGGTTTGGAAACATAACCACAGATGAGGCCAAGAAATTAGCCTTCATCCTGAGAGAAGTTCTCTCAAGACTCCACACCAAGCTCTCCGATCCGGACTACAATCTCGTGTTGCATACCGCTCCGATAAGAGACTCGAATGAAGATTTTTACCACTGGTATATCCAGATTCTGCCGCGCCTGACCACACCAGCAGGGTTTGAATTAGGCTCAGGAGTTTATATAAATACTTCCCTGCCTGAGGAGACAGCGGAGTTTCTGAAAGGATGAGGCGATGAGTGACTTGCTCGTCGTGGGATGTTATCATCCCACGGCATAGGGATGGATGATAACATCTGCCCCTGGAGCGGATAGACTTGGAATCCTCTCAAACCAAAAGAAATAAACATTCTGATATCTAAGTTATTTTTATGAAGGTTTTAGTTATCCAGAACTGTAAAACAGAAAGTATAGGATTATATGAAGAGTATCTCAGAGAAAAAGGGATAGACTATTATGTTTTCCCTGCCTTCACTGGAAAAAGATTTCCTCCAATAAATCGATTCGATGCTTTCATTGTTGGCGGAACTCCGATTTCTGCTTACGAATTGCATAAATATCGCTTCCTGAGAAATGAAAGGAGATATTTGAGAAAGATCATCCAGTTAAACAAACCTTATCTGGGTATCTGTTTTGGAGGTCAATTATTGGCTCGTCTGCTTGGAGCAGAAGTGAGAAGAAATGCTGTAATGGAGATTGGAGGATATGAGGTAAAGCTTACCTCTGACGGTAAAAAGAATCGATTTTTCAAAGGATTTCTGAGCAGGTTTCCTGTGTTTCACTGGCACGGGGATACATTTGACATACCAAAAGGGGCAAAATTACTTGTCCAGGGGATCGATTGCAAAAACCAGGCATTCAGCTATAAAAAAGCAATTGCTTTACAGTTTCATCTTGAGGTCACTTCCCAGGACGTTAGTATTTGGGCAGATAAATACAGGAATGACCTAAAAAGAGTTTATAAGACTAAACAGAAAGTGGTGAAAGAATCTAAAACCAGAGAAAAGAAGATGAAAAGACTTGCATTCTTGTTATTGGATAATTTTCTTAAGAGATAAAGATGTGGCCCCTTGCTCCCTGTGGGATGTTATACCGCTTTCTTCAGGATGTTAGCATCCGCCCTGGAGCGGGAAAATGTAGTTGCTCGATTCATCGAGCCGAAATAAGCCTGATGAATCAGGCAACTACAAAAAGATAACAAGCCCAATGAATTGGGCATCTACTCCACCCTTCTTCCCAGGGCGGAGTTGAACTCTGCCCCTACGCGGGTTTAAATCTAAAACGGAGGATTTATGGAAACAAAAATCTACAAATTAAAAGTTCCGGAAGGGACAAATGTAATCCTGGGGCAGACACATTTTATCAAGACCGCTGAGGATTTATATGAAATTTTGGTAGGCTCTGTGCCTCAGATAAAATTCGGCTTGGCTTTTTGTGAAGCCTCAGGTCCCTGCCTGATCCGCTCTGAGGGGAACGATGAGGAGCTGAAAAAACTGGCTGAAACTTCTGCTTTTGAGATCGGAGCGGGTCACAGTTTTATTATTTACATCAAGGATGCCTTTCCTATAAATATCTTGAATGCGGTGAAGAGCTGCCCTGAGGTTTGCAGTATATTCTGTGCTACTGCTAATCCGGTTGAGGTGATAATTGCTGAGACCGAACAAGGCAGGGGTGTCCTTGGAGTCATCGACGGCTTTAAGCCAAAAGGAATCGAAAAGGAGGAGGATAAAAAACACAGAAAAGAGTTCCTGCGTAAGATTGGTTACAAGTTATGATCGAATACCGAAACGGAATTCATATCAAGGATACCCTTTTCTGGTTAGATGCCCGGAAAAAGAGCGATTTCTCCTTTATCTCCCACGCTCATATCGACCACGTTGCCAGGCACAAGGAGATTTTAGCGACTGAGGAGACCAGAGCTTTATATGAGCATCGCCTGGGAAAGATTAAAGCCATAACCTTAGGGTATAACGTCCCAAAGAAAGTTAAAGGGGTGAAGGTCGAGCTTTTTCCATCCGGGCATATCCTTGGCTCAGCCCAGATTCTACTTGATATATTCGGGACAAAGATAGTCTATACTGGCGATTTCAAATTAAGAAAATCTCTGACCGCCAAAAGAGGGGAGATCAAGAAATGTGACATTTTGATTATGGAATCTACCTTTGGTCTGCCAAGGTATGTTTTTCCACCTGTGGAGGAGATTTATCACAAGATTACAGACTTCGTGGAAAAGGGTTTGAATCAAAAAAAAGTTCCTGTGATATTGGCGTACTCTCTCGGCAAAGCCCAGGAGGCGATAAAGCTTTTAGGGGATAAAGGTTTTAAATTGAGCCTGCACGGTGCGGTTTATAATTTGGCTAAAATCTATGAGGAGTTCGGGGTGAAGGTTAAAAATTATGAGGCTTACGAACATGGAAACCTGAAAGACAAGGTTCTGATTTGTCCTCCCTGGAGCAGAAGGCATAAGATGGTGGATGAGCTTCCGCATAAGAAAATCGCCTTTTTATCTGGCTGGGGAATGGATAACGGGGCAAAATACTCTTATAATGTGGACGAGGTCTTCCCCCTATCAGACC
>JAUYBY010000006.1 GCA_030692925.1 Candidatus Zixiibacteriota bacterium | reverse complement strand
GTATTGCGCAGTTGGTCGTCGTTATAAGCCCGTTCTATGGCTGCTTCCAGCGCTTCCGGATCTTCAGGCGGCACAACAATAGCCAATGAACTATCCAGAACATCATCTACCCCCGGACCAGATGAGATGATTACGCATTTCTTTAAAGCCATAGCCATCAGATAAACCGCAATTCCCGTCTGAGTGATGACCTTCTTTTTTATGGGTAATACCACCAACCGGGAATTGGCCATATATTTGATGAATAACTCTACTGTGCCATCATGACGAATGACCTCAACATTAGACGGCAGATTGGACTGTTCCAAGCAGGAGTCGTGTTCCAAAAGCTCTGCGTTATCAACCGTCACTATCTTTAGCGGATACGGCAAACCTCTCATAACATCTATTAAAGTTCTGAAATCACGACGCGATTTCCCTCCGCAAAAGATATAACCTTCGTCTGAAAGTTTGGTCTTTTGGATAATATCATAGGCGTTGACTTTGTAAGGCACATATCTGAACTTGTCTGACTTTATGTGATAATATTTTTGGTACCTTGTTGTATTTTTACTATAGACAAAAAAACGGTGTATTTTTTTTAGTAGCAATGTCTTGATTGGCCACAAAATCTTATCCTTAAAACTTTCCGGGAGGGTCAGGAACAAATCCAATACAACCAATTTACAGCGATTAAATGGCACAATGAGTTTTAATAGTGCCAGAAAAAAGACATCAAAAGCCACAAAATTCAACAAAATATAATCGTATTTAAATGATTTAATGAAAATGGGCAAAATGACTTTGATGTTGTTTTTGCTCTTGGGGTATCTGTATAGATCTACGGTGAAACCATCCTTATGAATATTCTCCAAGCTATGAATATTTGAAATGATTTTAATTTGCATAAGTGCCTATAATAGTTTCCGTTCTGAACTTTTAGGAGACATTCTGGTGTTCTCCTTAGCTTACTTGAGGACTAACTTGCTTTTCATCTTGTCCTGCCATTTTTCTCGACAGGTTGGTTAAAACCACGGTCAATGCGGCAATGAAATACCAGTTGAAACGATAAAGCGAATGTCCGAAAATGCCTATTATAAAAAGACATCCCAAGCTGGTCAGCATAGCCATGGATAAATAGTAATTCCAGTCTCTTGCTTTTATTTGACTCAAGATTTTTTTCTCCACTTTTATGTTCTGTCGGATGATATTATAGATAAGAATCACAAAAATTATTGTCCCTAATATACCCAGCTCGGCCAATAGCTGAACATAGGTGCTGTGCGCCTTGAGCCAGCTTCTCCCTTCGGGAGAATAACCCATAGCATGAGCCGTGCCAAACGCTCCTGCCCCTACTCCTAATATCGGTCGGTCAAAGAACATCCTCATCCCCGCTTTCCAGGCATTCAACCTGCCTTGGGATGATTCGTCCACTTCGCCGCTGGTAGCAGTCAATATGGTTCTGTATCTTCCTTTATATTGCTCCGGCATTACTATCCAGATAATAACCAAAGCCAAAAGCGAAACGACCAATAGCGCAAACTTCCGCTTGGCTCTTGTCCAAATCAGGAAAACTATGGATAATAGTCCCAAAAAAGCTCCGCGCGAACCGGTCAGGACAATGGTGGCTAAAGAAGCCAGCAATACCGCTATATTTAATACTTTCAGGAACTTCGACTTCTCGGCTAAAAGCGCAAAATATAAAAAGGGGATGGTTAAGCATAGCGAGATTGCCAAAGTATTGGGATCTGCTCCGGTTATCCCCTGAGCCCTTTCAATCCCTTGGGCAAATACAATTTTTCCAGTAAAATACCCTTCCAAAGAGCTTATTGCCACCCAGCCGGTAAGCAGGATATATTCCCAAATAAAGATTTTAAGTTTCTTTTGGTCAGTCAACAGATTGGAAATTAAAAAATAGAAAATTAAAATCTTGGCAAATTCTATTATAGTCTCAATTGACTGTATTGGCCAAAAAGAGGTGAAAACGGACAGCCCCATTACTACCAAAAAAGCCAAGAGAACGTAATTTATTGGATTATGCACGAAATTCAATTGGCCCTTTTTGAACTTCATATTCAAAAGCATACTCAAAAGAACCAAGATACCAAAGATCCTTTCCACATGCAGTACCGACAAGGCTGGAAACAGTGCTCCCGGTTGGACCACGAAAGTGGCAAAATAGATTAAGAGCCCGAAAAACGGAGAAGCCAATATGAAAAGGCATAGAAATATGCCAAAAACCGATCCAAAAACAAGTATGGGTGGAATTACAAACAGGAGAATCCCCGAAAGCATGCTTATCCCAATCAAAGCCGCAAAATAGAGAGTGCGATAGGTAATGACGGAGGTTCTTGCGCTTTGCCTAAGCGATTGATTCATATTCTAAATCCCAGCTTCAAAATATGTGGTTTCAAAAGTGAAGCTATTTTTTCCTTTTCCTCCTTGAGAAGAAAACCCGTAAAATAGAGGATTAAGGGAAAACCAAAAACCAACAGCAACTTTGCTCCCACCTGTAACCATATATTTTCCAATTTTATGAAAGTGCTGGCAAAATAAAGCAACACGGCCAAAAGCGTCATTTCAAGGGACCTGCGGTATTCGTATTTGACCGGAAAAACTCGATTAACCACTCTCCAGCTTAAGCCCGCAAAAAAAGCAAATGCCACAACCGTTGCCCAAGCTGCTCCCAGCATATTATAACGCGGAATCAGATACCAGTAAAGGAGTATGTTAATAGCAGCCGCCATCCCAAAAAGGAACGGCTTATAGTAGGTTTTTTTGGCGATGTAAAAACCGGCATCTGTCACTAAGGAAATTGCCCAGAAAAAATAAGCCAAGACGATCAAGGGAACGATTTTGCTTGCATCCCAATAGGAAGGGCCGGCCATAATCATCAACAGTTCCTTATTTAACACTGCAAGTCCCAAACCTACGAAAGCGTAACTGAGCATAACATAGGTGAAGATGCGACCGAAGACTATTTTAAAATCATCTCTTCGCGAGATTTCAACCATCAGGGCATTCCATACCCTAACAAAAGGGCTCATAATGAATATCACCGCCAAAGTTCCTATTTTATAACCTAAGGCATAAAGCCCGACAATCTGGTTTGAGCAAAAAATCTTTAAAAAATATCTATCTCCGTTATTCAACACGAATAGGAACAAACTTCCCGGCACAAAAGGAAGAGCAAAAACCAGCATCTTCTTCCATAAAGGAAGATTGAATTTTATACCTACTTTCTGCATAGTCAAAATAAGCAAGACTATACCGAATAGTGCGGAATTTAAGAGATTAGCTGTCAAGATCCCCTTTATGCCTATTTTCAGATAGCAGACAAAGTAGATATTCAGGCTCACTCCAACTATAAATTTGCCCACTGAAACCAAAATATAGAGCAGAGATTTTACCTGGGCTTGGATATAGACTATTGGAATGATAAAGAAAAGGTCAAAATAAAGCGTTCCCAGCATCAGTCTGATAAAGATGGTATATTGACCGGAACCCAGAAGCAGTTGTGATATAGAAGTTGCTTGACTGAAAAGTACAACCAAAGCCAGACTACCAAAGAGAAGCATCCACAAAATAGCTGTGCTAACCACAGTATTTTGATGCTGTTTTTGGTCGCTATCCTGATAAAAACGCAAAACAGTAAGTCCTAAACCACCTATCAGAATTATGCCCAATATTTCAGAGGTACGATTAATTATTTCCAGAATACCATAATCTGCCGTGGTTAGAAAGCGGGTATAGATCGGAATCATCACAAAAGCGATCGAATTGGTCAAAAGGATCCCGAAACCATAAACCAAGGAGTGCCTGCCTAATTTTTTCAGTTGTTCAAACATAGTCTATTCTTTTTCAAATTTGAAAATGGTTATCTCCGGTCGAGATAGAAATCGTAAAGGGAAGAAACTCGTTCCGATTCCACGATTGACATAGACTTTCGCATTCTGGTAATAGTATAATCCGGAGACGAACCTGAAAACCGAGTTGCAGACCCGATTAGCATAGATAGTTCCAAAAAATGGCAGCTTTACTTGACCGCCATGAGTATGACCTGAAAGGATTAAATTTATGCCATCCAAATTGACCTTTGAAACGATATCCGGCGAATGCACAAGCAGTATCTTTTTGCTCTTTGGGGTCAGATTGGCTGTGGCGGCAAAAAAATCATCTTTCCACAAGTAATTATCATCCAAGCCGATTATAAAAAGAGAATCTGTTGCTAATTTCAGCTTGATGCTTTGATTGACCAGAACATGTACACCCTTTTCCTTCAATCCCTCAATCAACCTTTCTGTGTCTATTTTCTGATTTTTAAATTCATGGTCATTATTCCCTAAAACAGCAAAAACTTCTCTGTTTTCTGCTATCCTTCCCATAATTTCTATGGCTGGATTTAAGTTGGGGCTTTCGCCCACAAAATCACCGGTAACAAATATGAGATGCGGGTCTATCTTGTCTATCAAGCTGACCAGCTGTTTTTCCCGACTGCCAAAAGAGTCAATATGCAAATCCGATATCTGCACTACTTTTAGACTATCAAAAAAATCGGATAGTTGGTTATCCTTAATGACTTGAGTATGAATAACTATTTTGTTAGTCTGCCAATACAGGAAAACTCCCATTTGAATTGCTATAATAAGGACTAAGAATATGGTTGCAGTTCTTCTCATAACTTGACCAACCTGAAATTGTCAATATAGATTGCTTCCCCGGCCTGAGGGAAAAAGCTTAAATGTATGCTTTTGTGCGAAGAGTTTATGTCTATTTTCCGGCTTATCTCCTCTATGCTAAATTCGAGCCTATTCCATCCTTGCTTTAATTCTACCTCTTTTTTGAACTTCTGAGAATTCAGATAAAATGCCTTGGAATCGAAGAAATCTCCTATCCTAAACTGCAGCTCCAGAGATTTTTCTTGAGCATTGTAAATATCGAACTTAAGATAGCGGTATTTATTCCAGCTTTCCGGAAAATAAACCAAAACTATCTCCTCCCAGGTTGAGCCAAAAGTTATTTTAGCAGAGTATTCTCCTTGAGTCCTTTGTTCGCCGCTTCTCTGGACCTTTGATTTCCCGGAGAGAACAAAAAGGTTATATATATCATTTTGCCCTTCGAAATAACTTATCTCAAGAACCTGAGGGGATGTCCTCGGAAGCATATCCACATAAGCAAGTTGCAAATTGACTTTTTCTTTACTCCAACTATCCAAGTCAATCTTTTCTCCCTTCAGGGTCAGTCCAATGGCCAAAGCCATGAGAAGGACTATGATAGCTAAAAAGTAAATTAATCGCATAACCCTTTAGCTCCTTATCACCTTATCTAAATTGGGCAAAGTGAATTTAAAACCAAATACCTTGAAAAACCTCACATATCCAATTACCGTGAAGCCACATCGCTTGACCGCCTTGATGGAAGCCTGATTCCATCTGGGAATGTGCCCCAAAACCTTTTTATAACCTCTCTCTTTCAAGAAAAGGAGGGACTGGGTTATTAGATAAGTGGCTATACCCAACCCCCTCAGCTTTGGCGGAACGTAGGCATCGTAGGAAAAAGCTGTCCCTTGAGAAAAATGAACAGTCTTTCCAAAGTCAACTATGTAAACCTTACCATAGCCGACCTTTTGTGCCCCCACTATCTCACCCCCGTCCCTGCGTACGTGAAAAAAATAGTGCTTTTCTTTTATGCCGGTCTCTATTTCTTTGGGATGAACCAATCCTGGATGCCCAAAGCTTCTTAGCCAAGCCAGCGTCTTTTGCGGAGAGTCACGCACAAAGGTCAAGGGGATTCTAGCTTGAGATTCCTCGATGGGTTGGCTTAGGTCTCGTTCAAACCAGATAGCGCTGTTGGTGTCGAAGGCTGACTTAAGAATCTTGACCACACCAGCCCAAAAGAGAGCTAGAACCCCTCTTTGCCAATAGATTTGCCTGGCTCTCTTCAGCCAACTCGGCTCTTGTTTTGTTATTTCATTCTCCATATCTACTCCTAAATGACATGTAAGCTTTAGCTATTGACTCCCAAAAAGTAGGGTTTCTCTCCACACTGATGATGCAGTAGCGACACATCTCCAGCTTCCCTTGAGCTTGCATACGAATGAACTTTCGATGTTTAGCATTGTTCCAAATTGAAGAGAACTTCTCAGTTTTAATATTCCCCAAAAAGTAGTTGCTAAAGAATGGGCAGCCCATGACGTTGCCATAAGGGTCAATTGAAATCAGATAGCGACAGACATAGCATCTCTTATGCGGGAAGATGCCGTTTTTCAAGCTCTTTATATCTAAAACATCTATATTTTTAGCGGAAACATGGAATTTGTCTATTTTTTTAGCCTTCTCTTTTATCTGCTTGATCTTCTGCTTTAAGATTTCAGCTTCCTCTGAACTAACCAAAATGGAGGAATCCTGCCAAACATAGTGGGGGGAAGGTATTAAACCATCAATTTTAGATTTCTCCAAACTGCCTGGTGGAAACTCACCCGCATATTCGAAATGAACCTCATCAAATCCAGAACCATAAGCGAAATCAAAAACTTCATCAAAACTATGCACATTCCACTTAGATATAGTGCAGTTGCAAATAAGAATTGGAGTTTTCTTACTGCCTCGGGATTTGACCAAATACTCCACTCCACTTTTGACCTTATCGAAGAATCCAGGCACCCCCCTGACTCTATCGTGATTTGCTCCTACTCCGTCCACTGAGATATATATCTTATCTAAGCTGGACTCAACCAATTTCTCAGCAGTAGCTTGGTCTATCAGACTGCAGTTTGTTACCACATCCTTTTGAATTCCATAGGAACTTATATGCTCGATCAAATCAAAAAGCACCTCTGGCCTAAGAAGCGCCTCCCCACCAAAAAGCTCAACATTGACTATGTTCAAAGGGGCTATCTGGTCAACAAGGTTTTTCCATTCTTTCAAAGACAACTCCCCAGGCAAACGACCCTTGTTCCAAATAGTGCAGGTCCTGCAGTGGGAGGTGCATCCATAAGTTAAGAACGCAACCAAGTTGGTAGGTCTCGTTCGGTAATAGTTAATCTCCCTTTTAGCCAGTCGACTCAAGGTCTCCCAGCCCGATTTTATCTGTGCTAATCCCCATCTTTTAGGCATGAATCTTTCCCTTCGAGAGTAAAAACTGTTTGATTTTACCTATCAGTCTGAATTCCAAAGTGTGAAGAATCCTTCCGTATAGGTTATGAGGAAATATCAGGATGGTGCGGTGTTTCCTAATATTTTCAGTCCAACGCAACTTATAGAAATCAGCCCCCCAACCCAAGTGATATCTTTTGAAACCATCTTTAAAAATCTGCTCGACGATATACCTATCCAAAACTGTGCCTGGACCCGCTTCCCGGTAAGCTTCATCATATTCCGATCTTAAACCCCAAACCTCATCCTTATATTTGAGATGATATTCGTAAGCTATGGGCTTTTGATTGAGTCGTAAGAGCCAGATCAAAAGCCACCCATTTTGAGAAGCCTTTTGGCTCAAACATTCAAAAAAATCCCTTTTCTCTTTGGTGCTGGAAATTGCCCTCTTCTTTTTGTTCTTCCAACTTTTCGCTCCTATATCAAACAAGATGGGGAGCAACTCAGGAGTAAGTTTCTCATATCTTTCAAATCCAACTTCTCCCATTTTCTTTAATCGATTCTGTTTGTTCCTTATGACTTCGCGAAACTTCTTGGGTCTGCCTGTAAAGAAACTTCCCCAATCACTATTTATATCTATGTAAGGTGAGGGCGAGCCTGATGTAATGCCGTACAGGTAAGAGCCATCTTTCAATAGATCTACTAATATTTTAAAAGTGTCACAATTAACTGACAAGTTCTCAAAAGCTAAAAGGTCCCATTGGGCTTTTCTCTGGAAAATGAAATCCAAGGTATTCTTTACGACCTCCTCTTTTTTGTTAGCCAGTATAAAATCAACTAATAAGCTGTTTCCGTCTACCATAAAGCAAAGCTTTCTAATGGGCAGACCTCGGAATAAAACCTTTTCAATCATCAAGGGTACTAAAGCAACAATCTCCTCATTTTCTTTGACTAATAGAACAAACAAACTTCTGCTCGAGGAATAACTTTTCCACCAGCAAACCAACCATTCGAAAGTCAGAAATGGTGAATCGCTTTGGCTCTTTTCCACTAGATGATTCCACTTATCTTCTAACTTCAGGAAATCCTCAAATTTGTCTATAAGACGAACCTGCAATTATCTCTCCTTTTGGTTTCTAAACCACTCCACTGTTTTTTTCATCCCTTCGGCAAATGAGATCCTCGGTTTATAACCCAAAAGTTTCTTTGCCTTGGAGATATCTGCTAAAGAGTGCTTTACATCCCCGGGCTTGGCCTGGCCATATTCAGGCTTTATATTAGTCCCAATTATTTGATTTAACAGGGAAACTAACTGATTTAAAGAGAAGCTTTGGCCGCAGGCGATATTTATCACCTCTCCACCGGAGATATCTGACTGGCAAGCCAAGAGATTCGCCTCCACCACATTACGCACAAAGGTGAAATCCCTAGATTGCTCTCCATCTCCATAGATAACCGGGGTCTTCTTATCCAAAAGTAACTCGATGAACTTTGGTATAACGGCTGAATATTGGGAGGTTGGGTCCTGCCTTGTTCCAAAGACGTTAAAATATCTTAGGCAAACTGTAGGCAGACCATAAAGTTTGGAAAAAGTTTGACAATATTCCTCCCCAGCCAACTTGGTAATGGCATAAGGAGAAAGTGGTTTAGACGGCATATCCTCCCTTTTTGGTAACGTAGGCGTATCTCCGTAAACCGAAGAGGAAGAAGCGTAGATGAAACGCTTTACTCTGTATCCTTTGGCCGCTTCTAATAAGTTCAATGTGCCGTTAACATTAACTTCGTTTGAGGTCAGGGGGTTATTGATTGATCTTTGGACTGAAGGTAGGGCTGCTTGATGTATAATAAAATCAATACCCTTCACTGCATCCACCACTGTCCAAAAATCGCGAATATCCCCCTCAATTAGCTCAACTTTATCCTTAAGATGCTTGATATTTTCCCTATTGCCCGTGGAGAAATTATCTAACACTCTAACTGTCTCACCTCGTTTAATAAGTTCTTCAACGATATGGGATCCGATAAATCCAGCGCCTCCTGTAACTAAAAATTTGCTACTGCTACTCTTTTCCAATGTTACTCACCTCCTAGGGAAATTCTTGTATTAGTAATCTCTAAGCTAAGAATCGCTTAACTTTTCCTACATCTATTATCGGTATACGAAAATAATCCATTATTTTTACTATAATAATGTCATAAGCAAAAATCAAGCCTTTTCTCATCAGGGCGGAATGTGATTTTACTTAAAGGACTGTAGCCTCCTTGCCAGCGAACTGTGATTATCATTCATTCTTGCCAAAGTATATGGTCGCCTGCCGATGGTCTTGAAAAACAGAAGTCTGTGAGCATTCTACAACCATAAGCTTCCGGCCTTCAGAATTTTGACTGCTCTACGATACAGAATATGCTCGGACTCTCGATAGACCTGATCATAATATATAAGCAACTTAGCGAAATCTAGTCCACTTAGATCGCATTCAAGATTTAGCCTGAGAGATACAAACGAAGGGCACTAAGGAAGTCTGCTCCTGGGTCTATAAATCGGGCCATGTAAAAAGATGGGGAACTAAGCTATGGATCTGAAAGTGTCATCGATAAATGTAGAGCAGTTAAATATATCATACAAACTTCCGATTAGTAATGACGTAGAGTAACAAAAGACTATCTAATATTCTATGAATTCGAGACGAATACATTATTGGATTGCGGTCTCACTTCTAGCCTTAACCACAATTGTTGTCAATTACATTAGAATTTCAGAGGTATTACCACCTAACACAGCAAATTTACAGATTATTCCATTATCTACTAAAACCTGGCAAGGGCTCGAATATCACTTTTCAGATAACACCTACCAAATCTTGAGAACTGATGCTTCGACTTTCAGAAAATATGTTGATCAGCAAGGAAATATTGTATGGTTATTCTTAGCTTACTTCAAGAGTCAGAAGTATGGCTCCCAGATACATTCACCTAAAAATTGTTTGCCCGGCTCAGGATGGAACATACTTAAAAAAGATAAGTACTATTTCAAGGTTGGCCTTTCTGATTCTCTCTGTTCAAATTTATTCACGATATCAGACGGTAAAGAATCCGAATTAATGTTTTATTGGTTTATTACTGAGAGTGGAATAGTAACTAATGAATTCATGTTGAAATTGGACTTGGTTCTTAATTCTCTCAGGCATAAGCCCACTCATGCGGCTTTTGTAAGGATGACAATTTCTCTACAACGTTCTGATGAAAAAACAGTAATACAGGTATTCGAAAACTTCTACAAGGAGTTTGATTCCTATATCCAGCAAGCACTCCCCTTTCCAAAGCACTAGAAACGTTTAGTTTGCTCCAAAGAACATCTCAGTATATATTCCTCAATCAGAATACAATGCCTCTATGATTTTTGCTGCAACACATTGCGATTTCATTGTTGACTGTAGCAGAGAGATAATGTTTCGTTATAACCTAAACTTAAAACTTACTGTGTACACAAACTATGATTTTACAGGCATAGGTCCTGCTGAAAAATTAAATGCCTATATTCTTGGTTTAGGTCTTGAGCTGGAAAATCCCATTTCTTTAGTAGTAGTGTTCTAAGGCAGTTAGCTTACTGCAGAACAAGCCAGTTTTTAATAGGCTAGAAAGACTAATTCTTAACCACAAACTGAGATAGTTCATGGACTAAATGTATGAAATACAGAATTTATGCTTCCCGTTGCTTTCTTGGCAAGTAGATAGTACTGGTAACCGTGGTCTTGAGATCCATGCAAAGTAACTCAAGATACAGGTCAATATTTTTTGGCACTTTACAGAAGTAAATCCTGCCAGAATTGTTATTCTTATCAATGACAATTTTGTCGATAATATTCCTGACAATCACTTTTTTCTCCTGAGGAGTTGAATTCTCCAGAACGTTGGAGCAATAATTGTAATAATCCTTTATAACCATAGCAACGGAAGACAAAGTTGGTATAAGACGTCTTGCGGACTCGACCTTCCGCTTAACGTCTAATAGTCCTTCATTTTTTTCAATTAAGTTAGTCAATTGTTTATCAGCTTCCAAGGCACTTTGACCTCGCTTAGCAAGCCGTTGTATTTCCTCAATTTCATCTTCAGTCCTTGTGATCCTTCTCTTCAATTGTTCAACATTCGACTTTGTTTTTGTTGTGGGCATGAGTGCACTCCTTAGCCTTCTTGTGATTTTCACGGTGGAATTACAGGCAGTGATCCTTCTTTTGATCTTATTAAGGATGAGTTTGTCTAATGACTCCATCTTGATATAATAAGATGAGCACACCCTTTCACCTCTTAAAGTACTTCCAGCATCTCTATAGAAGTAGTGCCTTAACCTTTGAGGCGGATTCTCGTATAATTTCTTTCCGAAATATCCGCCAGAAAACCTAAAACCGCATGCTCCACATTCGATTATGCCGCTAAGTAAGTAAGGAGAGTACGAGTATGTCTTTCTCACACGTTTCGATTTTGATCCACTTTTCACCATTTCTTGGGCTCTCCTGAAGAGTTTCTCAGAGATTATCGGAGGATGCGCTTTCTGGCATACTATTACATTTTGCCTGTCGTGACGTGTTTTTCTACCTTCTTTGTCTCCCCAAAGATTCTCAGACGTGGAAAAAATTCCCCGCTTTTTAACCCCCCAGATCATTTTGCCTGTGTATAACTCATTTTTTATGATCTTGAACGCGGAGTGATAGCTCCATATCCCTGGTTTATCTGGGGCAAAAACCCCCTTATGCCAAAGTTTGCTCGTCTGGATCCATTTATAACTCGGCGCAGGAATTCCTTCGTTATTAAGTTTCTGCGCTATCATTCGTAAGTCCATATCCTTATGCACGAAGTAATAAAAAATCCTCCTTACTGTTTCTAGTTCTTTCTCATTACCTAACACCAAGACTATCTTGTGCTTGGGATTATAATATCTCTCTCTGTGTCCTAGAATCCTTACAATCTGCTTGTGCTTATCTATCTCTGCTCTCTTATATCCATAAGGAGGTGCTCCTCCATTCCAGAAACCCTCCTTGGCTCTACTGATAAAAGCCCGAGTAATTAATATGCTGAGTCTTCTGCTATAGTCCCCGGCTGCTGCGTGCTTAACTGCCTTAATTATGGCAGACTGAAACGATTTTGTATTCTGAACATCGTCGTTAGTATATATGATATCTACCCCTCTTTTTTCAAAGTAGATCTCCCAGTATATGGACTCCCTTGGATCAGGGAATCTGCCCCAACGTGACGTATCATAGATAAGGATAATAGAAAACTCATTTCTTCTTTCCTCTACC
This sequence comes from Candidatus Zixiibacteriota bacterium, assembly GCA_030692925.1. Lineage (GTDB taxonomy): Bacteria > Zixibacteria > MSB-5A5 > MSB-5A5 > RBG-16-43-9 > RBG-16-43-9. The sequence continues at coordinate 22,911 of JAUYBY010000006.1, read as the reverse complement.
AAGGTTTTCATTTTTTGAAAGCCTTCTCTTTGATCTATAGATGTTCCCGATCGGTTTTCATCTAAAAACCACGTTACAATTTTTAGGTTGTTCTCTTGAGCGAATCTTTCTATTTCCTTCACCTGATCGGATATGGACCGGTCCTGCATATTAGTTGAACACCGGCAATATCCTGCACAGAAGTCTTGCTGCATAAAAGTCTCCTATTGCTAAGTATAACTGATTTTACCATTTACCGTCCTATGGTCTCGGCATATCAACCTATAAATAGGTAGGTTAAACAGGGGAAATGCTTATTTTATGGTCATAAACACTTTTCTTCTTATTGGAAAGCATATCACTATCTATTTAGAATTGGCTGAGATTTCGAGAGTTTGAGCCATGTCTCCACATTTCATCAATTCATTCAATCGTCCGTCTCTGTGGTAAGGATAATGTCCGAGAGACCGTAGCTTTGATGCCTAAGCCAAGTAGATCAAGATAGAAATCCATGTGCTTTGGAACCTTGTAGAAGTAAAAGACTGCTAGGTTGTCTTTCTTATTTATAATAACTTTATCAAGAAGGTTTCTGATGACAATTCTTTTCTCCAGAAGCGGTGAATTATTCAAAATTTCAGCACAATAATCGTAGTAATCGCGTACCTCTTGGGTGACTTCGTACATTCTTGACATCATACGTTTTGCTGTTTTAACTCTCTCTATTAGATCTATCAGCCACTGTTTCTCTGCACCTAGATTAATTAGCCCATGATAAACACTTTTGTGATTAGTAGTACCCCTATCAAGGCCGGACGAACTCTCAATTTCTCTCCCAATTCTCTTTACTCTCTTCTGCAATATTTCTATATCCGACTCCTGCTTTGCAACCATCTCTAGGTCATTCATGAATTGACTAGAAATCCTATCTTTAGTATTCGCGGAGTCTATTTTTTTCTTAATTTGAGCTAAAACTAAATTATCTAATTCCTCCATTTTTATATAAAACAAGGAACATATCTTTCCTCTCCTTAAGGAATGACCTTCATCCCTGTAATACCTGTACAAATGGCTAGAACCATCCTTTAATCGTCTGCCTACGTAGTACCCTCCGTAAAAGCCAAAACCGCAGGTTCCGCACTTAACCATCCCGCTAAGCAAGTAACGTGTATTTAGGTACATTTTTTTAAGGCGTCTATTTTCCCCTGTTTCATTAAGAATGTCCTGAGCTCTTTGATAAAGTTCTTCAGAAATTATAGGTGGATGCGACCTGTTGGATACGATTACATTCTGCTTATCATGACGGTACTTTGTGTCTTCTTTGTCACCCCAGAGATTCTCAACCTGGGAGAAAATCCCAATCTTCTTGATTCCCCAAACGATCTTACCTGTGTATAACTCCCTAGTTAAAATTGTCAGAACACTGTGATAGGTCCACTTACCCCTCTCTTCAATCACAAGAGTATGAGAATGCTCTACACTACAGTTTTGCGCCCATTTACATCCCGGACTAGGGATTCCATCTCTACTAAGTTTCCTTGCAATCGTTTTAAGATCAATATTCTTGTTTACATAGTAGTCAAAGATCTTTCTCACGGTGTCAACCTCTTTCTGGTCACCCAAAACCAAGACTGTCTTATGCTCAGGGTGATTACATCTCTCCTCTGGTTCTAGGATTCTTATGACTTGCTTATTTTGATCTACCTCTGCTCTCTTATAACCGTAAGGAGCACGACCTCCATTCCAGAATCCCTCCTTGGCAGCGTGTGCACAAGCCCGAGTAACTAGTACGCTAAGCCTTCTGCTATAATCCCCAGCTGCTGCGTGTTTAATTGTCTTCATAATAGCTGATTGAAATGATTTTGTATTTTCGATGTCATCATTGGTGTATATTATGTCTACACCTTTTTTCTCAAAGTGGACTTCCCAGAAGATCGATTCTCTCGGGTCGGGAAACCTTCCCCAGCGAGTTGTGTCGTAGGTGAGTATGGCAGAGAAGTCATTTTCGCCTTCGTCCACCAAGGCCTTCATCTGTAGAAAGCCATCACGATTGTCTATTGAGGTTCCTGAGCAACCCTCATCGATAAACCACCTGACGATCTTCAGGTTGTGTATGGCCGCAAAATGCTCTATTTCTCGTTGCTGGTCAGGAATTGATCGGTCTTGCATATTTGTCGAACACCGGCAATAGCCGGCACACAAATTTCCTCTCATAAAGAGCTCCCTCTTACTAAAAGTAAATACTCATCGTATCTTACAGATCACGGAGTCAACGGTTTTCAAAACGGCGAAATAGATAAAGTAACCTACAAAAGACGGTCTTTAGACCTATAATCTTATGCCTAAATTTAAATTATATACTTTAGCTATAAGGTCTTGTCAAGATAAACTTTTTCGTGAGCTCTACCTTACACCTAGATTATAACCTGGCAAATACATTTAATCATTCAAAAGCACTGATGTAAAGTCAGGAATCTCCTGAAGATGATTTTGTCATGACTCTCTTAGGAGTTCCAAGGGGGAATCTTCTTTATAGCTGTTGTTCCTTCGGTAGTTGAACCACTGAAAATAAGTTCCTACCTTACCAAAACATTCAGTCAAGAAGTTTCTAGGCTCTATCTGGTAAAGCTCGTCGTCTCTTCTCCGAGGAAGATCTGGAATATGAGCTATCCAGAAATGGAAGAAATCAACAAAACTTACCGAGGAATAGCTTCTCAGATAAACCGTCTGATGAAAGCACCAAATTTACTTTGTTGCGAGAGTTGACAATATTGCTAAACCCTAAACAAAGTTAGGCTACTTGCTTTAATAAGTAGTCAATTCACCTCAAATATAATCCAGAACAGAGAGAACTTTGAAAACATTTATGTGAGGTTAGCAGATTGTCGATCAATAGATGATACAATTAAAAACGGCAGTGACCTCACTCTCCGCAAACTTTGGTCTCCTTCAAATTCTCGGTACGATCGCACTATGCCACAGTAAATGGAAGTAGCTGGGAAAAAATCAATTTGGTTTGACTGCTATCAAAATCCCCGCTTTTATGCATTTACTCCTCCCCTCTAAAATTCATAATTCTCAATTCTTGGCAACTATTAAAAGAATTATTCAACAGCAGTCAATAACTAAAAATTTTATTGGTTCTTTCTTGGATGAGCTTAAACTTTTTTAACAATAAAACCTAAGATTATATAGACTTCTTTGGTTGATTTCTGGCATTAGCTACAAGGTGGTTTTCCACCTTTAAAAAGATAGTTGACTATATAAACTACATCTGCAACGGTTACTTTACTATCACAATTTGCATCTCCTCTTTGAATCGGAGCAGGTGAAGGACCTCCCTTGAAAAGATAGTTCACTAAATAAACTATATCTGAAACTGAAACCTTCCCATCGTTATTAGCATCTCCGCGTAGAAACTCAGAATACTTCACAGTAGCATAGTCGCGCTCTGTTCCATCGCCATAACTGTATCCAGTAATATAGATGTTACCTGAACCGTCTACTGCTATAGCACGGGCTACATCCTCGCTGTTTGCTAGTCCATCGTATCTTTCTACAAGAAGCAAATTCCCATCTGAGTCATACTTTAAAGTAGCATAATCAAAGTACCCTGAGCTTCGGCTGTATCCGGTCACATAAACATTGCCAGAGCTGTCTACTGCTATCGCCGAAGCATAATCATCATCGTTTGAAGACCCGTTGAATTTTCTTACCCAAATCTCATTCCCATCCGGGTCATACTTAATTGTCGTATAGTCATTCCCTGTTCCACTGTCCCAGCTCGTTCCGGTCACATAGACATTGTTTAAATTGTCTATGGCTAAATCAACTGCCCAATCGTTGGTGTATCCAGGTCCGGAATATATTCTCACCCAAGCAGTATCTCCATTAGGATAATACTTTATGGTGGCAAAATCATAGGATGTACCACTACCGGTAATCAATCCGGTAACTAGGATATTATTAGAACCATCTATAGCTATTGCAAAAGGCTCATCCCAGTCGACTCCCGATCCGTCGTATCTTCTCACCCAAAGTTCATTCCCATCTTGGTCATACTTTATGGTTGTATAGTCATTATTTGTTCCACCGCTACAACTCGATCCGGTCACATAGACATTGCCAAAATTATCAATGGCTATAGAACTTGCAACATCAAGATCATTTACAGGTCCGTTGTACCTTCTCACCCAGATTTCATTTCCATTTGCGTCATACTTTACAGTAGCATAGTCATTACCTGTCCCACTACCCCCACTATATCCAGTTATATAAACATTGCCACCGCTATCTATCACTATTCCACAAGCTTCGTCCCACTCATTTCCCTCACCGTTGTATCTTCTTACCCAACAAGTATCTCCATTTGGTAAATATTTTATAGTAACATAATCTGAAGATGTCCCACTACTGAAACTATGTCCAGTCACATAAACATAGCCAAGAATGTCTACGGCTATGTCTTTAGGTGAATCCTCACCTTTTCCTGGTCCACTATATCTTCTTGTCCAAGCAATATTTCCATTAGGATAATACTTTATAGTTGCGCAGTCATATCCCGTTCCGCTACCCGAGCTGTGTCCAGTCACGTAGATATTTCCTGAGTTATCTACGGTGATGGCTGTAGCCAAATCACTGGAGTTCGACGGACCGTTGTATCTTCTTACCCAAGTGGTATCAGCCTGAGCAAGGGCGGAGATACAAACCAAAAGGATGATTACTGAAATTACAACTTCCTTTGTCAATTTCACCTCACTTTCAAAGGTTAGGCATGTCAACCAAATTGAATTTGTTTAGTACCATGCAAATAGATATAATTATAACCCGAAAATGATAAAATCAAAGGAAAAATTCATAAGGGGTCTGTGGTGAAAAGATTTCACATCCTTTTTCAAATCGAAGGTCGGCTCAACCTGATTCTTAAAGACTTTTATATCGTGAAACAAAGCTCTTATAATTCTGTTACTCTTGCTGAATACTCTTTATAGAATACTACCACACTTGTTTCACGTTCCTCAGCGCATAGCAAGAAAACGTAGTACAATCAGTTATATCTTTGCGGGTCTGACGAGCCTAGTACTCGAAGCTTTTCCAACTAGTATAAATTTGGCATATTAGGCTCTATCTTTTCATTTACGTTTGAGCAAAACGCATATGTGCTTACACTCTTAAAAAAACTCATATAGAGATTTCGTGTCTATCTGGTGTCCAAATAGTGTCCATGAACCGTCCAAAATGGTACAAAATGATACAAATTGATACAAATAAAATTTTTCGGTAAGTTTATTCTGGGGATGGGATTCCGTTGAATAACAACAAGATAGTCAAACGTACCAGATCGGATTTCAAGTGCACCTTAAGCTGAAGCAGATTGGATCAGTTATTGTTTTACGCTCTGTTCGCGGCAGAAAGGTTTATTTGACCAATGTTTACCTGGAATATTATTTGGAGATTATCTCAGAGGAAGACGACTTTAAAAAGAGAGGGGTGGGGAGGCGTTTTCCCTACCCCTATTTCACCCCTGTGCCACATTTGTGCCAAGTAGCTCTGGGTTTTCTTGGGTTATCTTGAGTCTTTATGGGTGATCTCAAGTAACACAGAGTAGCTGCTAGGTCTCCGAGGGAGCGTCCAAAAGCCTATGATTTCAATACCGGAGGTCGGAATCGAACCGACATGAGGTTTAAGCATCATCGGATTTTGAGTCCGGTGCGTCTTCTGTAAGTAAGGCCCTCTTGACTCAGATGCGACAGACAAGCTACAAAAAAGCAAAATTAATTCGACCGTCCGATGCGTAAAAATGTGCAGGGCGGAGAGGCTAACCCCTCTCCGCTTTTTTCTTTGCTCACTGAAAAATCTACCCACCCTTTATTGATTGCCCGACGATATCCTCACTCCGGTTAAAAGGTCTCATAATGAAGATATCCGTAGAGGTCATAGACCTCGATAGGATAGTGTGAGACTGTCAGGCTTTTATCCGCAGGATTATAGGTCACCCCATACTCGCGCAGTATAAGGACTTTATATCTCTTTTTCTCCAGAAACTCGCCCAACTCATTCACTTCGTCTTGAGCTACGCTTTTCTCTTGTTTTAGCTCATAATAGAGTTTTTTGATAAGCCTTCGGGCTTGTCTAAGGTTCACTTTTCACCTCCTGTTTAATCCACCAGCTTAGCAGAAGGCGAAAAAAGCGCCAAATTTCTCTTGACATCGAACTCTGACACTATTTATATCGTAAAGAAAACCCTATATGCGCATAATAAGCAAAGATACTATAACCGCCGTCAGCACCACCTTAATAGGTGTTGTTGTTGGCTACCTAATCTCCATGCACTTTTATCAGGTAACTAAAAAAGAGGTAAAAGAACAGCTTATAAACAGTGCCCTCGTGGAGGTCTCACATAATACCTTTAAGGGGAATTACCCTCAACTTTTCGACTCGATTCAATATGCAGGTAGCGGGAGCCCCTGGAGGAAGCTAGTGACGACCGGTATAGATAGGTTATATTTCGATGCAATGGTGTTCATAGATTATGATAAATTTGTGGAGTTCGTCAACATTGTGAATGAGGCCAAGCTTACGACGGATGATTTCAATGATAGAATCACACTCCGCAATCTCAGTATTTTGCTAGACCCTAAAGCGCCAACATTTCATAATCCTAAGGCTTACCACTATTACCAAGCGGTTGTTCGGCCTGCAATTCTCAAACTCCACAATTACCTCACGTCAAATTACAAAGAGCTAATTAAATAATACCAGACTTCAAACCATAAATTTCCTACTTTGGATAAAGGGGGAAATTCTTTACTTGACAAGCCTACCTTACAGGGTAAAATTGGCCCCGAAGTGAAATGAATTTCACTTTTGGAAAGGAAAGTGAAGTGGTGTCATCGAACTTGGTTTATTCAAGCATAGATTGTTAACCTGTGTTTTTGGGGTGCCATTGCCGGTTGGTCGCTCTATCTCATTCGCTAACGCACAGGAGTAGCTCGCTGGGCCAAACCAGATGATTGACTCAAGTAAGGTTTACTTAGAGAATGCTGTTTAGATTGTTTCCGCCAAATACAACTTTGGAGTAAGGGGCGTTGGTAGACTCTTTCCACCACCCTTCTTTCATTTTTGTTTAAAGTCGAGTATTACCTAGAATGATGTCAGGTTACTGGATAATTCCTATTGACAAGCTCAGTTTTTTGGATAGATTTACCAGCAAGTATTTATAAGTGCTGGTATTTATATCCAAGAGGTTACCAATGAAAATTCCAGAAGCAAACAGACTTGAACAAGCCAAAAGGTTGTTTCATAAACATGGAGGCCTACTGCGAACCAGTGTTGCTATTAGAAATGGCATTCATCCGCGGACACTCTACACCATGCGAGATATCGGAATTATAGAAAGGCTTAGCCGAGGGCTTTATCGACTAAAAGATCTACCACCTCTGGGTAATCCAGACCTAGTCCACACAATTCTAAGGATACCGAAGGGAGTAATCTGCTTGATCTCTGCTCTGGCATTCCATGAAATCACCACCCAAATACCTCATGAAATTTATATAGCACTTGAGAGAGGTACAGAGCCACCGAGACTGGACTATCCACCTATCCGAATATTTTGGTTTACTGGCGAGGCTTTCACTGAGGGAATAGAGACACAAGAGATAGATAACATTCAGGTTCGGATTTATAGCGCGGAAAAGACACTTGCAGATTGCTTCAAGTACCGCAACAAGATTGGCCTTGACACTGCCGTCGAAGCACTTAAACTCTACTTCAAGAGAAGAAAGGTCAACGTCAACGACTTGATGAAATTTGCTCATATATGCAGGGTTGAAAGGGTCATGCGACCTTACTTGGAGTCTCTTCTTTGAAGAAAAAACCAATAAAGGATGTCGCTGCCTCGGTACACCAGCGATTGTTGAACAAGGCTCATGAGACAGGCCGTTCATTCAATGAGTTGCTTCAGTACTTCGCAATGGAGCGATTTCTTTACCGCCTATCCAAGTCACCTCATGCCAAGAAGTTCGTGTTAAAGGGGGCCTTAATGTTTACGGTTTGGAAAGCACCACTCTCCAGACCAACCATGGATATCGACCTCCTAGGCAGTACAGATAAGAGAATTGAGGCTATAACATCCCTCACGAGGGAAATCTGCTCGGAGGATGTTGAGCCAGATGGCATCGTCTTCGATGCAGATAGCATTCGGGGAGAGCACATAACTGAGGATGCGGACTATGAGGGTGTGAGGTTACGATTCATCGGACACCTAGGTAATGCGCGAATTGTCATGCAACTTGATATTGGGTTTCATGATATTGTGGTACCTGCCGCCAAGCTCATAAGCTACCCAATAATCCTGGATCTACCAATACCAAAGCTCCGTGGCTACAGTATGGAGAGTATGATAGCTGAGAAGTTTGAAGCGATGGTCAAATTGGGAAAGGTTAATAGCCGTATGAAGGATTTCTTCGATATCTGGTATTTATCGCGACAATTCAATTTCGATGGAGAGCTGTTAGTAACTGCAGTCAATAAAACTTTCACAAATCGAGGTACAAAAGTTCCAGCACAGCCCATTGCATTGACCAGTGACTTTGCACGTGAACCCGATAGACAAAATCAATGGAGCAGTTTCATTCGTAGGACCAGATTGGAAAACATCCCGGGCAGGCTCACTGACGTAGTTGCTGAGATTTCATCTTTTCTGAGCCCGTTATGCAATGCTTTAGCTTCAGGAAAATCGTTCAGAGGAATATGGAAAGCGCCAGGTCCGTGGTCCCTATAATGGACCATGATCGCTTTCTACTAGGTAATCAGCCTGGCTTAGGTTTTGTGCCAAATTTGTGCCATATTCAAGTCAAAACAGCTCAAAATAACTAAAAACAGTTTAAAACAACCATAAAGGATAACTTTTTTCTTAATAAGGAGTTAGCCCACAATTTGATGTTGTGTATTAGCTTACAGAAACGTGCCTTTTCGAATCCCCCCCTCTCCGCCAATGCTTTAGCAATGGCCCTGAGCTTGTGGTTCGACTTTGACTTGCCACTCCGAGTAATATCGAAGGGTCGAAGAGCAAAAGTTTCGTCCGATTTCCTTATAGGACAGGGGCAAGCCCTGTCCCTACATGGAACAGTTATTGCTTTTGTCATAAAAAACTATTATAATATGCCTCAAGAGTTTGAGGCTTGATTTTTTTCTAACAAACGCCAAACTCCAAACTGTCTTCCGGAGAGATGTCCGAGCTGGTCTAAGGAGCACGCCTGGAGAGCGTGTAGTCCAGAAATGGACTCCTGGGTTCGAATCCCAGTCTCTCCGCCATATTTTTTAAGATTTTGCCTGACAATAGGTTATAAGATAGTTATATTAGGTTATGCCAGACTATGCCTTTCACATTAAAAAAGAACCTAAATACCAAAGTGCCCATTTTTCTTGATATTACCCTTTTTTCTTTGCTCTTGACACCCAAGGGAAATTGGTTAAATTGCAGTCTGAACTTTTTTTCCTTGAGGAAACCTTGTATGATGGAAAAAAATCGAAACCAGGTGAGCCGCAGAAGTTTTTTAAAAGGAGGAGTAGCCTTGCTAACCGCGCCTTTATGGTCCTCAGGATCCGTATTAGGACTTAATAGCGCATTCGGATTCACGGAGGAGACCAAAGATATGCTGGAACAAACCCTCTCAGATGGGGAATTAAAGAAACTGCTTGAAACAGCTTTATCCAGAGGGGGTGACTTTGCAGAGATCTACCTTCAGCATCTTATCCGCACCGAGATCCAATTGGATGAGGATAAGATCAAATCGTTCAACTACGGCATAATCCAGGGCGGGGGTATCCGGGTGATCTCCGGAGAGAAAACCGGATATGCTTTTTCAGATGATTTGAGCTTTGCCATGTTGAAAGAGGCAGCAGATGTTGCATCCTTCATAGCCAGCTCAGGCAGTATTCAGAAACCTGCTAATCTTTCGGTTCAAAAAATTAAGCCATATTTTGTGCTCAATTCGCCTGTGGCTTTAGCTTCTGAATCAAAAAAGATAGACCTTTTGAGAAGGGCTAACCAGGCTGCCAGAGATTATGATAAGAGAATAGCTCAGGTCAGGGTTGATTATATGGACGAGGCTAAGAACATTATGATAGTTAATTCTGAGGGACTGAAGACTAAAGATGACCAGTTCATCACCAGATTAGCCGCTTATCCTTTAGTAGTGGATGGGAGCAAGAGGTTTGAAGGTTACGCAACCTTAGGAGGACGGGTCGACTTCGATTATTATGAGAAAAATCCTCCTGAGACCGCAGGTAAAAAAGCTGCCAGGCAGGCAACCATAATGCTTGAGGCAGAAGATGCTCCGGCAGGTTTAAATCCAGTAGTGGTTGCTGCAGGCTGGGGAGGGGTCTTGATTCACGAGGCATTCGGTCATTCTCTGGAAGGAGATGTCATCCGAAAGAAAACCTCTCTAATGGCAGATAAGCTCGGAACAAAAGTTGCCTCTGAGGTGGTCAATGTAGTGGATGATGCGACTATTCCTTATGGACGCGGCTCTTTTAACATAGACGACGAAGGAACTTCTGGTCAGAGAAAGGTTCTGGTGAAGGACGGGATATTGCAGGAGTATATGTATGACCTTCTGAATGCCAAGCTGATGAAAACCAAATCGACTGGAAACGGAAGAAGAACCTCTTACCGGGAATATCCCATACCCCGGATGACAAATATTTTCATTGACCAGGGTAAAACTGACCCTCAGGATATCATCAAGTCAGTTAAAAAAGGAGTTTATGCCAAGGAGATGGGAGGTGGCTCAGTTGATACCACTTCTGGAAACTTCAACTTCCTGGTAAGAGAAGCTTACCTGATTGAGGATGGAAAGATAACCAGACCAATAAAAGGTGCGGTTTTAATAGGAAACGGACCAGAGGCTATCCGGAAAATTGAGATGGTGGGAAACGACCTGTATGTCTGCCAGACCACCGGCACCTGTGGAAAAGACGGACAGTGGGTCTATGCCGGAGTAGGCCAGCCAACCATCAAGTTCTCGGAAATAACCATAGGAGGAACCGCTTTTAAGCCAACCGTGATTTAAGTAGAGAATTTGAGAGCGACCAGTTCCAACCAACCTTTAGTCGGGTGTTCTCCCTCTCCTTCCTAAGGAGAGGGTCGGGGTGAGGTTACTCCACTAAATAGGTTGCAAACAACCGGAATAGATAGAGTTTCAAGGAGAAAAAATGGAATATAAAGAGATTCCCGCAGAGATAATAAGAAAATCACTTAAAGCCGGGGCTGAGCAGGCAGAAGCTTATTTAGAGGAAAACAAGGAGCTTTTGATCCGGGTTAGAAAAGGTGAAATCGAGATTCTGAAAGAAGCTCAAGCGAGGGGATTGGGAATCAGGCTTTTCGCAAAGAAAAAATTGGGGTTTACCTATACTTCGGATTTCAGCTTGAACGCATTGGATGAGTTAGTCAAAAAGACCGTTTTTTTAGCTAAGAACTCAAGTGCGGATGATTTCAACGGTCTGCCTGAAAAGATTGAGTCCTCTCCTGAAACTACGGATTTAAGAATCTATGACAGCCAGTTGAAGAATTTTCCCACGCAGATGAAAATAGACTTGGCTAAAAGAGCGGAAGATGCTGCCTTCGCTGCGGATAAGAAAATTACTAATTCCGACGGTGCAGAATACCGCGATCATGAAACACGGGTCTACCTGGCTAACTCCTCTGGAGCGGATTTGAGCTTTCAAAGGACTTATATAAGTCTCTCCTGCTCACCGGTAGCGGAAAAAGATGGAGAGAAAAGGTCCAACTACTTCTGGGATGCCAAATCCCTGTTGGAAGAGCTGGAACCCCCGGAGAAAATAGGCAGAACTGCCACAGAAAGAACAGTGAGGATGCTGGGTTCAAAGAAGATCGACACCCAGAAGGTGCCGATTATCTTCGACCCGTTTACTTCCTCCGGATTCCTGGCCGGACTTTCCTATGGAGTGAACGGAGACTTGGCTTCGAAGAACTCGACTTTTCTGGCGGGAAAACTCAATCAAAAAATCGGCTCTGAGCTTTTAAACGTCTGGGACGATGGCTCCCTGCCCAAGGGTTTAGGCTCACGCCCTTTTGACGGAGAAGGAACCCTCACTCAGAGGAAAAAGGTATTTGATAATGGAGTTTTGAAAACCTTTTTGCATAACAGCTATTCAGCCAGGAAAATGAAAACCATCTCCACCGGAAATGCCTCGCGCGGATACGATTCGATTCCCAGAATTTCGGCTTTGAATTTCTATCTGGAAAACGGACAGACCGACCCTGCAGAGATCATCCACAGCGTCAAAAAAGGTTTTTACGTAACCGATTTAGCCGGTTTTGGGATGAACATCGTCAGCGGGGATTATTCGCAGATGGCAGAAGGATTGTGGATTGAAGACGGCGTGCTCACCTTCCCGGTATCCCAGGTCACCATAGCCGGGACGATTCTGGAGATGTTGAACGGAATAGAGCTGGTCGGTAACGACCTGACCTTCAGAGGCAGTATCTCCGCCCCTACTTTGAAATTCTCCGAGATGGTAGTCAGCGGAAAATAATCGGTATGGAGTGCATCCAAATGGATGCCTCGCTCTCCGTTGGTCTCCAGACCAACGGAGGATTTTGTAGAGACAGCCCTCGTGGCTGTCCGATGCCGTGATAGGAGTTGTAGGGGCACTGTCCCGCCAGAGGCGGGATGCCCCTGCCCATGTTTACGCTATCTGTTGGTCTCCAGACCAACAGAGTAAGTTTATTTGTGCTTACCATCCCGTTAAATGACTGATTGATCTTTAATCCCGTCGGGTCAGGGGACCCGACGGTCACATTCAATCTTGACTTTATTATAAAAATCTATCATGCGCAGCCGGGTTTAGGTGGCGGACCAGACTTAAAAAGATATGCTACTAAATAGACTACATCTGAGATGGTGATTTTGCAGTCTGCATTAGCATCAGCTAATGCGGGAATAGAAGGTCTGGGACCTCCCTTGAAAAGATAATTTACCAGAAAGACTATATCTGCGATGGTCACCTTCCCGTCATTATTTGCATCCCCATAAAGATTAGCGCCAGTTTTTACAAAAAAAAGTCCAGTCCTCTTTGCATCCCCCCTGTATAAGGGCCAGTAAAGCAGGTTTTGATTGAAAGAGCTGTCTCCCAATTCCCAGACGTAGACGAGCGAATCACCATCGCCAGTCACCAGCTCAGCCTTGCCGTCCCTTTCTAAGTCGCCCAGGGCTAAGGTGGAATTAACCCAGTTATTTAAAATAATGGGCCAGCCAGTAAGCAAAACACCGCTTTTATTCCAAGCATAAATCCTGCCCTCTGAAGTTCCGACCAAAACCTCAGCCGAACTATCATTGTTAATGTTTGCGATTATAGGTGAGGAGATGATTTGACCTGTTACCTGAACTGGCCAGCCGGAAAGAAATGCCCCATCTTTTTTTATCGCATAGACCTTGCCTGAATCGGTGCTTACAACCACATCTTTGAATCCATCTCCATCCAGATCTCCGATTGCCGGGGAAGATAAGATCGATCCGACTAAGCTCTTTGGAAAGCCGGTAAGTGGACTTCCATTATTTTTTAAAACATACAGCTTTCCACCCAGATCACCAACTGCTATTTCCAATTTCCCATCATCGTTCAGGTCGGCTAAAGCTGGAGAAGATAAGTAGAAAGCGTCAGTTCCAGTAAAGGGCCATCCGGAAACCAGTGTGCCGTTCTTTTTGAAGGCGTAAATTTTGTGGTCCGAACACGGCAGGATTATCTCTTTGGCAGTATCCTGGTCAATATCCCCAAGAGCTGGAGAGGAAAATATCGCCCCTTCAGTCTGAACCGGAAAACCTGATGCAAGTGCACCATCTCCATTCCAAGCATAGAGCTTGCCATCCAGCGAGCCTATCACCACTTCATCTTTTCCATCCTGGTCCAGATCGCCTAAGGCTGGAGTGGAATAAAACATATTTTCAGACGACACCGGAAAACCGGGGAGCAAAGTCCCGTTCCACTTCCAGGCATAAACTTTCATATCCCAGGAGCCAATCACTACTTCTGAAACCCCATCTCCATCTAAATCTCCTAAAGCCGGAGAGGAAAATAGCTTTCCCCCGCACTGTTTTGGCCAGCCCGGAACTAAGCTACCATCAGCTTTAAAGGCATATACCTTATTGTCGTATGAGCCTACTACTATCTCTAAATTCCCATCCGCGTCTATGTTGCCTATGACCGGGGAGGAAAAAACCCTCTCCCCTGCTGATTTAGGCCAGCCGGTTTTAAGTGTAGGAACTCCTGATTGTGAAAAAGAGTGTGAAGCCAAAATTGAAAAAAGAGAAAACAGTATAATTGTCTTGGTTATCTTCAACATATCATTTACCCTGATTTAGAATTTAGACATCGAATATTTGCATCACCCTCAAACGCGGGTGCCATCCCCCGTAGGGGGATGCATCCAACCATACTAACCTTGGTCACCCTCAAACGAGTTTGAGGGTGCCACCCTTCTTGTGTTTTTTTCCATCTTCCTTTTTACGCTTAATCACCCTTTAACAGTTTTTTAGTCAGTAGACAGTTGTTTTTAGGATTTTATCTTTTAATTTTCCTTTTCCCGTCTTCCATTTCCCGTTTTATTTATTATTTGGCGCATCCGGACAAAGGCAAGGGTCCTCCTTTGAAAAGGTAATTGACCAGATAGACCGCATCGCTGACTGTGGTTTGGCAATCCCGGTTAACGTCCCCACAAGCCAGATAATAAGGCTCGGGACCTCCTTTGAAAAGATAATTGACCAGAAAAACAACATCTGCGACTGTAACTTTATTATCCTGGTTCACGTCTCCTTTAACATATAACTGGTTTTGATTGAAGAAAACGTAATTCTCCCGGTCCCAATTACTGACCGCCAGGTCCTGTTTCAGTGAATATTTGTAATCAAATGATACCTGGGAATCAGGCGCGGTTTTAAAAGAGACCCAGCCAGAGTTTAAGCTGTAGCAGTAGTCAGTTAAGGATAAAACATTACCGTCTGCCACTACCTTTTCCAGTTTATGAGCGGGATAGTGGTTCAGATAGAAAACCTTTTTTGAACCATCAGCCGGATGAGTCTCATTTTTTATTCTGACCAGGCCATCTCCGTCTAAATCTCCCCAGACCATCTCCTCCACCACACTTTCATAAGCAGAATTGCAGGTCCAGGCAGGGGTTGTGCCCAGAGTTCCCCCTGTGTTCTCATAAACCACCGAGTAACCCCACCATCTACCGGCAGCCAGGTCTTTATATCCATCATTGTTCACATCGCAGAAGGAGACTGCTGACCCGTACCCTCTTGTAGATGAGACCCAGTCAGGTAGTGTATCTAAAACTCCTCCATAATTCAGATAAGCCTCAAAATAACCATTCCCGCTCAACTGAACATTATTTGCCACTGCTAAATCCAAGTAGCCATCGTTATTTATATCTCCCCAGGCTAAACTATTCCGGTTATCAATATTCTTGGAGATCCAGGACGGGAAATGTTCAATCGAATCTCCATAGTTCTTATAAATTTTAACCTTTCCTCGGGCACAGACAAAAACCAAATCCAGATCGCCGTCATTTTCAACATCTCCCCAGTCCACATCATAGCAAGCGCCGGAATCCCCAGAAACCCAGGAAGGAGTGGTCTCCAAGACTCCGTTATGATTATAATAAATTCGATTATGTTCATTAAAGTTATTATAAGCCTCTCCACAAGCAACTGCCAAATCCAAATAGCCCTCCCCTTTTGCATCTCCAAATGCACAGGAGAAAGAGTGCATCGAGTCAGCAGATGACCAGGTAGGCGAAGTCGAGAGCGAGCCATTCACATTATCATAAAGCTGAATCACTATTTTCCCCCAACCATTATTTATATAATTGGAGACCGCCAGCTCCGGATAACCGTCTTTGTCAATATCCCCCAAGGCACAATGTCCGGAATACTCAGTATTAGAAGAAACCCAGCCAGCAGTGGTATCCAGCTTACCATTGTAATTAAAGTAGACGAAATTCGGGGCTTTGAGCATATCGTTTCCATTGGAGATAGCTAAATCTAAAAAACCGTTCCCGTCAATATCTCCAAAAACCGCACCAGTAGAATAATAACTTTCCGAAGGTGCCCTTGACTCAAGCGACCGCCAGGAAGGAGAGGTTTCCAGAGGTATCACGGCAAAAATAGATTTAGAAATAAAGAGAAATAAGAGGAGATTGAATGTTAAAAAAATATATCTGCTATACCAAGATTTGAGCAAAATTTGCTCCTTTTCCTTATGATTCTAATTTTATAATAACCTAAAAGCCAAATTAGTCAAGAGGCAAAATCATGTAATTTTAAAACTCATTGTGAACCAAAGACTCTTAGGGTTAGTTTAAACCAATAGATTCATTTAACTAATTCGGCAAAAATAAGTGGAAACATTACCTTGTGAGTCTTGCAGGATTTTAGCCCTGGGCTTAGATGACGACTTAAAAGAAGAATTTTTTTCTCCCAAAAAGTCCTTTTTTTTACTTGACGACAGAAATAAATGTATTAAATTTTAAATAGCAAAACTAGGATTTTACACTAAAAATTTAAAAAGGGAGAAACTATTATGAAAAGTAGAATTCTCTTGCTGGCTTTGTTCGTTTTATGTTTGGGCTTTGCGTCTTTGATATTTGCTCAGAGTTTTGAGACCATAGAGATTGGCAAAGGAGGACCTCCAAAGTGGTCACCAGATGGAACCAGACTTGCCTTTATGTCAGGTGGATGGCTTTGTGTAAGAAGTGCAGATGGAAAAGGGGAGCTCAAAAAAGTAGCCGAGATTCGACCTGATTTTTTTGAATGGATGAGCGATTCGGAGTTTGTGGTGTATGAAAGGGAATACCCAAAAGCAGAAAGCATAGCGGTTATGCCGAGATTAGGTATAAAAAGAATTACTATTGATGGTCGAGTTACCGCTGTTGTCCGCGATACCACTTTCTCCAAAATCTCTCCGCCAAAGATCACAAAGCCTATGGTTCTGCCTGATGGAACAGTGGGATATTACGAGTGTGAAGGTGGATTCAAAGATTGGGGGTGTAATGTCTTCAAAATAATAAAGCAGGGAAAACTAAGCCCCGATTCCGCCAAGAAACAGTGGCGATGCGTCATTACACCGTACCCAACAGGTGACATTTGGGTCGAAAGCATCGATCATTCAGTGAAAAAACAAGTAACATCTGGTGATCAGAAATACTATTTTCCTCGACTATCCCCTGACAATACAAAAATCCTTGCTGGAGCTTCCAGATACGCCGCGGGTCTTGTGATACTAAATCTAAAGGGCGAACTATTAACGGATTTGGATGTTGACGCACGAGAAATTTCACCAGGTTTGATTGCAGGTGGTGAAATAGTGGGGTCGACATGGGCCCCAGATGGTAAGAAGCTACTCTTTAACTTAACCATAGAAGATGGTCATTTCACCTACGACAAAGACATATATATGGTAAATGCCGACGGCACAGGAAAGGTAGCAATTGCTGCAAACCCTGATGACATAGAAAAAGACGCATCTTGGAGTCCTGATGGTTCAAAGATTGCTTATCACAGTCAAACAACTGGGAAAATTTTCGTTGCAAAAATAAAGTAACTGAGAAATAATCTTTTTATATCTGGGGTGTAAAAATGATGAAGAGAAGTATAATTTTATGGTTATTTCTAATTTATTCCTTTAGAATTCCTTCTGAATTATTTGCTTCTTATTATGTGTGTATTGACCCGGGGCACGGTGGGATATACTCCGGGGCGGTGGGACCGGTATATGGTGTCCTGGAGAAGAATGCTAATCTTACAGTGGGTTTAGCTTTGAAAAGTAAAATTGAATTTTACGTAGCACCTGTGCTTATGACTCGGACAACAGACGAAACGCTTTACCTTGATGTAAGAGTAATAATTTATCGAAGGTGACCGCGACTCCAGAGAGCGCCAGGAAGGAGAGGTTTCCAGAGGTATGACTGCAAAAACGGGCTGGAGGAAAACGAGGAAAAGGAGGAAACTCGCTATGAGAAATGAATATCCTTTCACCTGATGCTTGAACATACTATCTCCTTTTTATTGGGACATTTGAGAATCAGAGACGCATTCAATGCGTCTCTACTGCTCTAAAAAAAAATTTGTAGGGGCGAGGTTACCTCACCCCTGTGCCTTACTGATTTGGGCTGGGGAACCCAGCCCCTACAAAAAATAATTACTTTAAAAGAACCATCCTCTTTGAAATAGAATTCTCCCCTACATTCAATCTATAGAAATAAACTCCGCTGGCAACCTTTTTACCCGCATCGTCCTTCCCATCCCAGATTACTTTGTAATTACCCGGCAATCTATTTTCATCCACCAAAGTTCTTACCCTCTCCCCTTTTATATTGTATATGCACAGAGTGGTGCGGATGGGACTATGAACCATGAACTGTGAACCATGAACGGTAAAAGCAATGGTGGTGGCTGGGTTGAACGGATTGGGATAGTTCTGGTGCAAATCAAATGTAAATGGCAGGTTAACCTGATCTTCTTTCACCCCGGTCTGTCTATACTTAATCGTATTGGCGAAAATATCAAACCCATCTCCAGGAGTCCGGTTATCCACCCAGGCAGTGTAAATATTGGGAGGGGATAAAGCCACATCCGGGCTCAAATGTAGAGCATTAGTCAGGTCATTGTCAACTATGGAGTTTCCTCCAGAAGGTAACCCTTCATTGAAGTAATAAACCTGAGAATATATCTGCGGGCTGCCGGAACGGTAATCAGTCCAGACTACCACGAAAAAGGTATCATCGTCTATTGAGACCGAGGGTTCTGCCGGTATTCCTGCGGGGTCGTTGACCAGAAAATTATTCCCCAAGGGGGTCCCTGAGCTGGAATACCTCTGGGCATAAAGATTGTTCTTTGTTCCGTCAAGCTGAGTCCAGGCAAGAACCATATTCCCTTTGCTGTTCACGCTCAAATCAAACTCCCTTTGAATCGCGTTCAAAGAATCAGTATAGGATGCGAAATTCGAACCTGTCTTTCCGCCTGAGGAATTATACCTCTGCAGGTAGATTTTTTCCTGCGAGTTTCTTTTGTCATACCAGGCAACTGTAAAATTGCCTGAGCTGTCCATTCCTACTTTTGGATTCAGATGGTCAACAGCTTGCAGATCGTCGTTCACCTTAAAGCTGGTGTCAACCGGGCTGCCGCTGCTGCTGTATAGACGGGCATAAATATTCTTTATCCCGGATTGGGTAGCAGCCCACGCTATTATCGATTTCCCATCATAGGATTTGGCACAGCCTGGGGAATTGTTCAGGCTGGTAGAGTTGTTCACCTGAAAATTGGTATCCACTGGATTACCTGACGGATTAAATCTTTGGGCATAGATATTCAAGCCGGCTCTGAAATCCTGCCAGACCACCAGTATATTCCTGGAGCCATCAGTTGCCAGATCAGGCTGGGCGCAAGGGGCAGAAGAGTTATTGGTATCAGCTCTCCGGTCAGAAAAGATCAGATCCCCGAAACGGGTATATTTTTTAAGATAGATATCGCCGTATCCATTTCTGTAATCAGTCCATGCGAAGATGAAGTTCTTGTCCAGGTCCTTCGCAATTGCTGGCTCGTTCTGTATCGCCCCGGTTGAATCGTCATTCAGCTTGAAATTTGTGCCTGAAAGAGTTCCAGAAATTACCCTCTGAAAATAGATATCATAGCTTTTTCCCCTGTGATCACTCCAGACTGAGGTAAAATCACCATTTGCCATAACAGATAAAGTCGGGTTATCCTTGAATCCCTGCACTCCATTGTCACTTAGTTTGGTATTAGAGCCGATGACTGTGCCTGTAGAATCGTATTTCTGGAAGTAGATCGCTGGCTCATTTCTGTAATCCCCCCAGACTATAGTGTAATTTCTCATAGTGTCAGAATCTATTTTCGGCTCCCAGTGCTGAGCAGACCCGGTATCTGAGTTGACCTTAAAAGGAGAAGTCTTGGGATTTCCCGCGGAGTCGAACAAGCGAGCAAAGATATTGACCTTTCCTCCTCTGGTATCCACCCAGGTCATCATAAAGTCTCCATTAGTCCTTTTAGCCACTGAAGGAGAGTACTGATCTTCGCTTAGCGAATCTATGTTGGCTAAAACATTACCGCCTGCGGCAACGCCAGCAGAATCATATCTCTGAAAATAAATATCCGCATCCAAGTTTCGATAATCCTCCCAGGCAATTGCGAACCTGCCGTTCTTATCAAAAGAAACCGAAGGGGATTTGGGAGGAGCAATTCCAACCTGGCTATTGACCTTGAAGCTCGGACCAAGAGGATTACCTGAGGAATTATATCTTCTGGCATAAAGATTGTTCCCCGTACTAATATCCACCCAGACAGTCACAAAGCTTCCATCAGTGAAAGATTTCACTTCAGGTTCAAAAGCGCTGTTAGGCATATTGCTGTCGTTTATCCTGAAGGTATCCCCCACAGTCGAAAGATCAGGAGAATATCTTTGACCATAGATGTTCAGCTCAGCCCCATCCACCCAGACTAATACCAGGTTGCTGTCCAGTGCACTGGTTATAGATGGCTCCAGTTGGTCAGTATGTCGAGTGTCTGCAACTATTTTGAGATTGGACCCTACGGCTGCACCAGAGGAATTGATCTTCTGACAGAATAGATCCCAGTCCCCGTTTCTTTCATCCTGCCATACAGAGACGAAACTGCCGTCTGTAAACGAAGCTATATCCGGCCTTCTCTGAGAAAACGTGGCTGAATAATTCTCTTCATTAACCCTGAAATCCCCGAGCAGTGAAACAGCTTTGGGGGTTCCTGTAGAAAACAAAGTAAGGACAGGTTTCAAACCTGCCCCTGCGAAATTATGGATGAATTCATCTTGATTCAATCTTTGCTGTAAAATGTTCAGAGAGGTAAACCCTGAATTTTCCAGATTTGCCCTGCTTTCCAAAAGGGATTGATAATAACTCGATTTACTAACCTCAGTAGTCCGGGCAATTGAGGTGGAAAGCAAGAGAAGGATAAGAAAAAAGGCAAGTTTGAGCTTTTTCATAATCTTCTCCTTTTTTTAATAGAGAAATCGGCTCTTTTCCACCGATTCTTAATTTAGAACTCCCCCTACCCGTATAAATATACCCCTTTTTTGATTTACGTCAACCCCAAAATGAATATTGGAAGGCTCTATATTTCAAAAAGGTGTAGGGCACAGTCCCGCCGCTGACGGCTGCATCACCCTCAAACAAGTTTGAGGGTGCCACTCTGCTGTAGGTTTCAGAGGGACGGGAGGGGACAAGCCCCTCCCCTACTTTTAAAAAATGATGGAAGGCTGAAGCCTTCCGCTACACTGCCTTGAAGGTCTTTATTCGTCATCCGTTATTCGTCATTAATCTTTTTATTAACTCTTTTGCCTTTCTGAAAGCTATCCCCCGGTGGCTTACCCTGTTCTTTTCCTCCTGAGTAAGTTCGGCAAAAGTCTTTCCGGATTCAGGATGATAGAAAACCGGGTCATAACCAAATCCGTTTCCCCCGATCTCTTTGTCTGTGATTACTCCTCTGACTTTCCCTTCAACTATTCTGACATCATTTTGATTGAGAGCCAGTGCCACCACACACCTGAAAGCCGCGCCTCTTTTCTCCTCAGGAATCCCTTTCAAAAGACCTAACAGTTTTACGTTATTATCTTTATATGTGCATCCCTGCCCTGCAAACCTGGCAGAAACTACTCCAGGTGCACCTTTCAGAGCATCTACTTCCAGACCTGAATCGTCTGCTAAGGCAGGTATCCCGGTAGCATTATATACTGCCACAGCTTTAAGAATCGCATTCTCCTGCATAGTTTTCCCGGTCTCCTCAACCTCCGGAACATCCGGGAAATCTCTCAAGGTGAGAATTTCTAACTTTTGAGTCGCAATATTAGTGCTTGCCTGGTCCCCTGACCTGGCAAGTTTTTCCTCATCGGGTTCAGATAGAATTTTCTTGATCTCTTCTATCTTGTGCTGATTGCGTGTAGCTAAGATTAGTTTCATCTACGACTTTGCTGTGTTGGTAGGGGCGACCCGGCGGGTCGCCCCTACACCTTCAAACCTTTAAATCGGTAGAACAGACATTCTTGTCTGTTCACTACATCAGACTGAATTCCTTTTTCGTTTTTTTTGTCGGGTCAGGGGACCCGACGGCACCAACAATGTATATTCGACCCACATTGAGGCAACGTGGATCTACTACTCCTAATTGTCAGACAGGAATGTCTGACCTACCCTCTATTTGCACTCGGACAGGGACAAGCCCTGTTCCTACATTAAACTGCAACGATAACCGCTCACGAACAACGCTCACGTTTTTTCTAGTATTTATTAATATCTATCTTCTTAACCTCTTTGACCTTTTCCCCTAAAAATCTTTCGCTTATCTGGATAAACTTTTCAGGAAAATCCGAGACATAGAATCTGTATGCAGGCTCAGAACTAGCCGAATTCATCATATCCTTCTGTTCCAATATCTTTTTAACCTCCAGGGCAGTCTCCTCTGCCGAATCGATCAGGGTGACATTTTCGCCTATCACATTCGAGATTACTTTTCTCAACAGAGGATAATGAGTGCATCCTAAGACCAAAGTGTCTATTTTCTGTTTTTTCAATGGAGTCAAATATTCTTGAGCAATCAAGTAAGTAGCTTTTTTATCAATGTAACCTTCCTCAGCTAAAGAGACAAAAAGAGGACAGGGATAATCGAAGACCTTGATTTTTTTATCTATTTTCTGAATCGCCTTGGTATATGATTTTGAACGGATGGTCCCTGCAGTTCCTATCACCCCTATCCTTCCGCTTTTTGTGACTTTGACTGCAGCTCTGGAGCCAGGCTCGATCACCCCCATTAAGGGGAGCTGAAAAATTCTTTTCAGGTAATCTAAAGCTACGGCCGAGGCGGTGTT
>JAUYBY010000091.1 GCA_030692925.1 Candidatus Zixiibacteriota bacterium | reverse complement strand
ACTTCACTTTGATCTGTTAGTACATAATGTACCAGAGTACAAGAACCATACTGAATTGCTAGAAACTCTTAAAAAACGCTTGGAAGCAATCACGGGTAAAATGGGCAAAAACTCAACCAAGTAGACAAACCTTGAATCCATGCTGTCAGGAGCACAGGGCTCCTGACCTACTAAATATTCTAAACCTGCAAATCATAGTCATGTTTGAACACCGTTCACAGCCGTTACTTCCCAAACATCTTTTCATCCGCCGTCTGTTGCGGCATGGGCTTCTGGCAGTAGTGGTGATATTCATTTCCTTATTCATTGGCGTCGCAGGCTATCATTTTACCGAGGGTCTTCCCTGGCTCGACTCACTTTTGAACGCGTCGATGATTCTGGGTGGGATGGGACCAGTAAACGAGCTTCATACTAATGGAGGTAAGTTATTTGCCTCTTTCTATGCTCTTTTTTCCGGAATCATTTTCTTAGCAACTGCCGCAATACTTATAGCGCCAGTTGCACATAGGTTTCTGCATCGCCTGCACCTGGAGGGAAAAGAGAGTTGAGGCTAAGATGGTGGCACAGGCATCTTGCCTGTGCCAAAAGGTAGGATGTCAGCAGACACCGACACTTAGTTAATATGAAAATATCCCCGCCAAGAATATCCCAAATCTTTTCTATCGCCCTTATGTGCCCGCCAGGTCCCCTGACCTGGCGGAAAATATAATTTTTGTGGAGAAGGGATTTTTTCCCGTCGGGTCGGGGGACCCGACGACCACAAAAACCAATGCATAGTTAATATGAAGACAACTCGACCAAGAACATCCGAAGCATTTTCTTTCACTCAGCGGGTCAAACAAATCATCAAGAAGATACCCAGAGGCAAAGTCGCCACTTATGGTCAGATTGCCGCATATGCTGGTAATCCCCGTGCCGCCCGTCAGGTCGTATGGATTCTAAACTCATCCAGTAGGAAAGATAAATTGCCCTGGCACAGGGTCATCAACCGTAATGGAAAAATATCTCTAAAGGCAAACCATGGCTATGAAATTCAAAAGGTAATGTTGCGGAAAGAAGGAGTAAAGTTCGACAAAAATGATATGATAGATTTTGAGCGCTATCTTTGGACCTCCCATTTTCAGGTAGGCACAGGCTTTAGCCTGCGTGAGCATGGCCTCAATGCAGTGGCTATCCTTAAATATGGTGGAACAGGCATCTTGCCTGTTATAATATGTCTCAGGAATCTCGCGCTCCTGACTTAAATATTATTCTGCTAAAACTCACCCCCTTTGCTCCCCCTCTCTTGCTAAGAGAGGGGGAATGGGGGTGAGTTCAAAAACCTCTTCATCTCAAAATAGTGTCAGGTGTACAAGGCTCCTGACCTACGCTTTCTGCAATGGGTGGAGGCAAGCTCCACCCCTACGCGACTTTCAGTGTTGGTCGATTATTGCATATACGGCTTCTATATAAGCGAGGGTAGCCGCAGACTTTAGCCTACGTAACGCAACCTAAAGGTTGCGGTTACCTGGTTTGAATAAACTCTACTGCTTTTTGAATCCTTTTTATCACTTCCTCTTTTCCTAAAAGCTCCAAAATATCGAAAAGCGGCGGTCCACCTGAGACTCCGGTGGTTGCTAAACGAACAGCATGAATCAATTGGGCTGGCTCAATTTTCAACTCCTCTGCTAATTTACGAAGGGCATCTTCGATTTTTTCTTTTTTGAAATCATCCAAAGAAGATATCCTTTCGGCAAATTTATTCAGTCTATCAGCGACCTCAATTGAGTTGAAGGTTTTACTCACTGCCTTCGGCTCATATTGATAGTCGAATGTAAAAAGGTATTTCCCTTTTTCCGCAAATTCCTTCAAAGTCTTAGCCCTTTCCTTAAACAACTGGATATATTTCAAAAGCCACTCTCTTTTCTTCTTTGCCATATCCTCGGTTATCAAATTCTCTTTAAACAGGAAAGGGATAATAAGGTCTAAGAGCTTTTCGTTATCATAAGCCCGGATATATTCACCGTTCATCCATTCTAATTTCTGCATATCGAAAATTGGATTTGCCTGGCTGACACCTTCTAAGGAAAAAGACTGAATCAGCTCTTCTCTTGTCATTATTTCCCTTTCATCCTTTGGAGACCAGCCTGAGATTGCCAGGAAATTGACCATAACTTCAGGCAGAAAACCAGCATCTCTGTAGTCGGTTATAGCCACCGCTCCTTTTCGCTTGGAGATTTTCTGCCGGTCCATTGCCAGGTTCAAAGGCAGGTGAGCAAAAGAAGGCATCTCCGCACCCAGAGCTCGATAGAGCAAAACCTGCTTGAAGGTATTGGCAATATGGTCATTCCCACGGATCACGTGAGAGATCCTCATCTCCAGATCATCCACCACGCAGGCGAAATTGTAAGTGGGTCTGAAATCCGAACGCAGGATAACGAAATCGTCCAGCTCCTTGTTTTCCTTTTTCAATTCTTTATAGACTATGTCATAAAAGGAGGTCTTCCCTTCCGGAATAAAAATTCGCACAGCTTTCGGGGTATTTTTTCTCTCTAATTCTGCTTTTTCCTGTTCGGATAATTTCAAGCAGGTGCGGTCGTACACCCAGTTTATCTTCTTTGCGGCAGCCTCTTCCCTTTTTCTCTTCAAAGTCTCTGGAGTGCAGTAACAATAATAGGCTTTATTTCTTTCGAGAAGTATCTGAGCATATTTCTTATAAAACTCCATCCTCTGGGACTGATAATAAGGACCCTCATCCCAATCCAGACCCAGCCATTTTAGACTCTCTAAGATAATCGAGACCATTTGCGGGTCAGACCGGGCAATATCCGTATCCTCAATCCGCAAGATAAATTTCCCCTGATTGTGCCTGGCAAAGAGCCAGTTACAAACCGCCATCCTTGCAGTGCCAACGTGCAGATAACCAGAAGGGCTGGGTGCAATCCTCACTCTTACTTCGTTATTCATAATATAGATTTTAAGCTTTATCTATGGACTCAATCCTGGGGGTTAACTTAAATCAAGCAGGTCAGGAGCCCTGGGCTCCTGACTGACCTACACTTCATTTATCGACTTTATTCATACTTAAAACTTGCCTGGGACTCCTCACCTTTCAGCACGGTCTTCTCACCTTCAAACTCGAACTTGACACCTCCTGCTATTTTCGCAAAAACGTTATAGAACCAGGCGAATATCGCTGTGAAAATTGAGCCTATCACCGCATAGAATATGGCTAAGAAGAAAGCCATGAAGATACCCAAAAATCCGGTGAAAAGCCCGCTGAGAGAGCCAAAATCTTTTCCCCCAAAACTGCTTAGAATACCCCCTAAAAAAGTCAAAAGGATAGCATAAAATATCCCAATGGCTAACCCGAAAATCCCGTACAGGATGAAAGATACTTTTATGCAGGACCAGATATCGATTTTCTTTAGCTCTAAGTTCATACCTCCCTCGATTTTTAAAGGTTAAGTTGGAAATTTCGTTTCATTACAACTCTGAATCTATGTTCAGCCAATTCAGTTGTCAAGAAAATCCTTAGCATTTTGTAGCCATTGCGAACTTATGGATAAAGCAATCTGTCCACCATTAAGGTAAAGCTGAAGCTTTACACTCCAGTGGTTCTTCATTATTATTGTGGTCTAAGGAGTTATTTCCTGACGATTATCCCTTCTGGGAGAAAACGGCAGATGGCACTCAAAATTCTATCTTTAATCGCAAAAATCCCATTGCCTAAAACTAAACTTTCGTATATTATAACAACCTTTGAACCTTTATGAAAGGAGAGGATATGTCCATTTCCCGTAGATTTTCCTGGTTAGTACCTGTCATCTTTCTATTATTACTCCCCATCTCAGCCTTTGGAGTAAGCAAGGAAGCTCAAAAACATTTCGATGAAGCTATGAGACTGAAAGCCAATGAGCTGTCCAAAGCCATAGTGGAATTGAAAGAGGCTATCAGGCTTGAGCCGAAATGGGTGGAAGCCCATTACCATCTGGGAACCTTTTACCAGCACAAGAAGCTTTTCGACGATGCTTTGAGAGAATACAAAACCGTGGGCAGACTCGACCCGAAATATCCCAAGTTACATTATGTTCTGGGATCATTGTATTATACCCAGGGGGTTATGGCCTGGACCAAAGCCGTTCAAATCGATCATTCCTATCTTTACAAAGATGATGGAAAGCAGGTATTCTACAAAAAGGGAACTTCTCCGGAAAAAGCGATCGAGCCATACAAAAAAATAGTGGAAAAAGATACCTCCAATGCTCTGGCTTTCTATAACTTACGGGGAGTTTATTACGACCTTGCGATCTTAGAATATCAACAGGCAGTTAAATCATATCCCAAAGATACCTCTGCCCAGTATGATTTTGGTCTGGTCTATCTGGAACGGGCGAAAATAGATAAGGCTAAAGAACAGATAAAAATTCTGGAGAAACTTTCCCCCGGTCATGCTACAGGGCTACAACAGCAGCTGGATATGGAAGAAGCTCAGAGAAACATGTTGAAAGGTAGAAAATAAGGATACATAGTCCATAATTATCAGGGCGGACACGGAGGTCCGCCCCTACGATTTTTTTCGTTATCCATCATTATTTTCTTCCTTCTCACTTCTTACGTCTTACCTCTGCTTTTCCCTTGAACCCTTGACTCCTCGTATCCTTTACCCCTTTTTATCAGTCATTCGTTATCCGTCATCCGTAATTTTTTTTATTTTTTCCTTGACAACTGCACTAATGTGCAGTATACTTAATAAGGCAATAGGCTAAAGGGGCGTCCAATTGGACGCCTTGGGCAGATGAGGGTGGAGACCCAAAAAACTGGGTTTCGCAAAACTCAACAAGCTCCACCCCTATGCAATCTTAGCCTTTAGATTTTTTTTCAAGGGAGGAGAAATGAAAGAATTGACCAAAAGGCAGAAAGAAATACTCGATTTCATCTCCGAGATGACCGAGAAAAACGGGTTCCCACCGACCATAAGGGAGATAGGTAAAAAATTCAAAATCGCCTCCACCAATGGTGTAAGAGCAATCTTATCCGCTTTGAGTGTCAAAGGTTATATCCGCAGGAAACCTCTGCTTTCCAGGGGGATCGAGGTTTTGAGGTCGGTCAGCAGCTCAATCGGCCGGGTTAAGCCTGCCTTAGTCTCGGTCCCGTTGCTGGGAAGGATATCCGCAGGATTACCAGTCCTGGCAGTTGAGAATGTTGAGGGGAGCATTGGGATAGACAGAACTCTTTTTCCCGGGGATGGGATTTTCTTCTTAAAAGTGGTCGGAAACAGTATGCGGGATGCTGGGATTTTAAATGGAGACTACGTATTAGCCCAGCAGCAGAACACCGCAGACAAAGGAGAGATAGTCGTGGCAATGATCGGAGATGAGGCAACTGTGAAAAGGTATTTCCCTGAGAAAAATAAAGTCAGGCTGGAGCCAGCCAATCCGGAGTTTGGTCCCATAATCGTGGAGAAGAGAACCCCTGACTTTTTCATCGCCGGCAAAGTCATCGGACTTCTCAGGAAATACAGGTAGGCTTTCTCCCTCTCCTTTTAAGGAGAGGGCTGGGGTGAGGTTCCTTTTAACCCTTAAACCTTGAACTTTTGAACCTTTCTTTTATGTATCAGGACATTGAAGAGCAAGTGGAGGTAATAGCCTTATTTCAAAAGGGTAAAATCCTGCCCCTGAAATTCAAGTGGAAAGGCAAAACCTATAAAATTTTACGCCTGGAAAATAAATGGAAAAGCGATTTAGGCGAAAAAAGGTGCTGGCATTTTTCAGTCTCTGATTCTGCCTCTAATCTTTTTCAATTGACCTATAATGAGGAGTACCAGACCTGGAAAATAACCAAGCTCTGGGTGGAATAAAATTCGGGGTGCAGAAGCACGTAATCAGTGTCTTGGGACTTGCTTTTGCATTATAATTAGATGCTTCATCCGCCTCTGGCGGGCTCGGCATGACAGCCCAACTCATCGCGTGTCATTCTGAGTCCGTAGGACGAAGAATCTCTCTTTTTTTAGTTCGTAGCGTCCGGGTTTATCCCGGACGTGATTTTTAATAAGGGCATCCCGCCGTTGGCGGAACAAAGTGCCCCTACATTTTTTGTGCTGACTTCAGTTCAGAGGTGCAGTGCGGGCAGCGAACCGCTTTAACCGGGATAACTGAGAGACAATATGGACACTCCTTGATTATGGGGACAGCCGCAGCCACTTCTGGCTGACGCTTTAATTTGTTTACCTGTCGGATCAATAAGAAAATTACAAATGCCACGATGATGAAGTCGATCACAGTGTTGATGAATAGACCGTAATTAATGGTGGATGCACCAGCAGCTTTAGCCGCTGCCAGCGAGGCATAAGGCTGTCCGGATAGGTTAAAGTATAGGTTTGAGAAATCTATCTTGCCAAGGAGCAGCCCTATCGGCGGCATTACCACGTCAGTGACTAGTGAGGTCACGATCTTGCCAAAAGCCGCACCAATGATTATACCGATTGCCATATCCAGCACATTCCCCCTCATGGCAAACTCTTTGAACTCTTTTAACATTTTCCTCCCTCCTTTATTAAACGATTAAATATTATACTCTTTACAGTGACCCTCATTTCTGGCGATGCAACTCAGTCTTAACAGAAAATGCCTTACTATCCTCGGCATACTTCACAGCGAACTTCTGCAGGTCTTTAGTCTGTTCTGTCAGGATAATGCCTTGATCTATAAAGTCGTGACCGATTTTGATTTTTTTCTTGTCAATCATATCCTTGAGCCAATCAGGATCCAGATAAGCCAGCTTAACAAGATCTCCCTCTATCCAGATTCGCGAGAAACCGTGAACTGGGATAAGCAGACCTTTATACAGACCATTTTTCATCTCCGGCTCTTCAGGAAAAAGATCTAAGAACAGAAACTTCTCAAGCTTAACCAGATGTGCTTCAAATTTGGCTGGTGATTCGTTTTCAGTATAGACTAACTCGTAAGAATTATCACCCGACTTTTGAAAAGCCCACGTATTTTTGCCGTTTTCATCTACCCACATGCCAATAAGCGCTGGATCGAAAACCAGGTCCTTCTCAGTAAATAATGGATGCAAAGATGGCACACAGTTAGCTAAAAACATGGCAATTCCAATCACAACCAGGATTCTCACAGCTCGCATTTCTTCTCTTTTCATTTAATCATTTTTTGTCTTTCCTAATCTTGTCCATCACCTTTCAGAAGTCAAGCAATTTTTTTTATGCAGACCCAAAATGGCGGAACAGGCAGGGATGCCTGACCCGCTGTGACAATCGAGTAAAATAAAATAGGTCAGGAGCCCACGGCTCCTGACCTATACTTATGCACTTCTGAGCAGGAGTTATCTTACTTTCTGAGCTTCAGTCTCAGATATTCGCCGATCATTATTGAAGAAGGGTATAAAATTTCCTCTTCATTCTGTGCATGCAGAATCAGTTTTTCGGAAAAGTGAACGTATTCCATTCTCTTCTCTTTTTTTGCGGTATCCACCAATTCCTTGAGCGCAGCCACAATTTCTTTGTGCTCTTGTAACATCTCCGGAAGTTCCGTTTTCAGCTTGCCGGTCATCGAGAGGACATCTCCCATCTCGGAAGTAACCTTTCCTTCGGCTAAAACCGGCAACAATCCAAGCGGTGGAAAGGCATATTCTTCCTCCTTCACAAAATGCGGATGCAAAATCCTCGCAACATTTCTTGCGGCTTCTCCAACCTTGCCACTTACTCTGGCAGCTTCAGCTAATTTCTTATGAAGCTCTTCATGCTCCAATTTCAACGATTGTGGGGTCTTGAATTCCATTTTTATATTCCTTTTTATCTTACCGATTCTTGATTATCTTTTATAACTAAAGTCTCCTTCAGCTTCAGGAATTGAAGGTATTTAGATAATCAAATCGAATTCAAAGATTTCTGTCAGTTAATTTTCACCAGATTCCGGGAATTAAACGTTTGGTCTTTTTTGAATAATGGAGATACTCGCTCCCGAAAGCCTTAACTAGAGCTTCTTCTTCGACTTTAATCCTATAAATGAATGCTGTGCAAATTGGAACGGATATGACCAGCGTGCTAATCCAATTCGAGAAAGCCAATCCTAATCCCAGAAAGGAAAGCAGGCTTCCTGCATAAGCCGGATGGCGAATATATTTGTAAAACCCCTTATCGATAATTTGATGATTGCTCAATATAGAAACATTAACCGTAAAATATCTTTTCAAGGTAAGAATCGCTGTCCATCTAATAGCTAAACCTGAAACGACCAAAACCAGACCCAAGATTGAGATCAAATGACTTTTTACTTTTATCAAGCCAATGCCTTGCACTCCAAGGAAAACTCCAATAAACACACAGGCGATTATGGTTATCCATAAAAGCCTTAAGGAAGATCTATCCAGTCCTTTTGAATCTTCTGTTTTAGAATGCTTTATCTTAGCTAAGGCAATCTCTGAAATAATCCAGGCAAGGGAGATAAGAATAATTATTACCATGATATTCATCTTTAGCCCGCCTATTTCCAGGAGTGCATTTCAGTTAATTTTAAAATCTAACCCCTCCTGAACAAAGTGGTATTTCACAAAGAAAAAGTAGATCAGGAGCCCAGGGTTGCCGACTCACACTCTTCTCATTTTCCAAATATCATCCCTAAAGACCTGTGGGTCAATCATCCCCGCCAGAGGCGGGGTGGTTGACATTTTTCACCCTTAGGAAACCAAATCACCATACACTGTTTCTTATTTACCGAATATCATCTTCAGGGAAATCAGAAATAGAGCTACCCCGAATACCCTTTGTAAGATGATGTTTGGCAAGCCCGTAGCTATCCTGGCGCCTATCAATCCACCGAAAAAGAAACCCAGACACAGAAGACCCGCGGTTTTCAAATCCGCATACCCTGCTTTGTAATAGGTCCAGGCGGCAAGTATTCCTATCGGTGGAACCAGCATAGCCAGGGTAGTTCCCTGGGCTTGATGCTGGGAAAACCCGAACAAAAGGACCAGCACGGGTATCACGATTATCCCGCCGCCGATTCCTATCAGCCCGCTTAAGATTCCGGTTGCGAACCCCAGAAGCAAAAGAAGTAAAAGGTTACTCATATTTTGTATTCTCCTTCCATTTTACACGTCACATAACTTCCTGATCATTCCTGATGTTCCAAAAACCGTTAGTGTGAACCTGGAGCCATCTCGACTGCATCAAACCATCAGCCTGCTGCTTTATAGGAGTTTCTTCGATTTCAGATTTGATTTGCCTTTCCGAAAATATCTGAACAGCTATCTTCTCAATTTCCAAACCGGGGATTAACTACATTGCTGTAGATAGATCCAAAGGTATAGCTCAATCCGATCGAAGTCCAGTAGTAATACTGGGTAGCAAGTTGAGAACGCTGTAATAATATATCCGCATATGAGGCACCACCTTTGGGTAAGGATAACTGATTATGAACCAGCGAAACCTGTCCGGACATATTAAAAGAAAGCCCTTTAAAGATGCGCAGGGATAGCTCGCTGTACAGTTCCAGCTCATTCTTGCTTAAGTCGTGAAGATAATGAGAGCCTTCCAGCCTGGTACTAACCGATCCCCAGGGTTGCTTCACCTCCAGGTTAACGGAAAGGGCCTGTCTGAATAACAGTTCGGAGGTTTTGTCAAAGATAGTTTCCTTATTATAGCGGGAAAATTGAGGTCCTGCCCAGTAAACAAAACGTAGCTGCCTGCGAGTAGATTCAAAATATGGAAAAAGATCATATTCCACCCCCGGCTCGAACTCGAAAGCAAATTTCCGGTTACTGTAGGTAGATGAAAATATGTCTCCGAATATCCCGGCTGACCAATGGTCAGTAATACTTCTAATCACTAATCCGCCAAGACTTTTGCTTTTTGAAATACTTATAATCGTTTGCTCGTCTATTTTAAACTTATCTTCATTATAACTACCGTTTACGTATAAGTCCACTTTCCAGTCCGGGGTTATCCGTTTGGCTGAAAGCTTACCCCAGATCGAGACATAATTTCGACTTTTCTCTCCATTAAAAAAACCATTGGCACTGATGGAAAACACCCAGCTCTTCCATTTATCTATCACTGCGGTTTTCTCTACTTCCTTTTCACAGGAAATAGAGATTCGATCTGAAATGGGTGTCTTGGCTACATAGCGCATAAGTCCCAGTTTTAAAACTCGCACCAGGTCTTTCCTGATATTATCCTCGGTATCCGATTGTTTTGAAAAATATTTTAAAGTATCGCTCATCCCTGAATAATCTTGTCTGCCGATGAAAGTGAGGGTATATTCTAACCCTCCACTGGCGGTTTCCTGGATGGTGATAAGTATATGGACTTGAGCTTCTTTGCTATCCCTTACATAGTTCACAAATGTGATTTCGGCTTTAAAAAAATCAATGTCACAGCCGCTACAATCTATATAAATCTTGGGAGCACTGCTCTTTAATGCTTTGAGGCTGTCTGGCCGGTCTTGTGAATGGCTCCGGGAAACAAAAATAAGAAAAACCGGGCAGAGACAGAATAGAAAATAAATAAACTGTTTCATAATGTATCCTCCTTCTCCGAAATCACCTCGAAGTCTTTTCCCGGTGAAACTAACACAAAGGTCTGATGAAATTCTTCCTGGCTGAGAATTTTATGCGTCGCTTTCGCTCTCCAGCCGGGTGGCATATTTTCCGTACCCTCCAGAACAAAAACTAAAGTCTTGAAATCCGGAGAGAGGCTATCCAGAACGTACTGGTTGACAAAACCTTCCATGTTGAACTGCCTTAAAACAAATTTTTTCCTCATCCTGTCATAACTCACAAAACCGATATCCTCGTACACTTCCCCTTTTTTGCTCTTGTCCTGGGGTTCAAATACCAGCTTGCCCGAAAACTCAAGATACCGGTTATTGAGCACGAATTTAGCTTCTGCCTGAAGCTTCGAAATGCCCGATTGCCCCTTTCCGGTCCCTTCCCATTTGCCAATAAAATACCGGAACGGCGCCCACACGTCCTCTTTCTTTGCTTCCTGCGCAAAGACTACCACTGGTATCAGGGCCAGAATGAAAAACAGCTTGCGCATAATTTGGTACCTCCTTCGGTTGATTTTTAAAATATTTTCTCGTGCAAGCAACTTAATTCTTTTCTAACACTTGTTTATCTTATTCTATTACCCCTTAAAAATCAAGTCTTTTTTAACTTAGAATTAACATCAATGTAATATAGATGAAACATTGGTAAACGTATTTCTCCGAAATGAAAATGAAAGAGAGATCAGGCATTTTAGGTAAAAGTCTTAAAAATGTGGAGCTTTTTGGTTGTCATTGCGGGCGACTGTAAGAAGCAAAGCAATCTGTTTATGCTTCAGGGATTGCTTCGTCGTCCAAGTGGACTCCTCGCAATGACAGATTGAAAATTAAAGTTGATTAAATAATTTCTTGGAAAAAGTAAAAATAATTAGAAAAGAGGATAAATTATGAAAACCAAAATTACTGCAATCTTGATTTTATTATTGCTAACAGGTCTGAACCTTACCTGGGCGCAGACCCCAGAAGATAGCCTTAAAAATGCACTTCAGGAATTGAAAGACCGACTGGATGGGGTTTCGGAGAACATGGCGACTTTGAACAGCGATGTTTTTATCCTTAAATGGGTGAAAATCTCCGGTTACATCCAGGCGCGGTATGAGTATAATGACAGTTCCCAGAATGGAGTTGCAGGAGGTTATGATGTCTCCAAGAATTTAAATGCCAATAACTTCTATATCCGCAGAGGCAGGATAAAGTTTACAGTCCAGCCCGGCTCTTCAAGCAAGTATGTCATCTATTTTGACGCTTCAAAAAATACCGTCTCGTTGAAAGAGGCTTATGTCGAGCTTTACAAGAACATTGGAAAACATAATCTCACCCTGACTTTTGGACAGTTCAACTATCCCTTCGGATATGAGATCGAATACTCTTCTTCTAAAAGAGATTTCCCTGAAAGAAGTCTGGCAGAGAACAACCTTTTCAAAGGCGAAAGGGACCGGGGAGTAAATCTCACCTGGGCTTTACCAAAATATCTCCAGTTCAACGCAGGTCTATTTCAGGGCTATGGGATTGAAGACAAGAATTTCACCTGGTTTGACCCTACCAAGGCAAAAGATGTAATTGGTAGAGCTAAAGTTAAGCTGGGGATGGTTGATTTTGGGTTCTCTGGCAACTGGGGAAAAACCTATTTCCCTGGAAGTGCGGCTGTGTCAGGAGTAACCACCTGGTATGATGCCAATGGAAATGGAGTAATAGACCCTGGCGAGATCAAGACCACTGCACCCAAAGCTGCGGTTCCCGCAGTGGAAAAAGATAAGATACGGTATGGAGCTGATGCGCAGGTCTATCTTGACTTTCTGCCGTTGGGAGGAACAGGTTTCAGAGGGGAATATTACCAGGCTAAGGATAATGACAAAGATGAAAGAGGCTGGTATTTCTGGGTATCCCAGAATATTTACACCAAGTTCGGCTCTGCGGTAAGGTATGACTACTGGGATCCAAATACAGCAGAAGACAAGAAGGATGATGCCACCGGCACTTTATCTTTAGCCCTGCATTATTTCTGGGATTCTTATGTTAGGGTAACTGCCGCCTATGACATACCTCATCAGCTAAAAGACAATTCGATTTTCTCGAAATATTCGGGTGACCGCAAGGATAACAGATTTACCTTGCAATTTCAATTTATGTTTTAAATATTATTAGGAGGATAAAATGAAAAAGCTAATAGCAGTCCTGGGAATTCTGATTTTATCAGTTACAGCTTGCTTAGCAGTTTTTGCTGGAAAGGCTATTACTATAAAAGGGTCTGACACTATGGTTATCCTGGGGCAAAGATGGGCAGAGATTTATATGAACCAGAATCCGGGTGCAGTCATTCAAGTAACTGGCGGAGGCTCGGGCGTGGGAATTGCCGCTTTAATCAATGGTTCTACTGATATCTGCGAAGCTTCCAGACCTATTAAACCCTCGGAAGTTGATAAATTGAAGGAGCGGTTCAACACTACAGGAGTAGAAATACCCGTGGCAAGAGACGGTCTGGCGGTTTATCTAAATGAAGAAAACAAAATCACTGAACTCACTTTAGACCAGCTTAAAGGGATTTATACCGGAAAGATCACCAACTGGAAAGAATTAGGTGGAGAGGATGCCAAAATAGTCCTTTATGGAAGAGAGAACAGTTCCGGGACATACGTTTATTTTAAGGACAATGTCCTGAAGGGTGCGGATTTCGCCCCTCAGACTCAGACTCTTCCTGGAACAGCCGCTATTGTGAATGCTATGGCAAAGGATAAATATGGAATTGGTTATGGCGGGGCAGCCTATGCTAAGGGAGTAAAATACTGCAAAGTTAAGAAGGATGTTCAAACACCAGGCTATGAACCAACTTTGGAAAACATAAAAAATGGGAAGTATCCTATTTCTCGTTATCTATACTGGTATCTCCGTAACAAACCCACCGGCGAAATAAAGAAATTGGTAGATTTCGTTCTGTCTGAACAGGGACAGCAGATTATAAGCAAAGTCGGATATTTCCCGGTGAAGTAGACTTATATACCCCTCCCTTGATGGCCGATAAAAGCATTACGGCTCGTAGAGGAGGGGATAAAGGGGAGGGAGATTTTGTAAATGCTCCCCTCTCCCTAACCCTCTCCCACGAGGGGAGAGGGGATTTCCTGCTGGATGTTATCATCCAGCAGGATACCAGGACGGATGATAACATCCGTCTAAGAGCAAGAAAGATGGAAAACTCGAAGACTATTGAAAAGAAACAGCAGGCGGAGTCCATTATTCTTAAGAGAAGATTCCGTTTATCTGAGTTTATAATCGAAAAAATAATCTTTTTGTCCTCTTTTTTGGCAATCCTGGGTGTTGTTCTCATCTTTTTTTTCATTTTCAAGGAAGCCCTGCCAGTACTTACCAGTCCAGAGGTTAAGAAAGAGGCGAGTTTGAAGCTTTTCTTTTCTACGGTAATCTGGCAGCCAGT
This sequence comes from Candidatus Zixiibacteriota bacterium, assembly GCA_030692925.1. Lineage (GTDB taxonomy): Bacteria > Zixibacteria > MSB-5A5 > MSB-5A5 > RBG-16-43-9 > RBG-16-43-9. Next base: position 9,498 of record JAUYBY010000091.1, on the reverse strand, counting down.
TTCCGACTTTCCCCGATACGGCTTAATCCCCTTAATCGTCGGAACTTTTAAGGTAGTAATAGTTGCTCTCTTTTTTTCTATTCCCCTTTCCGTTGGAGCCGCCGTTTATACTTCAGAGTTTGCGCCGGTCAGGCTGAAAGAATTCATCAAGCCGATTGTGGAGATTCTGGCGGGTATCCCATCGGTGGTTTTGGGATTTTTTGCTTTAATGGTGATGGCATCATTTTTTCACAGCATCTTTCATTCCACCATGCGTCTGAATGCTTTCAATGCCGGGGTGGCATTAAGCTTTGCCATCATCCCCGTGATCTATTCTTTAGCTGAGGATTCGCTGAACTCCGTGCCCAGAAGTTTGAAAGAGGCTTCCCTGGCTTTAGGAGCTAATCGCTGGCAGACCGCCTTTCGAGTTTCTCTTTCAGTGGCTATGCCTGGTGTACTGGCGGGTATTATCTTAGGGCTGGGTAGAGCGGTTGGGGAAACAATGATAGTTCTAATGGCTTCCGGAAATGCCTCGATCCTTTCTGCCAATATATTCGATTCGGTACGCACTATGTCTGCCACCATTGCCGCAGAATTAGGAGAGGTGGTACAAGGTAGTGCGCATTACAATGTTCTGTTTTTCATCGGTGCCTCCCTTTTTGTCTTCACTCTGATTATCAATTCCTTGGCTCATCTGGTGGTGGGAAGATTACAAAGGAAATTAGCGGGGAAGGTTTAAATGAGATTCAGAATAAATTTGATTGGCTCATTTTTCACCGGTTTGACCTTGCTTGCTACCCTGATTATTTTTGCCATCTTGTTCGTGATAATCGGGAATGTGGTTCTGCACGGACATAAAATCATCAACTGGGAGTTTATCACCCAAGCTCCGCGGGAGGGGATGACCGCAGGCGGGATCTTCCCGGCGATTTTTGGAACTGTGGCTTTGGTTATTTTAATGATAATAGCGGTTTTACCTGTCGGGGTAATGACTGCAATCTATTTGCACGAATATGCGAAACCAGAATCTGTCCTGACCAGAACGATCCGTTTTGCCGTGAATAACCTGGCAGGTGTACCTTCAATTGTCTTCGGGCTGTTTGGATTGGGATTTTTCATACAATTCATCGGGGCGGGAATGGACAAATTCTCTGGCTTGGAAGTTATCTGGGGGCAACCCTGCCTTTTGTGGGCAGCTTTGACCTTAGCGCTTCTGAACCTACCAGTAGTTGTGGTTGCCGCAGAGGAAGCCTTGAGGGCGGTTCCTAAAGAAACCAGAGAAGCTTCCCTGGCTTTGGGTGCTACCAAATGGCAGACTATTCGCAGGGTAGTCCTCCCTCAGGCACTTCCCGGAGTTTTGACCGGTGCCATCCTTTCCATCAGCCGGGGAGCTGGAGAAGTAGCCCCTATAATGTTCACTGGCGCGGCTTATTTTTTGCCCTACCTGCCGCATAAGCCAACTGACCAGTTTATGGAACTGGGTTATCATGTTTATGTGATGGCAACCCAATCCCCGGATGTGGAAGCAACCAAGCCAATCCTTTATGGAACCGTTCTGGTACTTTTAATTTTGACTTTACTTTTGAACTTTATTGCTATATTTATCAGGTCTAAGGTAAGAAGACAGATGAGACAGACTATCTGATTATGAGACAAAAGATGATGGATGAGGAAATAAAATCTAAAATCGAAATACCAGAGACTGAAGAAAAGGAGGCAGAAAGTCTTTCCCCCAAGATTTCAGTCGAAAAACTGAATTTCTTCTACGGCAGGACCCAGGCATTAAAAGACATTTCTGTCGGCATAAAGGAAAACCAGGTCACTGCTTTCATCGGTCCATCTGGTTGTGGCAAGTCAACTTTTTTGAGATGCCTGAACCGGATGAATGATTTGATCCCAGGAACCAAAGTTTCGGGGAAAATTTATTTTGATGGGACAGATATTTATACCCGAGATATTGACCTCTCAGAATTAAGGAGAAAGGTGGGAATGGTTTTTCAGAAATCAAACCCGTTTCCTAAATCGATTTTTGAGAATGTGGCTTATGGTTTGAAGATTCAGGGGGTTACAGACAAGGCAATTTTGGAGGAAACTGTAGAAAAAACTTTGAGAGATGCCGCCCTATGGGATGAGGTCAAAGACAAACTGGACCAGTCTGCCATGAAACTTTCCGGTGGCCAGCAGCAGAGGGTTTGTATTGCACGGGCATTAGCAGTGCAACCAGAAGTTTTATTGATGGATGAACCGGCTTCTGCTCTGGACCCGATCTCCACGGCTAAAATCGAAGAACTGATTTCAGACCTGAAAAAAAACTATACCATCGTAATAGTAACCCATAATATGCAGCAGGCTGCCCGAATCTCGGACTATACAGGCTTTTTTTTCTTAGGTGAGTTAATCGAGTTCGACAGGACTTCTGACATATTCACCAATCCGAAGAATAAAAAGACCGAAGATTATGTAACTGGCAGGTTCGGATAAAAAAAGAAAAAAATGGAGTGTAAACCTTAGGTTTACCCTTCTCCAGAGGCGCAAAGGTAAGGGTAAAGCTAAAGGGAGTGATGAAAAAGTGCAGAAGGCTGTCATTGCGTTGGGTGGCACCCTCAAACTTGTTTGAGGGTGGTTAAGTCTCTTTATTAAGAAAGGAAGAAAAGATGGAAATCCACAGACATTTCGATGAGGAGCTGAGTTCACTTAAAGAAAAGCTTTTATTTATGGCAGGCCTGGCTGAATCGATGATCTATAAGGCAGTAAAATCCCTGGCTGAAAGAGATGAATCTCTTTTTAAGGAGGTGAATGAGGCTGAGGTAAAAGTGAACCATCTTCAAATAGAGATCGACGAGTTATGTTTAAGACTTTTAGCCTTGAGACAGCCGATGGCAACAGATTTGAGGTTTATCACTTCAGCTATGAAGATAAACAGCGAGCTGGAACGGATTGGGGACCTGGCAGTAAACATCATCCAGCGAGCTGCTGTGCTGATAAAGCAGCCCCAACTGAAACCTTTGATCGATATACCCCGGATGGCGGATCTGACTCAAAAGATGGTCAAAGACAGTCTGGATGCTTTCATCAACCGGGATGTGGACTTGGCTCGTTTAGTTTTAACACGGGATGATGAGGTTGACGCTTTAAAAGATCAAGTTTTCAGGGAGCTTTTGACTTTTATGTTGGGTGATCAATCAACCATCCCCCGGGCTTTAGAATTAATCCTGGTCTCCAGGCATTTAGAGAGGATCGGAGACCACGCCACTAATATATGTGAAGATGTCATCTATTTAGTGCAGGGAAAAGACATCAGGCATCATATCGAAGAGGAAAGAAAAAGTTAGCTGTAGATGTAGAGACGCATGGCCATGCGTCTCTACCCAATCAATGGAGGAAATCTATGGATCTAAAGATTAAAGACAAATTCACCCGGCTCTGGAAAAAATATTTCGATGGGGCGGAACTCCCTATTTGCTTCTACTACACTGACGTGATAAAGGGAGTCGAGGAAGTTGAGAAAACTCAGGAAAATCGTTGTGTCATTTGCGCTCTATCCAATGTAAGAAAGGGAAAATCTCTTTTCTTTGGTTTGGACTCAACCGGCTGTCCCGGTGGAAAAAGGTATTTTGGGTTTTCCGAAAAGATCGGACCTAACTTCGAATATTTTCTTTCCTGCGGCATTCCGGGGGAGCTCGAAGGGGAACGCTATAAGAAATCCCCAGAACTGGTCAAAGAGGTTATGAAAAGGATGCCAATATTCAAGGCACCTCATAAGTTCATAGTTTTCAAGAGATGGGACCTGCTTGAAGAATCAGATAATCCTGAGGTGGCTATCTTCTTTGCTCAGCCGGACGTTCTCTCCGGGCTTTTCACTCTGGCAAGTTTTGACGAGGTTGAACCGAATGGAGTAATTTGCCCTTTCGGCTCAGGCTGTAGTGCCATTGTTCACTATCCATACCTTGAGAGGGAATCTGAGCATCCAAGAGACATTATCGGTATGTTTGATCCTTCAGCTCGTCCTTGCATACCTGCCGATGTTATCACTTTTGCCACCCCGATGAAAAAGTTTTACCGGATGATTGGGAACATGGAGGAAAGCTTTCTTATCACACCAACCTGGGGTAAGGTAAGCAAAAGAATAAGTCAGGATAAAGCGTAGGGGCGACCCTCATGGTCGCCCGCAAAATAGACAGTGGCTTAGATCAAGAACCCTGCGCTCTTGACCTTCTTTTTTTCAAATCCAGGTTCTTTTTTATCCACTGTGCCCACTTATCAATCCCCTCGCCTGTTCTTGCAGAAAGCTGTATAGATTTTAAATCAGGATTTACCTTCCTGCTGTTCTTAAGCAAAAGCTGTAAGTCTATGTCCAGATGATTTAACAGGTCGAGTTTGTTGACCAGCAGTAAATCAGCTTTTCGGAAAGCAACCGGATATTTAACCGGTTTATCCTCCCCCTCGGTCAGGCTCAAAACGATGATTTTTTTATCCTCACCCAAATCAAACCCGGCTGGACAGATCAGGTTTCCGATATTCTCTATAAAAAGGATTTGAATTGAGGATAGATTAAGAGAGCCCAGCGCCTCTTTGACCATGTTAGCATCCAGATGACAGGCACCGCCTATGGAATCGGTATTTATCTGAATCACCTGGATATCATATCTGGCTAATCTCCGGGCATCATTTGAGGTTGAGACGTCACCTTCGATTACCCCGATTTTGAAATCTTTTTTCAATCTCTCCACGGTCTTTTCTAAGATCAGGGTCTTCCCTGCACCGGGTGAACTCATGAGGTTTAAGGTTAAAATCCCTTTTTTTCTCAATATAGTTCGGTTTTCCTCGGCGATAGTATCATTGGCTTTGAGAACATCCTTCAAAACTTTTATCTTCATAATTTGCTCCTATTCTATCTCAAATGAGTCTATATAAAATTCCTCACCGGATAAGATCTTTATCCGGCAGGACTTACAATCCGGGCAGACAAAAACGGCTTCCTTTGGTAAGAAATTTTTGCCGCAGTTTTGACATTCACAGGCAAGAGGGACCTTCTCGATATTTAACACTGCGTTTTCACACTGGGTCTCTTTAGAACAGAACCCAAAGGAAAACAGCAACGCCTCCGGCTCTACGCAGGAAAGCTGGCCTATTCGGAGGTTAATCTTCTGAACCGTTCCTTTTTCCTTCCTTTTCTCAAGTTCCTCTTCGATCACCTGTATGATTCCCTGGGCTAATGAAAGTTCGTGCATAATTATTCCTTTAACAGATTCTCGGGAACTGCTCACCTGTGGGCATATCCACGACTCTGGTTCCTCCATATCTGGTTTTAAGAGCCACCATCCCTTTGTATTCTGCGGTTATCTCTCCAATGATTTCAGCATCCCTGCCCAGCTTGTTCCCTTTCATAATCTTCAGAATTTCCTTTGCTACTCTGGAGGCAGCGATAACTATCACTTTCCCCTCATTTGCCAGATATAAAGGGTCGTATCCCAAAAGCTCACAAAATCCGGTAACTTCTTCCCTGATTGGAATTTTATTCTCATTCAAAAGAGCGCCGAATCTCTTGTCTTCGACCATCTCATTTAAGACTGAGGCTAAGCCGCCACGCGTGGGGTCTCGCATGAATTTTATCTTATCTTTGAATTTAAGAATTGAGCCGATCAAATCCGAAAGAAATGCACAGTCGCTTTTTATACTGGTCTGGAATTCCAGACCTGCTCTTGAAGACAGTACTGCTGTTGCATGGTCGCCAATTGTTCCGCTGAGGATAATCTTGTCTCCGATTTTTATCCTCTCTCTTCCTAAATCGACCCCGTCTCCAATGGTGCCAATACCTGAGGTATTAATAAATAACTTGTCCGCGCTCCCTTTTCCCACCACTTTGGTATCCCCGGTCACAATCTTCACTCCAGCCTTCTGGGCGGTTTTCTTCATAGACAAGATGATTTTCTCCAAAATACTTTTATCTAACCCTTCCTCGATTATCAAAGAGCAGGAAAGGTAAAGCGGTTTTGCGCCCATAACCGACAGGTCATTGGTAGTTCCACAAACTGCTAATTTCCCTATATCTCCACCCGGGAAGAAGATTGGCTGGATTACATAGGAATCAGCGGTGAAGGCGATTTTTTGTCCGTTTAATTCGAAGACCGCCGAGTCCTCCAACCTGTTCAGGATTTTGTTATCGAAGTTCCCTTTAAGCAGCTCGGTGATCAACTCCAAAGAAAGTTTCCCTCCAGCACCGTGGGAGAGGCTTATTTTTTCGCCTGACTTATGTTTTTTTGCCATCTGATCTGCCTTTCATGGAAAGTAGCCGCACCTTTCAGGGTGCGAGTATAACGCAGGCTAAAGTCCGATAAACGGATCCGTAGGACCTGCGGCTATCTTTAACCTGTCCATACTTATAATAAGCCTGACAGGAACCCTCAGACGAGACCATACAGGGCCCTATCGGATTCCGGGGATTGCACTTCCTGGCAAAGAAAGGACAATCCAAGGGGGTCTTCTTTCCCTGAATCACCAGACCGCACAGGCATCCTTTAGGCTCTCTGCTTTTCTCTACCTGCACATTTATCTGCGTAAGAGCATCGAATTCTTTATAATCATCTCCAATTTTCAGACCGGAGAGCGGGATTGTGCCTATACCACGCCAGAGAGAATCCTCTTTCTCAAAAACCTCATCCATCAGCCCTAATGCCTTCAGATTTCCATTGGCTTTGACTGCTCGAAGATATTGATTGGAGATTTCAGGCTTTTTCTTTTGTATCTGACTCAACAAAATATAAAGGGACTGGAACAAGTCCAGGGGTTCAAATCCAGAGATGACGCAGGGGAATTCAAATTCCCTAACCAGGAATTCATACGGTTTTGTCCCAATTATAGTGCTCACATGTCCGGGGCAGATAAAACCATCTACTTTTAAATCTTTTGATTCAGCTAAAAATTTTAAAGCCGGCGGGACCAGTTTGTGAGCTGACAAAACATAAAAGTTTCTGATCTTTTCTTTTCTTGCTTCCTTTAAAGCGAACGCCACTGTAGGAGCAGTAGTCTCAAATCCGACTCCCAGGAAGACTATTTTTTTGTCCGGATTCTGCTGGGCGATCTTCAAGGCATCCAGCGTGGAATAGACGATCCTTATATCTTCCCCTGCAGTTTTCTCTTTTTCTAAGGAGGAAGATGAACCAGGCACTTTCATCATATCCCCGAATGTACAGACTATGATATCCTCTGATCTGGAGAGGGCAATGGCTCTGTCCAGATAGTTATTCGGTGTAACGCAGACCGGACATCCTGGCCCGGAGATCAGTCTCACGTTCTCTGGCAATATGCTCTTGATTCCAGACCTGAAAATGGCAACCGTATGCGTCCCGCACACCTCCATCAGGGCAACATTTTTTTTGATCTTTCTGGCGGTATCTCTGATCTTTTCTGCCAGCATTTGAGTTATCTTCGAATTAGAAAATTCGTCTTGAAAGTTTCTATTCATTTCCAAATCCAGAAAGTTCTTCAAATAGCTTCAAGGTTTCCAATGCTTCTTTTGGTTCCATTTTTTGAATCGCAAAACCAGCATGCAAAATCACGTAGTCCCCTTTTTTGACGTTTTCCAGAAGCTCTAAATTGATCTTTTTTTTCACCCCCTTGAACTCCGCAATCCCCTCATTTCCTTTTATCTGCACTATTTTTACCGGTACACCTAAGCACATATTAGATCCTCTGATTGGCAATCACTGCCTGCCCTAACGAGATTCCTCCGTCATTTGGAGGAACCAGGTGATGGGTGTAAAGTCTAAATCTATTCTTACTTAAAAGCGCATAAGTCCTGTTTAACAGAAACGTATTCTGAAAAACCCCGCCAGATAAACAGACTGAATTCAAGTCATATTCTTTTCTTAATCTTGAACAGACTTCATTTATGATCTGAGCCATAGTATTATGAAATTTGGCCGCGATCTTCGATTTCCTTTCTTTTTTCACCAGATCATCAACTACCCCTTTTATTATCTTTTCAGGATGGATGACGAATTTATCCTGTTCTAAGGTCATTTCAAATCCGTATTTTGACTTAATTTTCTCATCCGCCCAGAACTCTAATTCAACTGCCGGCTGTCCTTCATAGTTGGTTTTTTCTCTGAAGTTCAAGAGGACTGAGACCGAATCGAAAAGCCTGCCTGCGCTGGAGGTCAGAAAAAGGTTCACCTTCTGATCCAGCATTTTCCGTATAATTTCCCATCTCGAAAAATCGATCTTCCTGACGAATTCTAAATCCAGGTTTAAAAAATCTTCTCCGTAACAGGTATAGAGATATGAAATAGCCATCATCCAGGGATTCTTTATCGCCGCCTCTCCACCTGGCATAGGGACATATTTAAAATGAGCCACTCTCTGGAAACCTTGTAGATCCGCCTGAAGGAACTCTCCGCCCCAGACATTTTCATCCTCACCATAACCGGTCCCGTCAAAGGCAACCCCGATTACTTTCTGGCTTATTTTATTTTCAGCCATACAACTGGCGATGTGGGCATAATGGTGCTGAACCGGAATCTTTTTGATGTTCTTTAAAGATAAGGCATACTTGGTGGATAAATATTCAGGATGCATATCGTAAGCCACAACTTCCGGCTTGACCGAGCAGAGTTTTTTGAACCTCTCGATTTCTCTGGAGTAAAAATCCAGGGTTTCATAATTCTCCAGATCTCCTATATGGGTGCTGGGAAATGCAAAACTGCCCCGGGCTAAACAGAAGGTATTTTTGAGCTGTGCGCCTGTAGCCAAGATATGTTTTGTGAATTTCAGATCCACATTTATCGGAAGCGGCACGTAACCTCTTCCTCTCCGCAAGACCATTTCTTTGCCACTGAATACCCTGGTCACTGAATCATCGCAACGCCTGTGTATTTCCCGGTTGTGAAACAGAAAATAATCTGCTATCTTTTTTAATCTTTCAAAAGCCTCTTTATCCTCATAAGCTATAGGCTCATCCGACTGGTTGCCTGAAGTCATTACCAGGATCAGATTCGAATTCCTGAGCAAAAGATGGTGCAAAGGAGAGTAAGGGAGCATCACCCCCCAATTTTTTTGAAGAGGCGCAACATCCGGTGCAATCAGTTTCACATTTTTCTTTTTCAAGAGGACAATCGGCCGTTGAATCGTCTGTAATAATTCAACTTCAGAGGGATTAAGCTGACAAAACCTGCGAATGGTTTTCAAATCTTTTGCCATCAATGCAAAAGGCTTATCTTCTCTATATTTTCTTTTTCTCAAAACGGAGACAGCTTTCTTATTCGTAGCATCGCAGGCTAAATGATACCCGCCAATCCCTTTGATGGCTATAATATGACCTTTCTTTAGAAAGGTGATAGTTGAGGAGATCGGGTCAGGGACGCTTAAGTCATTTCCTTTATTATCCGTCAGAGTCAGCCTCGGGCCGCAAACCGGACAGGCGTTGGGTTGAGCATGAAATCTCCTATTAAGAGGATTGAGATATTCCTGACTGCAATCTTCACACATCTTAAATGCAGACATCGTGGTTTTCTCTCGATC
>JAUYBY010000071.1 GCA_030692925.1 Candidatus Zixiibacteriota bacterium | reverse complement strand
GTGCCGGAGGAAGCCCGACTAACTGGAATCTGCCGATGGTCTTGTCATCAATCGCCATTTCTCTTTCGCCCTGGAGCACGTGAATCTCTACTGAGGTCTGGCTATCCTCGGCAGTGGTGAATATCTCGCTTTTTCTGGTTGGGATGGTGGTGTTCCTCTCAATTAGCTTGGTGAAAACTCCGCCTAAAGTCTCGATTCCTAAGGACAATGGAGTTACGTCGAGCAGTAATATATCCTTGACTTCTCCGCCTAAGACCGCTCCCTGGATTGCGGCTCCAACTGCTACCACTTCATCCGGATTTACTCCCTTATGCGGCTCCTTGCCGAAAAGTTTCCTGACTGTCTCCTGAACCTTGGGCATCCTGGTCATTCCACCGACAAGGACAACCTCATCGATCTGGTCTGCGGAAAGTTTGGCATCTGTTAGAGCTTTCCTCACCGGCTCAATTGTCCTTTCAATCAGGTCATCCACTAACTGTTCTAACTTTGCCCGGGAAAGAGTCATATTCAGGTGTTTCGGTCCATTTGCATCTGCAGTTATGAAAGGCAGGTTGATAGTTGTCTCAAGAGTAGACGAAAGCTCCATTTTGGCTTTTTCACCTGCCTCTTTTAATCTCTGCAAAGCCATCGGGTCTCTGGACAAGTCGATCCCTTCCTGCCTCAAGGTCAAATTCGACTTTTTGAATTCAGATACTAACCAGTCAATGATTCTTTTATCGAAATCATCCCCACCTAAGTGAGTATCACCATTGGTTGACCTGACTTCAAAAACTCCTTCTCCGATTTCTAAGATGGAAATATCGAAAGTCCCCCCGCCCAAATCGAATACCGCAATCTTCTCATCTTTCTTTTTATCCAGACCATAAGCTAATGAAGCTGCAGTCGGCTCGTTGATTATTCTCAAAACTTCTAGACCCGCTATTCTTCCGGCATCTTTGGTCGCCTGGCGCTGGGAATCGTTAAAATAAGCCGGAACCGTGATGATCGCCTGGGTGATTTTTTCTCCTAAATAATCCTCAGCCGTCTGTCTCATTTTCTGCAATATCATTGCTGAGATTTCCGGAGGAGTATACTCCCGCTCTTCGATTCTGACCCTTGCATCACCGTTTGAGCCTTCGACGACTTTATAGGGAACGGTTTTGATCTCGGACTGCACCTCAGAATATTTTCTACCCATAAACCGCTTGATGGAATACACGGTGTTCTGCGGGTTGGTAATAGCCTGTCTTTTTGCTATCTGACCAACCAATCTTTCTCCTGACTTGGTGAATCCGACTACAGAAGGCGTGGTCCGCATTCCCTCTGAATTGGGAATGACTTTAGGATCCTTCCCCTCCATTATTGCCACGCAGGAATTGGTTGTGCCTAAGTCTATGCCTATTATTTTAGCCATTATATAACCTCCTATTATATCGATTTTTTCATAAATGTCAAGCGTTTGTTTTCATTTTTCGTAAATTCATCTCGCGTAAGCCGAGCCTTTAAGGCTCGGCACAGTAACAGGGCTTGATAAATCAAGCCCCTATCCTCTGGATCCGTTTGAGGACACATCCAACCAGTGTAGGGGTTCGATTCATCGAACCCAAATCTCTTTGTTGTTGATTGTTGGTCTCCTGACCAACAATCATCCTTTGTTGGTGAGGATACCAACAAAGAGCAAAACCTGCTTGTCCTTGCGAGGAGTCCATTCGGACGACGAAGCAATCCACCTATTCATTACCTACGGATTGCTTCGCCCCTGCCGGGTCTCGCAATGACTGCTCTGTTATCGGTAGACCCGCGCTCCCCCACGCAGGTCTACCTTTTCCATTTCCCTCTACCTTTAACTGACGTTAATTGGTATCTCTTTTTTCTTAGCCTCTTCGCTCTTCGGCAAAGTGACTTTCAGGATGCCATCCTTGTAAACTGCTTTTACCCTGTCTGCCTCAACCGGAGTCGGAAGAGCGAAAGACCTGGTGAAGCTACCGAATCTCCTTTCTAACCGGTAGTAATTCCCTTTCTTCTCCTCTTCTTCGTATTTGGACTTCTTCTCGCCGCTCAATGTTATGCTATGATCCTCAACTGAAAGCTTTATGTCCTCTTTCTTGAAGCCTGGTAACTCCGCAGTCAGCACTATCTCATCTTTGGTCTCCGCCATATCCACATTCGGTGCCCACATTTCATCCCCTTCTTCCATCCATCTCATTGGCATCCCCTTGCCGAATCCGCCACAGGCGGAGAATAGCTTGCTCATCTCGTCCTGAACCGAGACCATCTCCCTCAAAGGTCTCCATCTTGTGATAGCCATCATACTCACTCCTTTCATTTAGTTAATGGTTAATGGTTCATAGTTCACGGTTTTTTTGTCGTCTCACGTCTCACATCTTCCGTCTCATCTATTAACGCTGTTCATATATTACGCAAGTGCAGTGCCAAAATACAAAATATTAATTAAGTGATTATTTTACAATGAGTTAACTTTACTGATGCTTAGACTTACAGAAATTGAAAATGCCAGAATGACATTATGAAGGTCAAAGTTGCAGAACCAATCTGTTTTTTTGGCTTTGATTATGTAAAAATGACAGTGTGGGGAAGAAAAATTATAAAGTACTAAATATTTAATTAACCCTTATTAACTCTTGACGGATAATTGATCTTTAGTCTTTTCGCTATCAACTCAAAACCTTTCTCATTCTTATACTTATCTATATTAAAGTCTTTTAAGATTATCTTTTGCCAAGAATATCTCTTATCGAGATGTTTTTTAACAAAATCTACCGGTAAAGTATAACACTCAGGCTCCTTCCTGCCTTCTGTCGGCATAACAGTTTTTTTATAGAAATATCCAACATTGAGAAACACAACTATTAAGAAATCAAAAGCGCCTAAGCTTTTTTCCTTTACAGGAACACTTCGATTACAATCAGTTTGATAACGAGATTTTACTTGGACTCTAACTTGTTTACTCTTTACTCTTGGATTTGGATGAATGCATATCAAATCGTATCCTTCATTATTTGGAGGTGCCTTATATGTTAAAATATTTCTTCGCATTAAATGCCCTTGGACAAGGAATTCAGCACCGTGAGAAAGAACTGGGAATCTTAGAAATCTTTCATTTGTTTTTTGTCTATTCATTTCTTTACCCTTCTTAGAGCAGATTAGCTGGTTCAGGAATTGGATTTCTGGGTTTCGTAGGTCAACCATGTCCAGAGGACTGGTTGACAATTATTATTTTGTACAATGAATATAAATGTCGTCAAGCAGGCTCCGCCATGCTTGACCTACGACTCTTCAATTAAATCTCAAATAATCTTATATAAACATCCCAAAAATGCAACAAAAATTTTTAACTTATTTTAGAAAAATAGATGGACAGAAAACTGTTCTGTCCCCACATTTTACAAAAACCTTCTAAATAAAAAGTAAAGCTGAAGCTTTACACTCCATCAGTCGGAAACCCCTATTCACCTGAGGGAAGAATCGGCACTTTCAGCGCTTCTTCCGGTATTTGCCCGGTTAATGATTTTAAGAAAGCAACGATATCGTTTGCCTGGGCATCGGTGAGCGTTTTACCCATCTGAAGCTGTGCCATAATCTTTACGGCATCCTGCAGGCGGTCAACGCTCCCGTCATGAAAATAAGGAGCGGTCATTTCTACATTTCGCAGAATCGAAACTTTGAAAACGTATAAGTCCGCAACATTTTTAGTCACTGTATAACGACCGCTGTCGGACTCCGCGCTGTGATCCTGACCATTTGTCTGTCCACCAATTCAAGACCAAAAAAAACGTCCGGGATAAACCCGGACGCTACATTTTATCCCTTCAACCCTTCGTCCATTTATCCCTTTATCTTTTTAAATTCTGACAAACAAAAAGGGCGGAGTCAAGCTCCGCCCCTACGCGAGACCTTTACGGTCACGAATAACGAATTACGATAACGTCTTTTCTATAACCCCCCCACCAATCACCTTCTCCCCTTCATAGAAAACCGCAGACTGGCCAGGAGTGATTGCCCTTTCGGGTTTTTCGAATTCCACCAAGACTTTGAGTGGAGTGCAAGAGCTTGCTCTTGCGTTTTTTTTATGAGCATCAGATTTAGTAGGGACAACCCTTGTGGTTGTCCGATTTTTATTTCGGACAGGGACCCCGCTAAGCGGGATTTCGCTTCCTTCAACAAGCCCTGTCCCTACGTTTTCAAAATGTGGAGAAATAACTGCCTTTGCCGGAGTATGCATATACCTGATCTTTACCAAACATTCCATTTTATCCTCTAACTGAGGAATATAAATCCAGTTCAAATCGGAAACGACAAAAGTCGTCCTGAAAAGGTCTTTATTTTCGCCTACATAAATTACATTCTCCTCTGGGTCAATTTTAACTACATACAGAGGCTTTCCGGCGGCAATCTTCAGACCTCTTCTCTGCCCGACAGTATAAAACGGAATCCCCTTATGCTCACCTAACTTCTTCTTTTTCAGATCATAGATAGGTCCCGACTTTATCTGGCTTAAATCTTTCGCGGAATATCCATCCTCCCATTCTCTTAAAAAACGTTCATAATCATCATCCGGCACAAAGCAGATCTCCTGGCTCTCTTCTTTGAAAGCAGTTTTCAGGTCATATCTTCTGGCTAATTCTCTAACCTCCTTTTTGGTCAGCTCGCCCAAAGGAAAGATAGTTTTTGAAAGATTTTCCTGAGACAGCCCCCACAGAGCATAGGATTGATCTTTCTGGGGATCAGCGCCCTTCAGAAGCAGAAATCTTCCGTCTTCTGGTGAATGTTTTATCCGAGCATAATGACCTGTAGCAAGATACTCTGCTCCTAACTTCTTAGCCTTATTCCAGAGAAGTTTCCACTTGATTTCGGTATTGCAGACTATGCAGGGATTAGGAGTTCTCCCCTTTTTATATTCATTTATGAAGTTAGAGATGACCTCGTCCTTGAATTCCTCCCTGAAATCCAAAACATAGTAAGGAGCACCTATCTTCTGGCAGACATTCCGGGCATCGTTCATCGCCTCAAGGGAACAGCATCTGCCGTCTTTGTACAGGTCACCACCGACCTCTGAATAATCCCAGAGTTTCAGGGTGATGCCTATTACCTCAAACCCCTTTTCTCCAGATTCGGACAATAAAAAAGCCGCCAGTGAGGAGTCAACACCGCCAGACATCGCCACCACTACCCTCACCGACGGCATGAGCTTTTTATTCATTCTTCTTTTTTCTATTCTTATAATCCTCTATTGCCTTATGCAAAGCGTCCGCAGCTAAATTAGAGCAGTGCATCTTATTTGCGGGCAGCCCGTCTAAAGCCTCAGCCACAGACTGTCTGGAGATTTTCTCCGCCTCTTCCAAGGTCTTATTTTTGACCAGCTCTGTGATCATACTTGAAGTGGCAATCGCAGCTCCGCACCCAAAAGTCTTGAACTTAGCATCCACTACCCGATCATCCTTCACCCTTATGTAAAGCTTCATTATATCCCCGCAAACCGGGTTTCCGATTTCTCCGACTCCATCCGGATTCTCAATTTCACCCACGTTCCTCGGGTTCTGAAAATGCTCCATAACTTTAGCACTGTATGCCATAACTTACCTCATTTTTATTTAATGACTTATCTTGACATCTTAAAGTATTAATCTAAGTTCTTTATTTTTGATAAATAGGCGACATTGCTCTTAATTTCGAAATGATCTCCGGCAATAATTGAACTACATAATCAACGTCGTCAATGGAATTGCTTCGACCGAAACTGAATCGCAATGAACTCTGCGCCAGATCGCCAGGAACGCCCATAGCTGAAAGAACGTGAGATGGTTCCAGGGTGCCAGAAGTACAAGCAGACCCGGAAGCCACGCCTATACCTTTTAAATCCAGGTTCAGAATTATCGATTCCCCTTCCACTCCTTTGAAGGAAAGGTTTAAGGTATTGGGTATTCTGAGAACCGGATGTCCGTTTAGAAAAACGTCCGGAATCCTTTCAGTTACTTTCTTAAAGAATGTCTCAGTCAGCGATTTCAGTCTTCTTTCCTCTTTCTGCATATCTGAATGTACAATCTCCAGTGCTTTTGCCAGCCCCACGATTCCAGGTACATTCTCAGTTCCTGCCCTTCTTGACTTTTCGTGATGTCCTCCGTGAGCCAGAGGAGTCAGCCTGACACCTCTCCTTATATAGAGAGCACCAACTCCCTTGGGTCCATAAAACTTGTGCGCGGATAGAGAAAGCATATCCACATTCAACTCATTTACATCGATTTTCATCTTCCCGGTCGACTGCACCGCATCGGTATGAAAATATACTCCCTTTTCCTTTGCCAGCCCGGCAAGCTCTGCAATCGGCTGAATTATCCCCATTTCGTTATTAGCATGCATTATGCTCACCAGTACGGTTTCCTTCTTGATGCTCTTCTTTAATTCATCGTGATCAACTAAGCCATATCTATCCACCGGAAGATAAGTTATCTCATACCCTTCCTTTTCTAAAAATTTACAGCTTTCTAAAACCGCATGATGCTCTATCTGGGAAGTAATTATGTGATTCCCCTTCTTTTTATTAGCCCAGGCAACCCCTTTAACTGCCAGGTTATCCGATTCAGTCCCCCCGCTGGTAAAATATATCTCTAAAGGGTCTGCATTCAAGAACCTTGCCACCTTCTCCCTGGATTCTTCTAAGGCCACTTTTGCCTCCCTGCCGAAACTGTGAATGCTGGAAGCGTTCCCAAAACCTTCTTGATAAAAGGGCAGCATCGCCTCAAGCACTTCAGGATGAACCGGAGTGGTAGCGTTATGATCTAAGTAAATTTTTCTTTCCATTTTTGCGACTCCTTTTTAACTTAAAATCAAATTTTTCTTGCCTCAGATCTTTCAAAGTTATACTGGACAACATTGACTCAATGGTATTTTCAAGCCCCTTCCACAAGACCCTGGTTACACAGGTAGCAGGACCAGTGCAGCTTTTCTCTCTTAGATTCGGATTATAGCAGTTGGAGATCGAAATTGGACCATCCAGAGCGTTTATCACCTGGCTAACTGTGATCTCATCTTCATTTGTAGCCAGAACATATCCTCCTTTGGCACCTCGTATGCTCTGCACTATACCTGCTCTCTTCAATTTATTAAAGATCTGCTCCAAATAATCTATAGACATCTTCTGTTTTTCAGACAGGTCCCGCAAATTCACCGGTCCTTCCCTTGAAAGCGCCGATAGCTCCACCAGCGCCCTTAAACCGTACCTCCCTCTGGTTGATATATTCATAATTTTCCTTTTAATCTCTTATAATTCCGCCCTGCCTAAATTCCTTAGGTAATATACGCAATCCTTACTAACTTTGTCAAGATTAATTTTAAAATTTTTTATTTTAACTTTTCCAGAAGCTCTTGAGCTGCTTTTCTGACGTCTTCTGCCATGAATATTGCGGAAATGACGGCTATCCTCTTTGTACCTGTGGAGATAATCTGATCCAGATTACTTAAATTAATCCCCCCTATAGGAAAAACCGGAATCTTCAGGCTTCTTTTCGCCTCTTTAAGAATTTCAACCCCTAACGGCTTTTCAATCTCCTTAGATCCGGTTTCAAAAACAGGACCAAGCCCGATATAGTCAGCACCTTCTTTTTCTTTGATTTTAGCGGTTTTAATATCCGAAGCAGACGCTCCAATTATCTTTTTCGAGCCTAAAATTTCTCTTGCCTCTTTTACAGGAAGGTCCTCCTCCCCCAAATGCACTCCTTCGGCATCTACAAGTCTGGCAACGTCCACCCTGTCATTTATGATGAGAGGAATTCTCTTTTTCCGGGTAATTTTATGAATCTTCTTGGTAAGCTCCAGAAATTCGCCATCACCTGATTTCTTATCCCTGAGCTGAACCATCTGAGCCCCGCCTTCTATTGCCTGAGCAACTACCTCGATCAAATCCCTGTTCAGGCATAAGCTCGGGTCAGCGACAGCATAAAGTTGAACCTTATCCAGAATCCTGACTTTATCCAGAAAATCATCCCCTTTTCTTTGAGCTTTCTATTAACGAAGCGAAGAGCAGTTTTGAATTTTTCTCATCATACGAAACTTCCGGATGCCATTGAACCGAGAGCAGATAATTATCTTCAAGGCTCTCTAAAGCCTCAATCACCCCATCTTCTTTGGAAAAAGCAGATGTCACAAATCCCTGGGCGATCTTTTTTATAATCTGATGATGGCTGGTATTAACCTCGATCTCTTTTTTTCTGAGTATGGAAAAAAGCTTCGAGCCTTCTTTTATGATGACCTGATGTCTCTTTTTGAAGCGGGAAGACTGTTTTATCTTATGTTCTAAAGTGAACTCTTTTCTCAGAGATATATCCTGATAAAGAGTCCCGCCAAAAGCAACATTAATTAACTGGTGTCCACGGCAGATTCCTAAAATCGGGATTCCTTTATCTCTCGCCTTTCTGACAAGGGCCAGCTCGAATCTATCTCTATCCGGGGTAATTTTGACGTTGCTTCTGCGAATATCTTCGCCATAATATCGAGGGTGAACGTCATATCCTCCGCTGACCAAAAGACCGTCTACTACATTCAAGACATCATCAACCAAGCTTAAATTCTCTATATTAGGTAAGATGAACGGAACCCCACCAGCCTTCTCAATTGCAAAATAATATTGCCTTTTAACATAATCAAAAGGATATATCAGCGGGTACTTTCTGTTTCTGTCCTCTTTTTCTTCAATGCTACAGGTAATCCCTATAACTGGTTTTTTCATTCCTTGATCTTTCTTTCCGCTTTTAGTCTTTTATTTGTCGTTTGTCATTTGTCATTTTCTTTATTCGTCATCAGCCATCCGTCATTTTCTTTTTTTATCTGTCATCTGTTATTTTTCATTAGAAAACCAGTGCCGCCAGATGCAAAATCAGGATAAGGACAGGGACCCCGCAGTAACGGGATTTCGCTTCGCTTAACAAGCCCTGTCCCTACACAAACTTCAATACCACAAGTAATCCCGATAACCGGTTTTTTTCATATTTTCCCTTCCTTTATCCGTCATTCGTCATCCGTTATTCGGAATATGATTTATCAGAAAGCATAAAGTATAGCTAAATGCCACATACCTTCAGCCGGGTCACCATTTCTCAGAATCCTCCTGGCATAGTCCAATCTTATTGGTCCTATGGGAGTAAAAAATTGCAGTCCCACACCTCCGGTCAATCTGACATCTGATACTTTGAAATTTTTTGGTTCAGACCAGATATTCCCGGCATCTATGAAAACCGTATATCCGAATTTCCAGAAAAGAGCTTTCCTGATCTCTGAATTAGCAATAAGCATCAGCCCCCCGCCTGTGTTTTTGCCTTCAATATCCTTTGGTCCTAAAGTATTCTCCGAATAACCCCGGATGGTATAAGCTCCTCCTGCATAGAAACGGTCGAAAGTAGGAACGTATTTTTCCTTGAATAGTTTCTGCACATACCCGATTTTCAACCTGGTTGCCAGAACATTAATCTGATCAGGTTTTCCCAGAGTATTATATCTGCTCCAGGTCCAGATCAGCTTGTAAAAATGGTTATCCCCTCCTAAAAATCCCCCAACCAGCTCATTAAATAACTGAAAATATGACCCGGAAGCTGGTACAAACGGGTTCGGTCGAGTATCATTCTCCACTGCAAAGTCCATCTTCCTGCGGATATTTATCCCCTGTTCACTCTTGAACTCCTCCAGAAACTCCGGCGCAATCCCGTAAACCTTGACCTGCTGGTAGGAAAAGGTCAGGTAGAACTTCAGGAATTTCTTATGCTCCCGGCTGAAATTAAAGTTTCCGCCATAAGACTCAATTCGATAAGGCTGGATAACGCTTTTTACACCCGGCTCATAGTACAGATCCAAATTAAAAGGAGTTCTGGTCCCGAAAAGCCAGGGCTCCACAAAGCCAAAGTTGAAACGGTTGGTAAGATTCTGCCAGTTTTTGAAAACCACAAAACTGCTGAAACCGGATAAGCTGATCTTCCTGGCAGTTCCAGCTAAATTCCGGTTGCCCCATTCTAAGGTCAGGTCAGCCGTGGTAAGATCAGCGACTAAATTCTGGGGCTGATATTGTCCCAGCCCTAACTTCACCCCAACGTAACTTGGTTTCCTTTCCACTAACTTTAAGATGAAATCAGGATTCTCAGGTTTTTCTGAAGAGTTCTTTGCATCCAGGCTCACATAGGTGAAAAGCCCGGTTGAATAAGCCCGCTGTTCGCTATCCAGGATTTTTCCTCGGCTGTAGATCTCTCCACTTTTTATAGTGAGCTCTCTTCTGGCAACCTTCTCATGGGTGCGGGATAACCCCTCAACCGAGATATCCCCGAACCTGACCATTTTCCCCGGCTCTATTTCAAAGTTAATCTGAGCCCAGGCGCTATCCTGGCTTATATCTATCTCGGCCTTTATGCTGCAATAAGGATAACCATTATTTGCATAAATGGTTTTCAAATTAAAGGTTATCACACCTAATTGCGAAAGATTCAAAGGCTCATTCGGCTTAAGCAGGCCTAATTCCTTGTTCTGCTTAGAGGCGAGACTTTCCAGTCCTCCCTTTACTGTGAAACCTTTAATTTTAGTCTGAACTCCTTCGAAGATATTTGCTTTTAAAGTAGCTTGATTCAAGGAATCTACCTGATAATCGATTCCGGTCTGAGCCTGCAGGAAGCCGTTAATATGATAAAGGCTGTCAATGGCTAAACGATCATTCTCCATTTTCCATTTATAAAACCTTTGCTTTTTGAAAAGATTATACCACTTATTTTCTTTTAGAGACATCTCCTGCTTGATCCTTTTCGCAGAGAAAAGAGTATTACCATAGATGTCTATCTTCTTAAGAACAGGTTTTTCTGCACTCGCTGAGATGGCACATAGAGAATTTTCTTTAAATGGGAAGATGAAAAAAGTTAATGCCAGAAAATAAAAAACAATCTTGAAGATGGCTGATTTCATTAATATTCCCAGTAAAGGTTTAATCCCAGATGAAGGAGTCCCAATTTATCCCGGTGACCTTCAAAATATAACCGTTTCCCCAGACGGTATTCCACCCCGGCCTCTTGCCCGGTAGATTGAGATAGCCTGCGGGTATACCTCAGATATATTTTGTTTGAAATGTATTTCCCCACGGTTACCTCAGACTCCAATAGACTGAACCTCCCGGGCTCAAGCGGCTTGATCTCGAAAGTCTCCACTCCTATACTGCGTGCAGCTAAATTTTCCAGAAACCGGTTAGCGTATGCCTGGCCCAGACTGCCCACCAGCCTGCTCTGGAAAAGGCTGCCTCCTCCTGCTCCAGTTGTGGAGACATTCTGATGAAAGGCTAAAAGCTCGGCTATCTGTTCCTTGGAATAAGGAGAACCTGTTGCCGGTTGTATTTCCGGTGCTGACAGAGTCCCGGTAATTGCCAGCTCTATCTCTTGAGCTCCTTTGGTAACAGAATCTGTGGTAACTAAAGCTGAGCCTGTCAGAGGAGTTGAAACTAAGAAATCTAATTTGGGGTCGATTTTCTCGATATTGTCAAAAGCAAAGTTACCTTTTTCTATGTCGAAAGTCGTTCCATAAATGAAATCTTTCCCGCGGATCGTCTCCATACTGCCTAACAATCGTAAATCTCCGTTCTTTCGAGATAAAAGGACTTCACCTTTAAACTCTGCCTGCATATCCTGGTTCAATACCCAGAGGTTATTATCCCCGGAAAGATCGAGCCTGAGGTCCCACAAATTTTCATTCGGAATCGAGGGTCCTGCTTTAGTCTGCATCAAGCTGGTAAAAGGGTCTTTGAAGGACAGTTGGGTAAAATATATATTGCCGGAGACCAGGGGTGGCAAAGAGCCCGCGACTTCCAAGTTAAAATCGGTTGTGGCAGTGAGGTCAGCATATTCATAGCTCAATGGCAGATTCCTTCCCACCAGGGTTAGATCATACTTTGGCTCTTTGATGTCGCCTAAATTTATGTTCCCGTAAAAGAAAATTTCTCCTTTGATTTTCTCTTTTGGAAAAATAAAATGCCAGATTTTCTTCAAAGGGTTGTCCGTAGTTGCCTCCTGCGAAGCAAAACCCCGAACCTCGTCGAAAAACAGGTTCTCGTTTTCCATCCTTATCCTGGCTATCATTTCGGTGATCGGATTCTGCAGAGGAACAAGTTTCAGGATGCCCTGAGAAAGCTCTAAATTTCCTTTCAATTCCGGGTGAAGCGGGGTCCCGGTGAGGTTGACTTCTCCTTTGAACAGTCCTTGAAGGTACTCGACGTCAGGAATGAAAAGATGAACCAGGCTAAATCTATTTCCTTCACCTTTGAAAACCATGTTCTGGGGCCGGTCTAAGAGTCTCTCCGGGATCGGGTAAAATGAAAGATCCAGGGGTAGTGAGCCTGTGAGGCTATAGTTTCCGTCCGGACTGACAAGAGAGAGCCTGTCCAGGTTAAGCAGTTTATCTTTGTATGACAGGTTCCCGGTCAGGTTCCCTAAAACCACTCCTTCATAATTACAATCTGTGATTTGGATATCGAGCGCCAATTCCGGATTCTTGAAATCTCCTCTGATCTGCAGATTTGCATCTGCTTTACCTTCGACTCTCTTATAAGGTAACAGAAATCTCTCCCAGGGTAAAACCGAAATATTTTTCAAATCTACTTCTAAATTCATTCTCTCCTCATAGTCCATCTTCCCCGACAGGCTGAAGCTTCCCCCGTTGACCCTGAAGCTGTCCTGAACGAACCTGACTTCATCTTTGTCCAGCTCAATCTTAGCCGGGATTTGCGATTCTATCTTATTACCCCGGTAATCAAGATTTATCTGCTCAAGTATCAAATTTTGGGGAAACTTCGATATGTCCAGATTGCCAGAGAAAACTAAGGAAAGAGAGTTATTTCGCATTCTGGTAGTGTCTATTCTGATCGAATCGCCCTCTAGAAAAATAGTAGAGGTGAGCGAGTCATAGGGAATGCTCCAGGCTGTTCCGTTTAAAAGCAGAGAACGTATGATTCCTCCCTTTCGGCTGATGAATTTGTCTATCTTAACGTCTGATTTCAGATCGGAGCTAAAGAGCTTGTACCCCCAGATCGAGTCAGATTCAAATCTACCCTCAAGCGAAAAATCTGAAACCGGACCTCTGGCTTTGAACTGGAATTCCCCTCTTCCTCCCATTTCCTGGACAAAAGTTTGGCCATTGTAATCGCTTAGGTCTCTGAATATCGCCTTTCCCTTTAAGCTGAGCGAATCGCTAAACCCGACTCTTCCCTCCCCGGTAACCTCTGTATTTTTATACCAGAGTTGGAAATCCTTGCCAAACTGCACCTCGTTTACACTGACAGTGAGATCTCCAATAGCCCTGGAGAAGCTATATCGATCAAACTTCCCTGGTTCTAATTCGAGGTTGAAATTTAGTTGAAAGCTTCTTTCCTCCAGACTTTTTCCCCTCATATTTAAGTTCCCGGAAAGATCACTGTGCAAACCTGTGGAAACGATATTGGCAAGGTCTAAATCCTTGACTTTTCCTTCAAGCATATAGCTTTCCGGTTTTTCTCCTAAGTTCAGCTCTCCCTTTAGCTGGACCGGAGACCGGAAAGCCCTACCCTGAATTGAATAAAAGGTGAACTTCTTCTTTTCAAAAAGAAAGTTTGTTCTCAATCCGCTTAATTCCTCTTTAAACATGGTGCCATCTAAAACCAAATTCCCTTTTATCCTTTTCAGGTTTCCTTCGAGGTTTCCTTCCAAATTCAGTTTTCCATCCAGACCTATGCCGCTTATTTTTTTTATGTCAGCCAGATAAAAAGGGGTTCCCTTTAGATTAATTGAAAAAGAAATCGGTTTTAAATCAAGAGTCCCGCTTAATAACTCCAATTTAGAATCTGCAGTCTCAAGCTTTACTTTTTCCAAAGTTAGCTGGCTTGATTTGATTTTAACCTTGCCATTTATTCTTTTTAACTCCAGTGTTTTCTCTATCCTGGCAAGTAAGCTCCCGTCAATGAGATTTAAATTGATCCCTTCTTTATCATTGTTAAGTGAGAGTGTAAAGTTTACACTGTCCAGCTCTAGACTCTTTTTGACCGAAAACCAGTCAATCTTTCCGTCTTTGAAAAGAACATAGGGGAAGGAGAAATTTGGAACTCCTTCAGAAGTTCCTTTCCCTTTTTTCAGAAAAGGAATTAGCAGGCGTCCGTCCTGGGCTTGTTTGATCTGGATCTTTGGCTGGTAAAGTCTCACTCCTTTGAAGTCCCATTTCCTGCGAAGAAGGTCTGCCGGAGAGAAATCCAGCTCCAGTCTCTTTAAGTCCAAAAGGGTATACTCATATCCCTTTTCCGCATACTCAATCTGAAGATTCTCAACTATCACCTCACCCCATAAAAAGCTGCGGATCTTACCAATTTTAATCTTAACCGGGGTAGTTCTGTCTGTCAGGGTCGATAAATACCTTGCAACCTCAGTCTCCAGAAATCTGGTCTGCGTTATAAGAAGATAAACAGCGAGAAAAAGAGAGAAAACTATGCACAGGAAAATTAACGGTATTTTATATCTTTTTTTCATCTTTTGCCTTTTGAGGCTTAAAATGCAATCAATTATAATAATAGCAAAAAAAGAAGGGGTCAAGAATAAAATGAGCCTGCGATAGCCGGTTTATATCACTGCCGTTTGAAATGAATGTAGTCGCTCGATTTATCGAGCTTAGCGAATATTCGGATTGTTCTGCTTGATCTAAGCCAGGCCTGCATCTACGTTACCCAATGGCTTTGAAACGGACTACTGTTTGTTCACTTGTATTTTACAAGCGTCATCTAATAATGTGCAAAAATAAGACAGTCGAAAAAATCAACTTTCGAGTTTCAAAGCCGATAGAAAATATGATTGCTCCGGTTAACAAAATCAGAAGGATATCCCAGATGCCTTCCAAAGCAAAAATACTGGTAGTTGATGATGAAATCTACATCTGCAACATCATTCAGGAGATGCTCTCTTCTGATGATTATGAGGTCCTGACTACCAATCTTCCCCAGGAAGCTCTGCGAATTTTAAAAAACCAGCCTGTGGATCTGGTTTTGTCTGATTTGATAATGGGGGATAAATCCGGAGTCGATATCTTAAAAAGTGCCCTGGAGATTTCACCGGATATTATTGTTATACTGATGACCGGACAGCCTGCAATTGAGAATGCGATTTCGGTCTTGAAAATGGGAGCTTATGATTATCTGATCAAACCTTTTACTCTGGAAAGCTTAAGGGCTACTATTCGCCGGGGACTGGAGAAACAGAATCTTTACCGGGAAAATATAAACCTAAAGGAAACTGTTTCGCTTTGTAAGATAAGCGAGGCCATGGGCTCAACCATCCACTTGAAATCCCTGCTCCAGCTCATTTTAGAAACTTTATCTATGGAGTTTGATGCCAGTCTCTCCTCTATTTTACTGGTTGAGGATAAAAATAAGAGTTTGGTTCTTAAAGCCTACTACGGGATGAGCACCCACCCTGTGGAGCTGAGCTTCCTGCATGGAGAGCATCCGGTCCCCCAGTGGGTGGTGAAAAATGCCAAGCCCAAAATTTTGAATCCAGGGGAAGAAGATCTGCAGTCTGAAAAAGAGAAGCCCAGAAGGTCTTTTATCTCCTATCCACTTATGGCTAAAGGAAGGGTGATTGGAGTCCTCAATTTAGTCAGGGTTGGAAACTATTCCTCCTTCTCTCCGGGACAGATTAATTCACTTTCCATAATTGCCAGCAAGGCTTCCTCAGCCATTGAGAACTCTCTTCTAGACGAGAATCTTGAAGAAGCCTACCTCAACATATTAACCGCTTTAGCTAATGCAGTCGAAGCCAGAGATATCTATACTCGCGGTCATACTGAGAGGGTTTGGTATATGGCAGAGATAATTGCCCGGGAAATGGGCTGGGATTCGGAGAAATTATGGGAGGTAAAAATCGGGGGGATTCTGCACGACATAGGGAAAATCGGCATTCCAGATGCCATTCTGAATAAGCCTGGAGAGCTTACCCCGGAAGAGTTTGAAATAATGAAAGCCCACCCGGCCCAGGGGGCAAAGATTTTAGAAGGGATTTCTTTTCTGGCACCCTCGCTCCCTTATGTACTTTATCATCACGAGAGGTTCGATGGTCAGGGCTACCCTTTCGGTCTTAGACAGGAAAAAATTCCCATCCAGGGCAGACTATTAGCAGTGGTAGATACATTTGACGCTATGTGCAGTGACAGACCTTATCGTAAAAGAAAAGGAGTGCCCATAGCATTAAAAGAGATAGAGGATTGTGCCGGAACACAATTTGATCCAGAGATAGCTCAGATATTTTTAAAGGTCTGGGAAGACAAAAAGATTGACCCTGAAAAACTAAAACAGGATAACAGAAAAACCCCTCCGCAGATTCACCTCACCCCTAAACCCCTGCGTGTGGGCTAAAATCCTGTAGAGACGCATGGCAATATGTCTCTGTTATTTCAGCAAGTTCATCTTAGCAGTTTTGGTGAAAGACCCAGCTTGTATCCGGTAGAAATAGATATCACTTCCAACGATTTCACCCTTGTAATTCTTTCCATCCCAGATTACTTGATGATTCCCTGGAAATCTTTCTTCATCTAATAAAGTCCTTACTTTTTGACCGAGGATGTTGTAAATAATCAGGGTGGTGTGGATCGGTCTCCCCGCTCCTTGCTCCTTGCTCCCAAGCTCAAAAGGTATGGTGGTTGAACGGTTAAACGGATTGGGGTAGTTCTGCCCTAATGTAAAAGTAAATGGTAGCTGTTGTTCTTCATCTTTGACGGCAGTGTAAGGATTCTTATAGATGTAAACTCTACCCGGCGGATAAGACGGATTATTATACCACCAGCCGGGGTCACCCACAATCGCTTCATCTACTCCATCCCCATTTATATCAGCAGTACCCACCTGAGCACCATAATCACCCACTTCGCCATCATAATAATGCCAATCCTGTGTCGTGTCTAAAGGGTCCCCGCCCAAATAGATTAAGGCATCACCTCCGCCTATTGATGTGCTACCCAACAACAAATCCTCATATCTATCTTTGTCGAACCTGCCCACCACGGTGTACGCGTTCGCGAAATTACATCCATTGCTGCGGATACCAATGTCCAGTACTGAATCAATCGCTGTGCCTCCGAGATAAGTTCCTTTAGTTGTAATCAAGTCAGTATAACCATCTCCATTCATATCTCCTAATACAACTCCACCCCCTATTAACTTCACCCGAGGTATCGTATCCAACTCAATTCCTCCAAAATAGATATAAGTAGTATCAACGGGATAACGCTCGCTGGTAGAAACCGCCAAGTCACCATAATCGTCCCCGTTAATATCCCCTATGGCTAAGCCGTCAATCCCAAAATAATTAGGAGATCCCTGTAAAAGATAAACTGGCTGAGTAGAAATCTTGGCTCCACCCAAATAAACAAAAACCTTATTGTACTCACTCCAGCCCGCTATATCATCATAACCATCTCCATTAATATCTCCGCACGCAAAGTTCCAGCCGAAATAGGTGGCATTGTTTACTACTGAATCATCTGGAATAGTATCAAAGTCGATACCTCCATAGTAAATGTATATTTTGCCCATTGGAGTCAACAGCAAATCAGACAAACCATCTCCATTTATATCCCCGTGAGAAATATGATAGGAGAAAGAAGAAAAAGTTACATCAGGTATGGTATCGAAATTCTTTGACCCAAAATAAATAAACGTGTTCCATCTTCGTTGCCCAACTGCTAAGTCTTCAAAACCATCCTGGTTTATATCCCCTACCCCGGATAGGGTAGCTCCGAGATATACCGTATCCCTTGGTCCCTGCATCACCGCCATCTGCTGCATGTCAAACTGGGCAAAAGCAGGTGTGCAGAAGGCCAAAGCAAAAAGCAAAAGGACGAGGAATCTTTTCATCCAAATCTTCTCTTTTTGGAACTTTAATCTCACTTTTATGATAAGCTAACTCCTGAAAAAGTCAAGAATTATATTCCAAAAAAAGAAGTCCCCCCGCATTTGCGGGGGGACTTTTAAACATGAAGGAAACGAGGTTAAATAGTTCTATTTTAGCATTATCATCTTCTTCGTCTCAGAATTATCTCCCGCCTTAAATCTGTAGAAGTAAATCCCTGAGCTTACCTTTTTATCATTATCATCTTTCCCATCCCAGATAGCCTGATAATCTCCAGGTATCATCTCCTCATCCAGCAAAACCCTCACCTTCTGCCCCGCCAGATTGTAGATCGTGAGGGAGGTGTGGACGGGTTCTCCAAACTCCAAACTCCCAACTTTAAACTGTATTGTAGTTGCGGGGTTAAACGGATTAGGATAGTTCTGACTCAAGGACATCTTTTTGGGTAAAGAAGTATTGTCCTCTTTTACGTCTGACCTGCCGATGTTTATGTCAACCCCGCAGAAGGTTTTGAACTTGAGTTCCACTTGAGGCCCGTTTACGGTTCCATAAGGTGAAGTCACCAGAAGATAATATGTTCCGGGCAAGAGCTTTTCGAGTAAATATTCACCCTCTGAACTGCTGACCGCAGAAGCGGCTATGTTTCCACATAAACTGCTAACTTTTAAAGCAGATATCTCTTCTGAATTAGAAAATGGATCTATTTTAGAAATAGCATAAACAGTAGCATTCTCTAAAGGTTTTCCGTCCAGAGTGGTTCTTCCTCCGATGTTAAGGAACCCTTCTTGAGTTCCGGAAAGTCCGAAATCGACCTGCGAGGAAGTGGGGGTTACTTTATGGGCATCTTCCTCCAGCAGAGCTTCCTTATAATATTCTGATATGTATCCAGTGGCTGTTCCCAATACTTTAAATGGTATAATCGGAAGGTCTTCCAGCACATATTTCCCATCTTCGTCCGTTATAGCAGTCTGCTGATATTCCTGGTCAGGAGAAGTAGAATAAGCTATGACATCAGCAAAGGGGATAGGAAGACATGTTTCCTGGTCTTTTACCTGCCCAAAGATTTTTCCCTCTCTCTGATGACCATGCTTTTTCATCTGGAAATCCACCCCAGAGTGGATTGAATCCGCTATTACTTCAACCGGAGTAAAATATTTTAATGGTTTATACCCTCTGGCGAATGCGGTTGCTCTGTAAAACCCTACCTGTAATTTGTTAATGACATAGTTACCGTCTGAATCGGAAAAAGCTAAAGATTTTTCGCACCCTTCTATATTGTGAACGAAAATCCTCGCGTGGACAATAGGATTTCCAGTCAACGAGTCAGTCACCCTGCCGGAAATTGATCCAGTCGGCATAGTACTAAGCTCAAAATTGATTCCGGTCAGATTATCACCTGACTTAACCGTCAGGGTTTCAGGATAAACCTTGAGAAAGTATCCAAAGGCAAATGCAGAAAGCTCATATCTCCCCGCAGAAAGTTTATCCAACAGATAAACCCCGGAAGAATCAGTGCGAGCGACTAATTTCCGACCGTCCAACTTGTTTGCCATCACAAAAGCTTTAACTAACGGCTCTCCGGTTTTCTGGTCCGTCACTTTTCCGGAGATCGAAGCATAAGTAGAAGGGTTATCGACCCTGGCAAAAAGAGAAATTGAGGCTGAAAGAATAAATATGAGCGCTGTCAAAAAAATGAACAGTTTTTTCATAAAACCTCCTGGTTAAAATTCAATTTATTAAAATGCAAGCTTTATGCCATATTTGAGCAATAAGTTTTTATTGTTGACTTTTTGCACAGGTCATAATCTTCAATCTAACTTTGACTTAATTACGTCAAAAACACAAATCCATTTGAACTTGACTCGATGCGACAGGATATTAAACTTGTTGTGCAAACTATTTCACAAATATGCAATTCTTAATGATAGAGAGTATACAATTCCGGCAGCTCTACTCTTTTTTGAAAATCTGCATTTTCCAGTTGACAAGCAAGTAAGTGAGAATATATTATAACATCCTTAAGGGAATCCCAATCCCGGTTACCTGTAAAATTAATACCTCGAGAGGAAGAACGTCCTGTCTTTAAAAAGGTGCATTTAAATCTTAAAAAGATTTGACAGAATCTAAATATAAGCGAGGAACGAAATGAGAAAACAGATTCAGGAGAAAATCGATTTCGAGATCAGGGGTTTGAATGAGAAAGATACTTTCCCGATGCTGGATAATAT
Organism: Candidatus Zixiibacteriota bacterium; assembly: GCA_030692925.1. Classification (GTDB taxonomy): domain Bacteria; phylum Zixibacteria; class MSB-5A5; order MSB-5A5; family RBG-16-43-9; genus RBG-16-43-9. The sequence continues at coordinate 6,108 of JAUYBY010000071.1, read as the reverse complement.
CCATTTCCCTTTGATCGGCCAGGTGGTTCTGGTTACATCTATAAACCGGGAAAAAATTCCTAACCTTGCTCCCAAAAGCTGGATCTCCATTTTTGCCAGGAAGCCAGCCATCGTGGGGTTCGGGTGCAATGTCAATCATGATACTTCAAAAAACATCCTGTCAACCGGAGAATTCGTGATAAATATCCCCGGGGCTGAGCTGGCAAAGAAAATCTGGAGAGCTTCAGAGTCAAAGGGCCAGGACTCAAAGGAAATCGAGAAGGTTGGCTTGACTCCCATAAAATCGGTCAAGATAACAACCCCCAGAATCGCAGAATGCAAAGCCCATCTGGAATGTTCTCTGGACTGGACCAAGAAATACGGAGAGGAAATCATTATCTTCGGCAAGGTTCTTCTGGCTTCAATTGACAAAAAAGCTGTTGAAGGAACTCTGGAGGAAAGGTACAAATACCTGAAACTGATGGCTTATTTAGATGAGGGAGTATACGGGGTAATCAAGACTGCCCAGAAAATAGATCAGGATAATCCCACATCTCCGTAGCATTTGTTCCTGATTGCCTTAGCGACATTAAATCCGATATATTTTATCTTAGGGCAATCCTTTGGGGTTGCTTTTTTTTAGAACAAAAAGTAATCGCAAGGCTGAAGCCTTGCCTGAATAAAAGATGTAGCGGAAGGCCTCAAGGTCTTGAGACTTCAGCCTTCCAGTTTTTAATGGAAACTATTTCTAAAACTAAAAACATCGCGAGGCTGAAACCCTGCCCTACGTTATTTTAGCGGCTATGGTAGAACCGTAGGCGGAGCACCCTGCTCCGCTATTAGAACTTCGAAACCTATTAGGGACAGGACACTGTCCTGTCCCTACAACTACAAAAACTTTCAGTGCAACCTGATCGGTGCTGGTGAAAAACAGAGGATAAAAATGATGAGGGAAATCCAGCCGATTACTTTTCTTTTATTATCCAAAGGAACCGCATCATTCAAAGTCGGCGGATGTGGTATCCTGACGATAAAAGCCAGGACCAGCCAGATAAGCCATCCCTGCCACAGGAAGACCCCTAAAGGGATCAAACTCAAGACTATAACTCGGGCAATTAACCTTTGGCTTCTGCCGAACAAAGCGTAGGCAATATGCCCTCCATCTAATTGTCCGATAGGGAGAAGATTAAGCATGGTCACCAGCAACCCAGCCCACCCGGCAAAAGCCATGGGGCTTAAAAGGGTGTCATATCCGCTTGGAACCTCTTTCATAACTAACCAGGAGACTAATTTAAAGGCTAAGGAATCTCCCAGCATAAGCCCCTGATTCGGGATTGCCTTTACCACTTGAGACGTTGCCAGCCCAAAAGCCAGAGCTATAACTGAGACCACAAATCCGGCAATAGGACCTGTTGCGCCTACGTCCAGAAGCTCCTTTCTATTTTTAAAAGGAGCCTTTGAACGGATTATTGCCCCGAACGTCCCCAGTATGTTCAGCCCAGGTATTCCGGGAATGAAATAAGGCAAAGAGACTTTTATTCTGCTTCTTTTAGACATAATATAATGCCCGAATTCGTGAAAGAGCAAAATCAAAAGCAGAGGCACTGCAAAAGTTGCTCCTCTGTAGATAAGAAATGGATTCTTAGAGATGTCCTGATTTTCCATAAAGGCACCAGTGGCGAAGGTGGTCAAAACCGTAAGAATAAAGAGAACAATATTCACCCAGGGTAAAGAAGGCTTGACTACCTTTCCAATTCTGGAAAGTTCCATAATGGTCTGGGTGCCGTTCTGGTCGAATCTTACATTATATCCGATTTCCGAGAGACGTCTTGTGACGTCATCCTTCCAGTCCTCCATCGGAAACCAGGGAGAACCTAAAATAGTGATATTCTGGCCATCATAATAGACCCCTCTGATCTCAAGGAGAGTCCCCACAGAGTCCCTGATCCTGCCTATCTCCAGCTTTAATTCCTCTTTGTTCATAATTATCTTAAATACAGTTCAAAAGTTTGTTCGTTTGTCCATTTGTTCGAAACTTACAAACGCCAAACTCCAAACGAACAAACTGTTTTCCCTACATCTTCTCGGGAGATTTAATTCCCAGAATACTCAAACCTGACTTGATTATGGTCTGAACAGCTTTGACTAAAAGCATTCTCGCTTTCGTGGACTCAACATTTTCAGTGATGATTCTTTCCTTCTGATAAAATCGGTTAAATAAGGATGCAAGCTCTATAAGGTAAGAGCAAATCAGAGCTGGGTCATACTCTCTGGCTGAGCTTTTTATCCTTCTTGGGAAATCCTCTAACCTTTTGATGAGCCTATGCTCTTCTTCAGTTGACAGAGATTTGAAGTAAACCTGGTTTTCTACAGGCTGACCATATTTGCGAATCAGACTGCACAGCCGGGCGTGGGTATATTGAACATAAGGACCAGTTTCCCCTTCAAAATTAAGAACCTTATCCCAGTCAAAATCGATATCCTTATTTCTCCGGGTGAAAAGATTGGCAAATATAACCGCACCTATACCCACATCAAATGCGACTTTTTCTTTATTCTCCAAATCCGGGTTCTTCTCCTTTATTATCTTCAGAGCTAAGTCGATCGATTTGTTGAGCACATCCTCCAGTAGCACGATGTTCCCCTTGCGTGTAGACATCATCACCTGTTTGAATTTCACCCACCCGAAATCGACATGCACCAAGTTATTTGCCCAGGGATAGCACATAAGCTCTAAAACCTTGAAGAGCTGCTGAAAATAAAGTTTCTGAGCGCTACCTACAATATAAAGCGCCTTGTGAAAATGATAGGTTTCATACCTGTATATCGCTGCACAGATGTCCCTGGTGGCATACAGACTTGCCTCGTCCTTTTTTCTTATGAGGCAGGGAGGCATCCCATATTTTTCTAAATTGACAATCAGGGCATCCTGACTTATCTCTGTTAGCCCCATCTTGTTCATTTTGTCGATCGTCTTTTCGATAAACTGATTATAAAAACTCTCGCCCGCATAGGAATCAAAGGAGATATCCAGCATCTTGTAAATTCGATTGAATTCTTCTAAGCTGTAGTTTTTGAATTTTTCCCACAGCCCTAAAGCCTCACTGTCTCCATCCTCTAATTTCTTGAACCATCTTCTGGCTTCTTCCTCTAATTCGGGCCTCCCTTCTACTTCCCGGTGAAACCTCACATACAGGTCATAAAGTGTTGCTATGGGATCAGAGGAAAGCTCTTTTTCCTCACCCCACATTTTATAGGCGGCTATTACCTTGCCGAATTGAGTTCCCCAGTCTCCCAGGTGATTTATCCTTATAGCCTCATATCCCAATTTCCTGAAGATATTGTACAGAGCATTCCCGATCACAGTCGACCTGAGATGCCCGATCCCGAAGGGTTTGGCGATATTCGGATGAGAGTAGTCCATCACGATGGTCTTCCTTTTTCCCTGAGTATCTAAGCCATAATCTAAATTTTTTTCATATATATCCTGCAGCACATACTCTGCGAATTTCTCACGGTTTACCTTGAAATTAATATAAGGTCCAATCGGATAAATCTGCTCAATCAGTTCTTTAGGCTTAAGTTCCGAAGAGAGTTTAGAAGCAATTTCTTGAGGAGGCTTCTTCAGTTCTTTGCTTAAAATATGACAGGGAAAAGCATAATCCCCGAACTTCTCCTCCGGTGGCACTTCGATAAGAGCTTCAATTTTCTCTGAAGACAATGATATCTTGTCTTTTAATATTTTCACTATCTCTTCTACGAATTTGTTCATATTTTTCCTTTTAGCTAAAAGCTACCAGCTACTTGCTACCTGCTCCTTTCCCTTAGCCACTCACTCCTCATTCCTCTCTACTCATACTTAAGGTCCGACGGAACTTTTTGAGCCAAAACTTCCGGGATAAAAGGTCTTACTTTTCCCAACTCCCGGTCCTCCTTACCGGAAAAAAAGTAAAAATAAAGAATGCTGGAGATAATGTAAAGTCCCGTAGCGATCAATAACGGCAAAACGTATCCGGAAGACTGGATAAGCTTCCCGCCAAAGCTTGCGCTTATTCCCCAGGACAGAGTCCAGGCTAAAGCAGTTAGACTGTTAGTCAACGGTTGTTCTTTCTCGTTTACCTTCTCCATAGAGAAATTAGTTGAGATCGGCTGGCTCATATTCATCAAAGCACCTCTTAAAAGAAATGCTAAAACAGCCAAAGGCAGAAAATAACTGAAAGCCAGGCAGAGCATAAAAGGAATGGAAGCTAATTGAGTATAGACGATGCTTTTGATCATCCCTACCTTTTTGGACAGCACCGGACCTAATATAATTCCTGCCAGCATGAAAACCTGCAAAAGCGCATAATAGATACCAATGTCCTTAGCAGGCAGACCAAACCTGTCCCTGAAATAAAGGTTTAAAAAGGGGATGATCAGTCCTGCACCCAGGCCTAAAATGAAAAACGGAATGCAAAGCCTCAGGAGCAATCCACCTCTTTCTTTCAAAAGCTTGAAATCCCAGACCAGACTTTCTTCATTTTTGTTCCGAGTCCCCTCGTGCCGTATCAGATAAAAAGGGATCAAACCAACCAAGCCGAAAAGAATTGCTACATAAAGTGAACCCCGGTAAGCCCAGACCTGATCTCCAAGTAAGCTGTTAAGCAGGCTCACCAGATATCCTCCCCCTAAACTCCCCACAATTCCGGCGAAAATCATTATCCCGAAATTCATACTGAAAAGATAGGTTCTTTCCTGCGGGGTGCTGTTTTTCATAAAGAACGGAGCAGCCGCCACCCGGTAAGAAGCTACGCTCATCCCCAGAAAAAAGCTTACCAAGAGTAATCCTTTAAGTCCCAGGATGCTTGCCTGAAGAAAATATAATACCGCAGCCAAAATGGTAGCGATGATAAGTACTTTTTTGATCTGGATTCTTTGCAGAATATATGCAACCGGCAGTGTAATAACCACCGCACCCCAGGCGTTCATAGATAAAATCTGACCAATAGCGCTTTCACCAAAAGAAAGCTCCTTCAGGTAAAGATTCAGCAAAAGCTGAAACCCCGCAAACGCCAGCCCGATAAAAAAAGCACCGAGTAAAAACAGCCTGGCGTTCTTAGAGAATAGCTTTAAGTGACTGACGTAACTTCCTATACCACCTTGGATTCTACTTGTCATAATCTAACATGAGAAGTAAGACGATTTTTTCGTCTTACTTCTTGCCTTTAATAATTTTCATTTCCAAGAGCCTTTGTCTTTCGTGTTCAATCTCAGCTTTCAAGACTTCGGGAGCAGGCAATAATTCGGTAGACAGCATCTGCTCTTTTTTATTCTTCGATAATTTACCAGACACTGTCTGGGAAATTCGAGTATCCTTATATATAAGATAGAATTGGCGCATCAAACGCAGGTTTTCCCTTCCAAATCCCTTACCAAATTTACTCGTAATGTCCCGTGACAGTTGCTCAAGAAGTAATTCTCCATACTCCGCCCTTTCTTTCCCCTTCTGCTCATACTCCACAACCCTTCTCCCGACAAGCCAGTAAGTAGCCACCAGAACAGTATTAACATACCGCACCGACGCCTTACGCCCCTGCTCAATCAGAGAAGCAAGGTCAGCGATGAGAGTTAAATAATTTTGGGTTTTGATGAGTTTTTTCATTTTCTTGAAGTTTTTCCTCGTCGGGCATAAAGCCCGACGCTACGTTTTTATTCGATATTCGTCATCCGTCATTCGTCATTGACTTTTGTACTCATATATTCCCGCAAAAACCTCCTCCGTCGGGCCGATGACGTAGATGTGATTATTCTTCTCATCCCAGCTCACCTTCAAACATCCAGCCGGGAAATAAGCTAAAACCTCTCTATCGGTTTTGTTATTCAGAACGCAGGCGACTAAACCTGCGGAAGCACCAGTCCCGGATGCCATGGTCTCCCCGGCTGACCTTTCCCAGACGCGAAGTTGAATCTTTTTGCGATTCAGAACCTTAACGAATTCAACGTTAGTCTTTTCAGGAAAAATCGGATGCTTTTCCACCATTGCACCTAACTTCTGCCAGCCTTCTTCAAATCTATCTACGAGGATGAGAGTATGCGGGTTACCCATAGAAACGCTGGTTATATTGATCGACCGATCATCGACCTTTATCT
>JAUYBY010000047.1 GCA_030692925.1 Candidatus Zixiibacteriota bacterium | reverse complement strand
GATTGTTACTTTCGGGAATCGCTTCTGTCGGAGTAAACGTAGGGACAGCCCTCGTGGCTGTCCGTCCAAATCGACTTGGGGAGGCTTCTTACCTCCACCTCTGCAGGAGCGGTGGAACAGGCATCCCTGCCTGTTCGTCTTCAGTCATTAGCCCACAAATAAAAAAGCCCCCGTAGGGGGCTTTTTTCAATTCAGAAACTTTCTACTTGAATCCTACTTTCTAAATCTAAATCTGGATATTCCGCCCAAACCCAGAAGCCCGAACCCCAAAAGAGCTAAGGTTGAAGGTTCTGGTATAGGAGCTGCAACCCCACTTCCCTCCCCATCTGGACCTGTAGAAAAATATCTGGCAACAAAATTGGGGTCTGTGATCTGAGCAAAATCGTCTGCATCAAAAATCGAGGTAACATTGGTCAGCTGGATACTAAAAGCCATTGGTCCTACAATATAATCGCCCACAAATAGGTTCTGAGACCCAGGCGCCACCCATCCTCTGTCATTGGCCTGCTTGTCAAAAACCTCAACCCTGAAAAAACCATATCCTCCTGATGCCTGTTGGTCATATTTAATCTTATAATCAGAAGTGACAACCAGATCCCCGTCTATAGCAGTATAAACATTGCCAGAAACTGCACCATTTACCAAATTTAAGGTATTACCCACACTGGTTAGAGAGGCATTAACTGTCCCGTCAGCCTTAAACAAAAATATACGGATAACCGGATTGGTTTAAGGGTTACCGGGTAAAACTGAAGGGACTGAAGGTGAGGTGTTATTTATTAAAAAACTTACATCCGCAGTCCCAAGACCCATATTGATATCGCTTACCCAAGCAGCGACATTGCCACTCAGAGTAGAGCCATCACTTGCTGTCCCGTAAATATCAAAGGTAGAAGTAGTAAAACTCATGGCTGGAACGCTTAGGTTTAAAAGTAATCCGATTAAAACAATTAACCTTCTCATTTTACCTCCTTATTTTTCAAGTTCCTAAGACACTTTTACCACTTTAAGATGAAGCAAAAATAGTGCCAGATAAAATGGGGAAATCGCTTAGCTAAGTTACTTGTGTTTAAGGGCTTAAATGGGTAAAATTATCAGTATTGAACGCATCGAAAAAAATACTGATAATCTGTCCAGATTCCCGACAATTACTTTCCTGTTTTATTGGACAAGTATGTTTTATAATAACTTAATTTATTCCTGAAAGCTTGACACTATGTAAAGATTTCTGAAGGACTTATGAAGTATGCGACTGATTTTCTTATTGGATATCTTCTTCTTTTTTTAACTTATATTTTTCTATCAATGCATAAAGAGTAGTCCTGCTTACATCTAAGTATTTTGCCGCATTGGAGACATTCCAATCGTTAGCATTGAGAGCTTCCAAAATAGCCTCTTTTTCCGCGTTTTCCCTTATAGCCTGTAAGGAAAGCGGTTTCTTTGACTCCTCAGTTAGACTAAAACCCAGGTCAAAGGGGGTTATCCTTTTGCTCTGACACATTATCACCGCTCTTTTGACCATATTTTCCAATTCCCTGACATTTCCAGGCCAGCCATATTCTTTTAGCCTCAGGATGCTTTTTTGACTGAAGGAAAGATTTATTTTATTGAACTCCTTTGAGAAAACACTCAACATTGCATTAGCCAGAATTATTACATCCTCACCTCTTTCTCTTAAAGGGGGAAGTTGAACATTGATAACGCTCAACCGGTAATAAAGGTCTTCCCTGAACTTTTTTAATTGAACCTCCTTTTCCAGAGGTTTATTAGTAGCCGCGATAATCCTCAAATCCAGAGGGATCAACTCCTTCCCTCCAATTCTTTCGATCTTGTGATCCTGCAAAAATCTTAAAAGTTTTACCTGCAGTGACAAGGGAAGCTCACCGATCTCGTCTAAGAAGATTGTCCCCTCATTCGCATACTCGAACTTACCCTTTTTCTGGATATAAGCATCGGTGAAAGCTCCTTTTTCATGCCCGAAAAGCTCGGATTCCAAAAGCGTCTCCGGTATTGCACCACAGTTAATGGTGACATAGGGCTTATCCCTTCTCAGGCTTTTACGATGAATAGCTTTTGCAACCATCTCCTTTCCGGTTCCACTCTCCCCGGTAACCAGCACAGTTACATCTGTAGTGGCAATCTTTCTAATGGTTCTGAAAACCTCAACCATTTTCGGACTTGAGCCGATTATATCCTCGAATTTTTTCTCCTCCAACTCTTCAATTAGCTCCTTGTTTTCCCTCTCCAGCCTCTGGACGTGAAGGTTCCTCTTGATGATAACCTTGAGCTCATCTAAATTTATGGGCTTGGTATAAAAGTCACTGGCACCCGAGCTTATAGCTCTTAAGGCGTTTATCTGCTCTCCGTGCCCGGTGATAACTATCACCTTTAAAAGAGGGTCAATCTGGAGAAGATCTTCGAGTATATCCAGCCCGTCTTTTTCGTGCTCATAGGTGGAGAGCGCCACATCTAAGGTCACTAAATCAGGCTTTTCTTTTCTGGCAAGTGCTAAAGCCTCCTCCGCGTTTGAGGCTAAAAGGGTTTCATACTCATCCCTTAAAGCCCAGGAAAGTTGTGTCCTTATCCCCTCCTCGTCATCCACGATCAATATCTTCTCTTTCTCCATCTTTATTTAACCTCATTCAAAAACTTTTATAAAGGAAGTTCCAGGGTGAAGATAGTTCCCTTCCCCTCTTCGCTTTCTACCGAGATCCTGCCTTTATGCATTTCCATAATTTCCTTACATTGAATAAGCCCTATACCCAACCCCTTTTTCTTGGTGGTCTGGAAAGGCTTGAAAAGAGAATTTCTAATGAACTCCTTCGACATCCCGGAGCCGGTATCAGAGACTTTCAACCTGATTAAACCTGTTTCATTGTCCATCTCAGTAGTTATCGACAGGGTCCCTCCCTCTGGCATGGCTTCCAAAGCGTTGAGGATAAGGTTCTGAAAAACCTTCTCTATCTGAGTCTGGTCACATCTTACCAGAGGCAAGCTCCCAAAATCCAGGCTGGTTTTAATGCGGGTGAAATTAGAGATTTTCATCTTATCCAGAATATTTTGCACAACTTTATTCAGATCACAATTTTTCAAATCTAATTTTATTCCAGCTGAGGGTGTGGAGAGCTTGCTTATAAGATTTTTCATCCTTTCCACAGTGTCCGATATGGTAACCAGAACGCTTTTCTGGAAATCAGGATTCTTTAGCCTCTCTTCCGCATTTTGAAGGAGCATGGAGAGCATGGAGATGAAGTTCTTCAGGTCATGCAAGATGAAAGAAGAAAGTTTGTTGAACGACTCCATCTCCCTGGAAAGGATCAGCTCCTGGGAGAGCTTGGCATTTAAGACCGCAATCGAAGCCTGGTGAGCCACCCCACCTAAAAAGGAGAAATCCTCTTCGCTGAAAGGCTGATTACCTTTTTTTTGACCCAGAAATAGAAGACCGACCAGATTCCTTTTGGCGATCATAGGGACGCAGAGCGCTAATTTCAGCTCCTCTGCCTGTTTTAAAAAAACTCTCTCTTCTTCAGTTAGTGATTTGTTTAACTCAATATCCTTTATGCCGATCGGTTCTCCATACCGGAAAATCCAATCCAGGAAATCCTCTTCTTTTCTTATCACCAACTCTAAAGAGGTATCTTTAGGATAGGCTAAAGAGAACCTACCCTGGCCTTCGGAAAGCAAAATCGCGATATCTTCGATCCGTAGGTTAGATGAAACTACCCCTGCCACCTCCTTCAGGATTTCATCCAAATCCAGAAGCGAGGCGATGTTCTCGCTGAACCTGGTCCACTCTGCCTGATAGTCAACCCTTCCTTTATAAACTGTTGAATCCACAAATCTTTTAACTCTTTCTTTTACCGAGCTGGAGACAACCAGCGCGGACAAGACCACAATCACCAGAAAAGCAGCCAGCATGGACAAAAATACGCTTAAGTTAGCTCCGTAGGATTGAATCAGCTTTGCCACCAGTCCGATCAGGATCAAATAACCACCGATCAGGATGGCAACGGCTGAAGAATAAACCACCTGTCTGGTGATTTGAACCGAAGCGGTTTTTTCCTTAAGATATCTGATCAGGCTTAATGACCATAAAAGGCTCAAAATCCCCCATCCCGGGAAGGTAAAACCGCGGATGCGGGCATCCAGAAAACCAGATGTGACCAGATAGACCAGCAGAACTAAAAGAGCTAAACTCAAAACGAACGGCAAGACTAACTTTCTTTTCTCCTCCTGAATGCAGGAGTGAAAAGTTTTTTCCAGGCTTATGATCGACACAACCGCTCCGGCTAAAATAAAAATCAGAAAAAGTTCGCTTCTGTCAGCAAAATAAAACTCCGGGTTCGTGAGGACATAACTCTGCACCAGGATAAGGCCGCTTTTTATCTGCCAGAGAATGAAGACAAGGCTAAGGAAAAGAAAGGGTATAAAGGTTAAAATCCCTTTTTTCAGCTCGGCTTTAGAATCCTCACGGGCTAAGGTATAGGAGAACAGGACCCAGAGCGAAGGAGTGAATACGAGCCCGCAGACTAAAAGATAGAAGCCTGGATGGGTTTGGGCAGGTGCATTTGTCAAAGAGAGCCACAGATAACCTGATAGGATTAATGCGAAGGACAAGTTTAGAAGCAGAAAGGCATTCCTGCTCCTTCCTCGGGCTGATTTCTTGAGTGCCCAGAGCTCGCACCCTAACAGGACCAGAAGCGCAATCCCTATTATTATCTGATTAAAACTGAACATCTATGCCTTTTTTTCTGATGCTTCGGAAATAGAAATTCCAGAAGCAAGATTTTGTCCTGCCTACACCTATATTTATCAATAAGAAAAATATACCCTCTATTCTCTCTTTCGTCAAAGACTTTTTTATCTTAAGGTGGACTTTGCAGGCAGATTGCTATATTTCTCTCATGGGTAGCCGCAAGTCCTACGGATCCACTCTCAGGACTTCAGCTTGCGCTCATTAGCAAGCAAGAAAAATAACGCAGACTAAAGTCTGCGGCTACCAAGAGGGACAAATGCCCAATAAATTGGGCAACTACAGCTTGAACTTTCTAATCTAATCCCTGATCGTAAAGATAGAATCGGGTAAGGGTAGAGATGAGGATGTAGTTGGCTATCATAGAGACTCCGATTTCCAGAATCAGAATCAAGAAGATAACCTCCGGATTGAACTTGGAGATGAGAAGAGCCGCTCTGTGATTTAAAAGGGTAAAGGGGAAGGTCAGAAGATTCGGAATCAGCACAAAAAAATAGGTGGAGAAGAAATTCCTTCTATATATTGACACGCTCGAGCCCAATCCAGAGAGGATATTCTTACCACTTATGACAATCGCCGCAAAGGCATAGGCAAAAAAGCAGTAGAAAACTATCCCCAGGCCCAGGCTTAAAATCTCAAAGGCTAACTCTCTTTTAAAACCTCCGGTCAAAAGCCCTTTTCCTATCCTGGGAATGAGATAGAACCATCCCAAAAGGACTAAAGTCTCTATCAGCCAGACCCCTAACAATAAAAAATACTTGGAAAAAGTAACCTTTAACCCTTCGCCTAATTTTGCCTTTCTATCCGGTAGAAAATAAGAGAAAAAAAGATGGGTTGCCCAGCCTATGAAGATAATTCCCAGGATACCGCCCAGCAAGAGATTACCCCTGGAAAAGATCTTGGGAAGAAAAAGAAAATAACCCGGATAGTGCAGGGCAAAATCCCCGACGAATCCTTTGACCAGGGGTATAAAGACGGTGGAAAGTAAAGGGGAGTAGAAATAGACCAGAGCTAAAAGCAAAAGAAACTGAATTAATGCATAAAAGAGAAAAGGTAGCCACAGCACCGGTTTTTTCAAAGACTTTAACCCATCCAGAAATACGGAGAAGAACAAATTAATCTTTTCTAAAGCGCTCATAACCTTTCCTGGTTCAAGTTCAAAAGGTTAAAACTAAAAGGGCCAGCAGACCAGATTAGACGGGTCTGATACCAGTCCCAAAAGATCATACACTATGACATAATAACAGTATCTTGCGCCGACATTAAGATGAGAATCAGTATAGCTGGTGGTCCCTTGCTGGCTGACGATTGCCACGCTGATAGTATCTGTGTTTCCTCCGGCTGTATCAACCCTGAAAACCTGGTAAAAATTGAAATCAAAATCGCGGTTTTGTGACCAGGAGACCCTCAAACTGGTGCTGTCCACACTGGATACAGAGACTGTTACTTTTGCCGGAGGTTTATTTTCCAGAGTCGTTCCGTTTTCCAGATTGCTCCCGCTGAAGAGTCCGGACCTGTCAAACACGTAGACCTTGTAATAATAAATTGTATTGGAGGATAGCCCGGTATCGGTATAACTGGTGGTGGAGCGGGTAAGGATAGTGTTCACTAAAAGAGAATCGTTATTGACCGAGCTGGTCTTCCCCCGATATATCCGGTAAGAATAAAAATCGTTATCCTGATTCTGGGTCCAGTAAAGGGTTAAAGAAGACTGGGTGGCAGCAGAAGGAGCAAAAAGGACTACCGCAGTGGGTGGGGATTGAATGGTAACTTTTCCCGGCGCAGTAAATGCAGGCGCCTGATTGCCAGCCTCGTCTTTAAAACGGCCTATCACCAGCGCATCCTCCATCTCCGTATTCAAGGGGATCAGATAATCCAGTTCATATACCCCGTCCTGGGCAGCCTGGTCTCCGTTGGTCCCGTCGTCAAAAAGCTTTATGTTGGTAGTACCCCCTAAATCCACAGTGGCTTCACCCAGAGTCTCCCCGCTTACCAGCCTGAAATGGATAGTCTGCCCGGGCATTTTAGGCTGCCCCTGGGTATCCTCGGTCAAGCTCGATATGCGTGCCTGGGTATCCAGTATGATTTTATCCTGATAAAAACCGAAAGACTCGTTCCCATCCAGGTCTTTATACTTGACGTAGACAGTCTTCTGCCCATCCCCTGCAGTCAAAACCCAGCTTCTGCCGGAAAGGTAGTTCTCCCAGTTGGAGTTTGAGAAAAGAGAGTCGTTCCCGATGAGCATAAAAGAAGTGGAGGGAGGTGCGACCATCCGTAAATTTACGCTGAGGGAGTTGGTCAGCTTACGGTTATCATTTATGATTATCCCGTATAGATTGGACCTGGCAGAGACTATCCTGGATTTGTAACCTTCAAACCCCTTTCTGTCCAGAGAAGAGATCTGGTAGTAATATTCCTGGCCGTTTTTAACTGACCTGTCAGTATACTGCCTGGTGGTTGAAGAATCATACAGGGTTGGGGCAATCCTGCTTGAATCCGCACGGTAGATTCTATAGCCTCCGATTCCTGAGGTGTCGTCTACTTTCCAGGAAATATCGATACTCTGGTCCCCTACTTTTAAAACGACCTCTTTGGGGGTCGGCGGTATAATGAAATTCTCATTCGGACTGGTCGGGCTTTTTATCTTCCTTTCGCATCCGCTAAAGATTAAAAAGGAAAACAGAATAATAAATGATATCTTTCCCCTCATTTTTTTCTCCTTTTAAAAATTCTTGACCAGGCTTAACTTTATTCCTCTATTTTCCGGCTCAAATGAAATCGAGCTGCTTATGTTCAAGCTTTCTTTTAAAGAGGGGTAAAAAACTATGGCGTCCAGAAGATTGAATCCCCAGGCCACTCCGACTAAGACCAGAGTAGTTCCTCTGACGTTTTCCGCATCATAAGCCTGGCGCTGTTTTTCATCCAGGATCTGCTTGAGCCTGTATTTGTCCTCCACATTCGTGGCTGCAGCATAATCGTTTCTGGCAGAGACGTAAGCATCGTTTTTATTGGAGAAGTCATTATCTGCTACCACAAAGGCAGCCGCCGCTCCTAAGGTTGCAAAGCTGAAAAGGAATGATTTTTTCTTTTCTCCGTAGTAATATTGTCCCCATCCGGGAACGATGGCTGACCTCAAGGCTCCCTTTAACCTGGTCTTGGGAGCAAGATTGATAGAAATAAGCTTGGGCGTGGTGCCATCTAACCAGATACTGGTTGACCATCCTTCATACCCCTCTTTGAGAGCCCTGATCTTATATTTCCCTTTTAAATTCAAAGGGAGGGTTGCCGGGGTGGTAGCATTCAGACTATATTCCCCTTCTAAGAAAATAGTTGCTCCAGAAGGGACTGAGGTGATAACCAGCCCGGCTTCGGACTTCTTCTCCTCTTCCTGAGCAAAAGCTGCCTGAGAAAAGAAGAAAACCAGAATTATAATCAGTCCGATTAAAGGTCCTGAGGACCAGACTCTTCTTTTATCTTTTAGGTTAGTCATATTTGCTCCTCGGATAGAAGTATCTCTTTAACTTCTTAAATAAGATTATTTGAAAATATAGTTATTTCAGGAATAAAGCAAGTATTTTTTAATCCGGGAAAATAAAAAGTCCCCCGTAGGGGGACTTAAAATCTTCGAGAGATGGATTCAGCAGGCGCCTTTTCCGGTTGCTACTACCAAGATAGTCTTGAGCAGGATCTTGAAATCTTTAAGGAGAGACCATTGCTGGATATAATTCAGATCATGGTTTACTTTTACTTTGACGTCTTCCACGCAGGAGTCATAGCCATTTTCTACCTGGGCCTGACCAGTTATGCCTGGCTTGACTCCGAGCCGATTAGGATATCCATCTATCCGGCAGATGAAATCTCTGACAAAGTGATATCTTTCCGGCCTGGGTCCTACTAAACTCATCTCGCCTTTCAACACGTTAATCAACTGGGGAAGCTCATCTATTCTGGTTTTCCTCAGAACCTTACCAATGTTGGTTATCCGGGGATCATCGCTTTTAGCCCAGATGGGACCACACCCCTTTTCCGCATCCACCACCATGGTCCGGAACTTATACAGATAGAAAGTCTCCCCGTATAAGTTCTTTTTTCTCCGCTCGGTTCTTCTTCCCTGCTTGTTCCTTTTTATCTCTAAGGTTCTTCTCTCCCTTTTTCTTCTATTCATTCCCACCCTTTCTTGTCGGAAAAAAACAGAACCTGGTGAATCTAACTTGATCAAAATACCCACCACAAAAAACAGCGGTAGACATAACAAAAGGCCTATGGCTGAACCTGAAATATCGATGACTCTTTTCAGGAATTTTTCGGCTTTATCCAGATAATAAGCTCCTAACCCATTTTCCGTTTTTCCCACAGGCAATAGGATGATTGTTGAAATAGAAAACAGAAGAAAAAAGGTGGACAAGATGTAATCTTTGAACCAGATTGAAACTTTCTGTCTTAAACTCTTGATTGAAGAGGAGATATTGGAGGATGATTCAAAACCTGAGGAAGCTAATTCGATTTCTGATCGATCGGTGACTTTTAATGCAACTTCACCGATCGAGAATCGATCAATAAATTTTCTTTCTGATTTTTTTTGAGATAAAGCAGATAAACTTTTAGACATAACTTTTTTCCCTCGCCAGACTTTTATTTAATCCGAGAATATGTATTTGGCAGTATATTAAGCAAATAAATTGCCAACTACAGAATAGAATCAGACAAAAAATTAAAACTTATGAGAAGTTTTTCCCGGAAATTAAGTTAATATTTAACAATAAGTTACAGACGTGATTTTTTTCTTTGGGCTATCATCCCAAAAAATAAGACGTTTGTTATCCTATTTATTAGAATATAAGAACTTTATTTATGCAAATCCTTGCATATTTTAGGTAACAGCTTACATTCGCAGGATTTTTTATTCTGGAGCTTGTTCTAAGGTCTAAAACTTAAAAAACCGGCGGGTAGACTAATTCTTAAGTAGTTTTTATTTTCCTTCTACTGAAAAATTTTATAACCTGGCTGACGATAAGAAGAGAAAAAACCGAGATGAGAAAAACTATCAGCCCCGAAATCTTGTGCAGAAAATCCTCAGCTAATTTCGGGCTTATTACATAAGCGCCGATGGCGGTAATTAGAATGCGAAAGATGTTCGCGGCGATGGCAATCGGAAAGACTGATAAAAACAATATACCCCTTTTCAGGTTTGATTTACCAGTATTTGGTTCTTTGGGAAAGGTGATATAGGCAAAAAAAGCACCCAGGGCTAAAAGAGATACCAGCGACCTTAACCCGGAGCAAGCCTCAACTACCTCAAGAGAGTAATTGGGAAGTAGAATGATATTCCCCTGCCTGATCGAAGGAAGCCCGATGAAATGCAATACAGATTGGGTCAATTTGCTGGAAAGCAATTGCATCGGGAAAGCTATCGCATAATAGATGACATTTGGAATCGGAACCATAAAGGTAAGAAAAGCTATAGGAAATAAAAGCTCCTTAGCCCATTCTTTTCCGTTCAGGTAAAACACCAGTCCGAAAAGGGTAATCACTAAAGAAAATCTGGCGGAAAAATACTCAGCCCCGGCAGTACCAACAATATAAACCCCGAGCCCCAGAAGAAGAATCAAAAATCCCAGATAAGACCTTTTCCTCTCCAGAGATTTTAATTTATCTTTTTTCTTCCAGACCAGATAGGCGCTTACCAGGGGAACCAAAAAACCATGCGAATAGTTAGAATCAACCCACCAGTCGCCAACCAGACCGATAATTACCTGAAGATAAAGCCCGATAAAAAGAAGAACCAAAAGGTAAGTCGTCCAGTTGAATTTAAAATCAAAACTTTGATTTCTCTGTTCCATTTAGATTTCCCTTAAGACATCTTAGCAGTTTTTCGACAATATTAACTATTTCGGCTCAAGTGATAATATATTATATTTAAAAGGACTAAGAAACAATAAAATGTCTTTTCTGCCTTATTGAACTTTCTAAAAACGAGATCAAATATGGGCCACAATAAGAGAATAAATGCTTAATAGTATTTGCACTAATACTGCCGCGGGTGGCACCCTCAAACTCGTTTGAGGGTGCAATTAGCAGTACCTGTCAGTGGTCAGGCGTCTCGCCTGACCGAACAGACAGGAATGTCTGTTCTACCTCTCATATCCCGGCTTTGCCCTCAAGGTGTGGGAATAAAAAAAGATGGGCTTCCCGTAGGGGAAACCCATCTTGCTGCTGGGAGAATAGAGAGAAGTTGCTTTATAAGCTCCTTTTAGTGCCGAACCGGTAGCTCAAGGAGATCCGGTGAGAACCTCCCAAAACCTGGTTTGGCGAATAATTATAATCTACCTCCCAATTGGAGAACTTAAAACCACCTCCTAAGGAAAGACCAGTCCCCTCAAGGTTCTGGGCTGAGGTTTTATGCTCATATCCCATGCGCAAGAATAAAGATTCCTTATAGCCATATTCGATTCCCTGCTTTAAAACCGGCTTATCATCCCGCGGAAAATCCACGTCCCAGGCTAAACTGACTTGGTCTTGCAAAAGTTTATACCCGAATCCTAAAGTGAATTTACCAGGCAGAGGCTCTTTTTCCTGGATGAATTTCATTGAGGTCCCTAAGTTAGTGTATGCTGCACCTAAAGAGAACTTCCCTCTCCTGTAGATGAAACCGAAATCCAGGGCAAGACTTGAAGCCCTTTCATTTTCCAATTTCTCCTGAATCCCTTTTAGACCAGCCCCTAAGGACACCGATGGAGAAACTTTATAGGAATAAGCTAAGCCAAAGACCATTCCATAGGCTGAAAATCCAGAAGTTGGATTATCTGAAGCATCGTATCCCTGAAAATCTCCTAAGTTTAAATAAGTTATCGAAAGACCCAGAGTATGTTTGGGAGCAACAGGAAGCGAATATCCTAAGTATTCAAAATTCACGTCCTGGTACCAGTTCTGATGTACAAAAACGATTTCCTGCTGGCTCAGTTGCGAAAGCCCTGCCGTGTTCCAGTAGATAGAGGTGGCATCATCCGCTATCCCTACAAATGCCCCCCCCATTCCAGAAGCCCTGGCACCTATTCCAACCTTTAAAAAGTTTGCCCCGGTTGTGCCCCTGGATCCTTCACCCAGAAAACAATAACCAGGATTAACTGAAAAGATTTGCCCTAAGATGAAGATAAGGAAAAGAGCGCTTAACCTGATTGTTTTTCTCTTGATCTCTGTCAACTTCTCCCCTTTCAAATAAAAAACCGATTAAAGGAAAATTCAAAAATCTTAAAAGATTTATGGCAACTTCTATGCCCTTCAATCGGCAATCATCTCGTTGTCAGTCTCGGTGCTTACAAACCTTTAACAGACAAAGAATTAAGTTTTGGCTAAAGAATAAGTTTCCTCCTTTGTTTCAATTCTTAAACGAAAATTTATGGGAAAATATTGAACAAATTTTAATCCGTCGTAGAAAATTTTTCCACTATCTTCAATCCTGCGAAAAGATTAAAAAGTTTGAACTCTTTTTGAGCAGACGCACGAAAAAGTGCTACAATCTCAGAGAAAACGGGAAAACTGTAATTGCTCGATTCATCCAGAAAAAATATTTGACGGGTAATCCCACTTTGCCTCCAGGGTGGGATTCATTACGTCGTAGCGCCCGTAGGGCAATGCGACCCTAAAACGACCGGGTGGCACCCTCAAACTCGTTTGAGGGTGTGCTGAGAGGATATTTCAGAATCCGTAGGTCAACCATTCTAAAGGATGGTCGACATCTTTTTTTGTCTGTGTCTGGCTTGTGGAACAGGCAAGATGCCTGTTCCACCATATTGTATCCCCACTCCTACGGATCCAAATTCGGACTTGCCCTCAAGGTGGGGATATCTTGCTTATGTAGCGGAAGGCTTCAGCCTTCCATATTATAATGTACAATGGAAACCTGAAGGTTTCGTACACAAAAGAATTTACGACCCTAAAAGGGTCGCGCTACGAAAATTACTTCCCGATCAGAACGACCCCTACTAAAATCAGACCCATACCGATCCATTTGTAAAATGAAAAAGGCTCCCTGAAAACCTGCCAAGAAAAAATCACGATCAGCACATATCCGGTGCTCATCATCAAAGGATAAGCAAAAGAAAGATAGGTTCGGGATAAAACCACCATATATAAAGCCACGCTGGCTACATAAGAAAAAATCCCCAACAAAACAAATGGACTGGTAAAAAAGACCCTTTTGAAATCTGAGATTAATAGAAGCGGATTTATCGCCCCGGTTTTATTCATCCCCGCTTTCAAGAAAACATGCCCGCCTACATTTAAAAGGATAGCCGCAAATATCATCACCCATTGAGACATAGAATCCTTACCTCCGTTTTTTTCTTTCCATTGACACGATGGGTGCCACCCCCAAACTCGTTTGGGGGTGCCCCTGATCACCCTTGAGAAGCATGATTATTTCTCTTCTTCGCCCTGAAAGTCGATCTTGCCCAGTTAACCAAAGTCCAGGTCTCCCTGCCCAGAGGAACACGGTTGAAAAATGAATCCCCCATTTCTTCTATCATTTCCCTCGTAGGCCTGCTTTTCGGCTCAAAAAGTTTTTTCAAAAACAGAAGCCCGAAAATTCTGCCCACTCCTGAGATTACGAAAAGTACGTGAAAGTTCACCAAGGTCTGTGCTTTAAAAACAAATCTGAAGTCGCTCAGGTGCTGGGCAATAACCCCTCCTAAGGCTGATGCCAGGAATAAGACCAACCCGTTAATAGCTGCAACAGCCGCCAGATAATAGACCCTCCCCTGCTGTGGGGACAGGGATAAGACCACATTGAAAGAGGCCAAGGTAAATCCTGACCAGAAAATTCCTCCCATGATCGCATCGATCCATAAGGGGAAGATATTTTGGGGAGTAGCAAAGAGCCAGAGGAAAGGTATGAGGAAAATAAAACACACATTGAAGATTAAAACCGGCTTGTTACCGTATCTATCTATTGCCTTCCCCCAAAGAGGCTGCATAAAAAGACTTATCACCCCTGCCAAAATTGAGAAAAGCGAGATAAGATAGAAATCTAAATGAAGATTTTTGAGCATATGCGGCGTCCAAAAAGGGGCGGAGATTCCTGTGACAAAAGACCAGTAGATAAAAAAATAGATCAGACTCCTGAAATTTTTATCGGAGAGAGGGATTTTGAGGGTAGACCTTAGATTCACCTCCGGATGAGGAATCATCTTCGGCTCAGGCTGACGGGTCAAAAAGGAGGCTGCAATCCAGGCTGAGAAAACTGCTAAAAGGAATATAAAGGAAAACGCAAAACCGGTGGGATTTTCCTTCAGATACCTATCAATAAAATCAGGCAGGTATGCGCCTATCCTGGAACCATCAGCTCTAAAATAATCGATCAGTTTCGCCCCGGCAAAATTTGAACCCATGGTAATGAAGCCCAGGACAGTATTTCTAAGTCCGAAATATCCTCCCCTCCTTTCTTCTGTAACCAAATCGGACATCCAGGAAAGCCAGGCAACTGCCACCAGATTAGCAATGGCTGAGGATAGGGATAAGAATAGGAGGAAAATCGCAATCTTAGCTCTCTGGCTCTGCGGGAAAAAAGGTAAGAAAACGAAGATCAAGAAAATCGAGCGAAAAAGAATCGAACCGAATAGATTGAACTTCTTCCTCTGTTTAAACTTCTCGACCCCTAAGGCTCCAAGCAGTTGAAAAGCCTGGGCTAAAAAAGGAAAAGCCACAACTAAACCTAACTGGAAATCATTTGCTCCCAGGAAAAGCGCATACCCGGCTAAAAATGGCCCAGTGGTCAGAGCAGTAAATATAGCCGCAAAGGACCCCTCATATATAGAGATCTTAAGCCCTTTTTCTATCTGCTTTTTATCCAATTCAACATAAGAATTCATATCTTAATTGCTTTATACGACTTAGAATGGTGAAAAATATCATTAACAATGGCTTAAGTAAAGCAAAAAATTGCCCAATCAATTGGGCAACTACAAAATTGGACAGACAAAATGTCTGTCCTACCTACAACCTACTACCTAACTCCTTTTACCTATATTAGATTATCACTTGAAATTTACCCGAAGATGCCGAAACTAAAATTGTAGAAAGATATAACTTTACTATCAATAAAAAATTTAACCCTACAGAAATGAGACTTATCTCTTTAGACTCTATTTCTTACAAAAAGATTTTTTTATCATTGGTATCGTTATGGATTATAATGATAATATCCGCAACTCAATTGCAGGCTGCTCCCTCTACAATCGACACATCAAGTTATTCCACAGCCACGGCTATATCAGCATATCGCCATGTTTTTCGGGACAATGACGGATACTATTGGGCATTTTACTATAATGGCACATATTCAATATACCAACGCTCTAATGACACAACTGGGGCTTCCTGGACAGGCACAAAAACACAAGTGGCACAGGCGACCAACCGGTTTTCAGTATGGGTGGACGCAAACATTGTTTACTTTACATATTACAACAATAACGATATGAACGTGAAAAGAGGAGTAATATCCGCAGGAAACATCAGCTGGGGTCCTGAATATATCGCTCTGAATGGCACTAATGCTAATAATGCCTATACTATAGCCTCCATCTGCAAAGATTCCAATGGGTATCTATGGGTTGCAGGAAGGTATTATAACGGTTCTAATTATAGAGTTGTAGCCGCCAGAAGCACCAATATTGATGATGTCTCAACCTGGGGTGCACCAACTACCATCTCCTCAACTACCACTTCAACGCGGGTCTATCCAGTTGTGGTACCTTTGAACTCAGGCAACGTCTATGTGGTTTGGTACAGGTCAAATGTATTTGAGGGTAAAAAATATATTTCAGGCACCGGATGGGAAGCATCGGTTACTTCCATTGCTAATGGCAAAACAGACGATATGGAATCGTTGCACTCAGCCGTGGTCGATGGTTCCTTTAATATTCATCTGGTATATATTGATGCTTCCGGGAATCTACAATACCAAAAATATAATGGTAGCAGTTGGGGAACCTTAATCCAAATAGACGCTGCTACCTGTAACACCCCAACCATATCCATAACCCCATCCAACAATAAGCTTTATCTTCTCTGGACCAAAGGGAATCAAATTTATTGCAAGGGTGCCATAAATCCTACAAGTTCTTCAGACTGGGTCTCGGAGACAATCACTACCCAGACTACAGCAAAATATGGTTTGACCTCAAACTATAGCTCTACTACCAAAATCTGCTGGATTTATACTCAAGGCACAGGGTCACCTTACAATGTTAATTTTGATTATCTTTCTATTCCAGTTCTGAGCGTCTCAGTGAGCAATTCGACATTTAGCTTTGGCACCAATCCACTGAACAGCTGGATGACTCCGCAGACCAGCGTTATCACTAACGATGGCACGGTAGCTGAGAACTTTGTGGGTAGGATCAGTCAATTCACTGACGGTGCCAACACCTGGGGAATAAGCTCTACCGCTAACGGTAATAATATAATTCGAGCTCAATGGTCAACTACGAGTGAAACTGGACCCTGGAATGATATCTCTGCTTACAATACCGATTTCACCATTGCTACCAATGTAGCGGTGAACGGAAATGTGACTTTCTATTTCAGAATACAAACTCCAACCAACACTACATCTTATAGTCAATATTCTTCAACCTTAACTGTAACGGCACAACAATAGTAATTATTTGAAGGTCATCAGGAATATCAGAACGTAGAAATAAATCTTAAGACCTTGGAGATTATATCTTATTAAATCTAATAAAATACCCTAAAGACTTTTTATGGTTTCCCGATAAAATAGATAAAAGAAATTTCGAAATGAGATTTCCAAAACTATCTTACTAGCCGAGAAATATCTCAGACAACATCAGGTTGCTCTTTTAGAATGGGTAAAGTCTTAAAAAAGGAGGTGTAGAAAAGCATAATCCAAGAAATATATATAGAACGTCAGACTTTGAAAAGACATAAAATCTATTTAGGGGGGCGGAGGAGGGTAAGATGTCGAGGAAACTTATTTTCTTAATCACCTGTATTCTGCTGTTATTATTCATTGATATAACATCATCTTTTGCCGCTAACCCGGCTACTATCAATGTTACAGTCACCATTCAAAACCTGAGCGTAAGTGCTACTGGACCTATTGCCTTTGGCACAGTTACCGCTGGTAGTGCCACAGTTTCCAGCTCAGCCTCAACTGTCACGAATGACGGAAACGTCACCGAAACTTATTCCTTAAACTTGACTAATCCTGGTGGATGGACCGCTGTTCAAGCCGCTCCGGCAGCTGAGCAATATTGTCTGAGCGCTATGTTCAATACCACTGGGCCTGCATCTGCCAGTTTTACTTATCTTAATCATGCCTTGAGCACTACATCAACCGCTTGTTCGGCCACCAAGTTTGCAGGAGATCAAACCGGCCTTTCAGTTCCGGCGACTGGAACCAGGTCTCTGTGGTTCAAATTTGAGGCGCCCAGCAGTACCACTGTTACTGCTCAGCAGACCATTGTGGTGACCATAACTGCAGCCGCTGGATAATTTTAAAACAATTGGGAGATAGAGAGCCAGGGAAGGCTTTCTTACTCTATCTATGAGGTTAATTAAATGAAAAAAATTAAGTATCTCCTTTCTATCGGTTTTATTCTGATTATTCTATCAGCAGCGCCTCTTAAAACCAAAGCCGGTGGGCTAAGCACTCAATTAGGAGAGGTAGTTATTGAAAATCTACAAATCGGTCAAACCTACAACTTGAAACAGTTAGCCAACCTACAATTGATCGTCACCAACACCAGTGACTATGGTGTAGATTTGAGAATGGATGTTCTGTTGCCGGATAAAAGTGAGCTAAGGAAGGAGGCAGAGCCTATCCCGGATATCTCCTGGGTGAAGCTAAGCCAGAATCTCTTTAAGCTGAGCCCAAATGAAAAAGCCACATCTGACATCGTATTGTCTATTCCAGACGATGATAAATATTTTGGGAAAAAGTATCAGGTGACAATCTGGTCTCATACTCTGGGTAGCAGTGGCAGTGGAATGTTCTTAGCATATGGACTCAATACTCGGATAATCTTTACCACAGATACAGTGAGAGCAACCAAGAGCCAGGTAGTCACTTCTTCAGATGCTAGTGTTAATTTCACGTTGAAACCTGAAGAGATT
This sequence comes from Candidatus Zixiibacteriota bacterium, assembly GCA_030692925.1. Classification (GTDB taxonomy): domain Bacteria; phylum Zixibacteria; class MSB-5A5; order MSB-5A5; family RBG-16-43-9; genus RBG-16-43-9. The sequence continues at coordinate 1,049 of JAUYBY010000047.1, read as the reverse complement.
TTCTTGGACAATATAGAACTAGGCAAGATTTATGATGTGGAGAAGAACACTGGTCTAGTTTTGAAGATTACCAATCCCAGTAAGCAAAAACAAACTTTCAAACTGCAAAGCCTTACTGTTGGCAACTCAGTGGCAACACTCACTAAGGAATACCAGGACGCACCGGATGCTTCATATCTGAAGTTTAGTGACAGCAGTTTTGTTCTACCACCCAAGGGAACAAAGACCATAAAAATGTACCTGAGGTTTCCAGAGGAAAAGGAGTATACCGGCAAGAAATATATGTTCGTTCTCCACGCTTTTACCGTTGACGAAAAGGTGACCACCGGGGTCTATTCCAGACTTTACGCCTCAATCAAATAGAACGAGACGGAGATGAGAACAGGGAAAAGCTACCTTTTCGTCACATTGATTGGACTCCTCCTGGGGCTGGTAATGGTCTCTCATTCATTTTTGTCTCTCTGGGCAAAAATACTCCCTGATTCCTCGAGAACCCTTGCTACATCTACTTCCATCACTGTGACCGTGGTAGTTGCTAACCAATCGCTTCTTCCTGAAGCATTCTCACTTTCCCAGAACTATCCAAATCCTTTCAACCCGCAAACGGTAATAAAATATACCCTGCCTAAGGATTGTCACGTGGAACTGACCATATACAACACACTCGGACAGAAGGTCAAAACCCTGGTTAATCAGTATCAAAGCGCTGGCTACAAGATGGTGCACTGGAATAGCACGAATGACAAAGGCAATGAAGTTAGCAGTGGGATTTATTTCTACAAGATTAAGGCTGGTCGATATACTGATGTGAAAAAGATGATGGTACTAAAGTAGAGACGCATTGCATGCGTCTCTATAGAGAAAACCCCACCTTGGGGACAAGGTGGAGATACCGGTTTTGGTCTATCTGTAGTTGCTCGATTCATCGAGCACATTTGCCCAATAAATTGGGCAACTACAAAATTGTACAGGCAAGAAGCCTGTCCCACCTTTTTACATGTCAACTGTATTCTGTATACTGACTACTTATATCGATAATTTCCCCCCCA
>JAUYBY010000027.1 GCA_030692925.1 Candidatus Zixiibacteriota bacterium | reverse complement strand
TAGCTGGATGCTGGGGACCCATGTTCAGAATCATAGTATCCGGTTTTTCCCTTTTTATCTGCATAATTTCGCTGTTCGGTTTTCGCTACTGGCTATTCGATCGTCATGGCGAGCGAGTGTAAGGAGCGAAGCAATCCTTATATTTGATGTAAACGGATTGCTTCGTCAGTCAAATGACCTCCTCGCAATGACAGACAGTTACTTTTCTACCTTTGAGCCTTTAAGCTTTTGAACTCCGATTGTTATTTTTCGTCGGGCATAAAGCCCGACGCTACTTCCTTGGACCCTTGAATCCTCGACTCCTTGAACCCTATCATTTTATTATTTTCGGCGGATTATCCTTATTATGTGTAAAAGCCACCTCTTCAAACATCAGCGGATAATCCTTTCTTAGGGGATGCCCGACCCAGTCATCCGGCATCAGAATTCTCTGCAGGTCTGGATGATTATCGAACTTCACCCCGAACATATCGTATACCTCCCTTTCATGCCAGTTGGCAGTGTGCCAGATAGGAGTAAGCGAAGGAACAGATTCCCTTTCTGCCACTCTGATTTTGAGCCTTACCCTCCATTTGAAGGGAAGAGAGTAAAGATTGTACACGATATCGAATCTTTTCTCCCTCTTGGGATAGTCTACACCACAGAGGTCAGAAAGAAAATTGTACTGTAACTCCGGGTCATCTTTCAAATATCTGCAGATCAAAAGCAGGTCCTCTTTTTTTATGGTCAGGGAAAGCTGACCCTTATATTCGACCACCTCTAAAATCGAGCTGGCGAAATTCTCCTTCAGTTTTCTTAAAGTGATGTTTTCCATTTTATTTTTCTTCTGTAGTCGCTCGATTCATCGAGCAAAACTTTCTTCTGTAGTTGCTCGATTCATCGAGCCCAGCCTTTCTCGGTCTCAATTGCCTAATTCATCGAGCAAAATATGCCCAATAAATTGGGCAACTACGCTCTTCTGTAATGCAGCCCTTCTTTTCTAACCTTCTCATGCAATTTCATCAGTCCTCTAGTTTGTAGTTGCTCGATTTATCGAGTCCAAATGGACCCAATAAATTGGGCAACTACGTTCTTCTATAATGTAACCCCTCTTTTCTAACCTTCTCATGCAATTTCATCAGTCCGTCTATGAGTTGTTCCGGACGCGGAGGGCATCCAGGCACATACATATCCACCGGCACGATCTTATCCACTCCCTGAACGATAGCATAATTATTAAAAACTCCCCCACAGGAAGCACAGGCACCCATAGCGATCACCCATTTAGGCTCAGGCATCTGGTTATAGAGCTGTCTTAAAACCGGACCCATCTTCTGACAGACCCTGCCTGACACGATCATCAAATCAGCCTGTCGGGGAGATGAGCGAAAAATCTCCATCCCGAATCGAGCCAGATCGTACCGGGAAGCAGCAGTGCACATCATCTCGATTGCACAACAGGCCAGGCCAAATCCTAAGGGCCACATTGAGGATTTTCTGGACCAGCCCACTACCTTATCCAGCGTGGTCAAGATTATCCCGTGATGGATCTGCTCTTCCTTAATAGGATTTATGCTTATCCCCTCTTCTCTATCTGAGGAAAAGACTTTAGCGCCCGGATTATAGATTCTGTCGTTTACTCCCATTTCAGTCCCCCTTTCTTCAGGATGTATAGGTAACCTATTAAAAGGATTGCCAGAAAAATTCCCATCTCGATTAACCCGAAAATCCCCAGCTCCTTGTAGATGACAGCCCAGGGAAACAGGAAAGCGATTTCTATGTCGAAGATGATGAAAAGTATCCCCACTAAATAGAATTTAATCGGAAACCTTCCCCTGGCATCCTCTTCCGGGATGTTGCCGCATTCGTAAGGTAGAAGCTTCTCCCTCAGGGGTGGTCTTCGGCCAATAAACTTCGATACGAGGATAATGCCTGCGCCGAATCCCGTAACTATAATTATCAGCAAAGCTAAGGCAAGATAAGATTCAAACATATTTAAGGTAGATTTTCCTGCTCCTTTTTGCTTACCTCTTTCAAAACCAGTTGAAAGATTGTGAAGAAAATAACAAGATAGGTAAAAGTTGTCAATACAAAATTTTGATCTTAGGTGGGTTAGAAATCTTTGGCTGACCTAAAAGATAAGATGCCTGTTTCACCAATTTCTGATTCTCTGGATTAAGTCAGGAACTGCTTCTTACACCATGTTTTTCTGTCAGGTACAGAATCTGACAGAACGAAACGAGAAGTTTTTGTAGGGGCGGGGTAACCCCGCCCATTCCAAGAGAGGTTTAGGGCGAGGAAACCTGCCCTACTATCCGGAGTGCAAGAGCTTGCTCTTGCTTTTCTTGCATCAGCCTCAAGGTCAAATTCGACAAGCTGATGCACTCCTTTAACGACTATTGAAATCTCTTGACAAAAAATCTAATTATAATAGCTTTCTCTTAATTATGGAGTGCAGCTCGTGTAGCGGAGGTTTTAGACCTCCGCGCCGAGCCTTAAAGGCTCGGCTACGCGTAGAAAATCTATAAACCCAGAGCTTGCCCGTAGGGTTGCCCTCAACCTGGGTCGCTTTGAGAAAATAAACTTTGAAGACAGGAGTAAAAATGGCTTTAAAAACCGCAGAAGAATATAAGGAAAGTTTAAAGAAAATGCGCCCCAATATATATAAATTCGGGGAGTTGATTCAGGATGTGACCACCCATAAAGCCACGAGAAATACGATTGAAGGACACTCCCAGATCTTCTCTGCCCAGAATAATCCGGAATATACAGAGCTTTTGACCACAACTTCTCATCTGACCGGCGAAAAAATCTCCAGGTATTTGTCGTTGATTCAATCCTCTGAGGATATGATCGCTAATTCGAAAATGAAAAGGCTTCTTTTCCAGTTGACCGGCACCTGCACCGGAGGAAGATGCGTGGGCTGGAATTCGATCAATGCGATGTGGGCAACCACCTTTGATCTGGATAAAGAATACGGTACTGATTATCATCAGAGATTAAAAAACTGGCTTATCACTGCTCAGAAAAACGACATCACCATATCCGGAGCCTTGACCGACCCTAAAGGCGACCGCACCAAATCCCCTTCAGAGCAAAAAGACCCGGATATGAGTTTACATATAGTGGAAGTTAGAGAAGACGGAATCGTTGTCCGGGGAGCCAAGGTGATGATCTGCGGAGTAGCCGCATCGAATGAAATATTCATACTGCCCGGCTCAGCTTACAAGGAACAGGATAAAGATTATGCGGTCTCCTTCGTCATTCCCAGGGATATTGAGGGGCTGACCATAGTGGAGACCAGAAGGCCCAGCGATACCAGAGAAGAGGAAGAAGGGTTTGATATCCCGGTCAAAAAAGGAGGAATAACCCAGGCCTATCTTTTCTTTGAAAATGTTTTCGTTCCGAGAGAACGGGTCTTCATGCGCGGAGAATACAAACATACTTTGAGTGCAGTGATGAATTTCATCCTGCCTTACCGGGCAGCCATCGGCGGATGCGTTGCCGGCCAGGGTGACGTAAAAATCGGAGCTGCGATCTTAGTTGCCAGGGCAAATGGCTTATCCTCTAAAGTTTTCAATGATAAACTGACCAAGATGTATATTAACAATGAGACCACTTTTGGAGTCGGAATCGCGGCTGCGGTTTTAGGAAAAAAACATCCTTCCGGAGTCTGGCAGCCTGACCCGCTTCTCTCCAATGTGAACAAAGTTCACGTTGCCACCTTGCCCTATGAGACCTCGGTCTTAGCTCAGGATATTGCCGGAGGGATAGGAGAAACCGGCTGCATGCCCTCCTCCAAGGATTTTTTCGACCCGAAATACGGACATCTGGTTCAGAAGTATCTCAAAGCCTGCTCCTCAGCCGAATCCAGAGTCAAAGCCGCCAGATTAGTCGAATGGGCAACCATAGGCGCAGGAGTTCCCGGCTGCATGCACGGCGGCGGCTCACCCGATGGCGCCAAATTAGTTATTAGAGCTAATGCAGATTTAGAGAAGAAAGTCCAGATCGCCAAAAGATTAGCCGGGATCGAAGAGGAAATCCCTGATCCGGAGAAGAAGAAATAAAAAGTGCAGTTGTAGTTGTAGGGGAGCCCCTTCCTTCGATTTCACTCAGGACGGTGAGCTTGTGCTTCGGCAAAGCTCAGCACAATGAGCTTGTCGAATTGTCGAACCGTGTAGGCTCCCGAAATTCGGGAGGGGACCCCTCACGGCGGGATTTCGCTGGGATCAACAAGCCCCTCCCTTACGAAAGAATGTGGGGTTGAAGACCGTAACATCCGAACATTGTGTCGGACGACCTTTTTAGGGTTCGATAAATCGAACCCCTACATCCGCATTCGTAGGGGCTTGATTTATCAAGCCCATCAACAAAAAAACGGGAGGGGACAAGCCCCTCCCCTACGAGAATTACTTCTTCTCTTCTTCTCCTGCGGATCCAACTTCGGACTTAATCCTTCTAACCGAGTTCGACTGGCATTTTGGGCAGGCGCGTTCAATCAAAGGACCTTTTGGGTCAAAGGGCATTTTGAACTCATTCCCGCAGCGTAGACATCTGAATTTGGCTTCTTCTGGCATATAAAAATATGGTTAATAGTTATTAGTTCATGGTAGATGGTTAAAATAGAGTGTAGGGGCGAGGTGTCTCCTCGCCCCAAATACCTGAAGGGCAGACACACGGTTCGACAGGCTCACCGTCCTGACTGTTCGACTTTGCTCACAGTCCCTGAGTGAAATCGAAGGGAGCAAGGTCGAAGGATAGGTCTGCCCCTACAACTAACATTCACGTTTTTTGCTTCTTTCTCCCTTGAACTTTTGAACCCTTGAGCCTTTGAACCTTTTATTCTCTTCCTTCTTCCATCTTCCTTTTCTTTACGCAGTTGCCTTCGCCATCACCTTGACCTTCTTCGTCCCTTTCGGCTTAAGGTCTGACAGAGCTTTTTTGGTGAATTCAATCTCCTCTTTGGTCACCTTCTTTCTCATCTCTTCCATTACTCTCATCACCTTGGCGAATTTCTGCCCTTCAGCCGCACTTATCCATTCCAATTGCAGCCGTTCCGGACGAATCCCCTTCCTTTCTAATTTATCCCAGAGTCTTTCCACCCTTCGCTGTGTCCATCTGTTTGCATCTATATAGTGACAGTCTGCAAAGTGACACCCGGAAACTAAAACCACAGGCGCACCCTTCTGGAAAGAGTATAACACGAACTGCTCGTCCACCCTGCCAGAGCACATAGTTCTGATCAGGCGGGAAGTTGTGGGATACTGTAACCTGGAGATCCCTGCCATATCTCCGCCCGCATAGGAGCACCAGTTACACGCAAAAACGACCACCTTTTCTTCTGGATTTTCATCTAAGATAGCATCGATCTGAGAAAAAATCTGTCTGTCGGTGAAGTGGCGCATAGTGACTGCGCCAAAAGGACATTCTGCCCCGCAGGTTCCGCATCCAGCACAAGCTGCCTCGATTATCTCAGCCGGTATTTTTTTCTCCTTGTCCACTATTATGGACTTAAAAGGACAGGCACGGTAACAGATCTCGCAGGCGGTGCAAAGCTCCTTATCCACAATCGAGGTTATGGCTTCAACTGTCAATTTGTCCTGAGCTAAGATAATCCCAGCCCTGGCAGCAGCAGCTGAAGCCTGGGTAACGCTATCTTTTATATCCTTGGGTGACTCAGCCACTCCTGCGAAGAATACACCTTTGGTCGGGGCATCTATCGGCTTTAATTTAGGATGTGCTTCTAAATAGAATCCATCCTGAGTCCGGGATAAGGTCAAAAGTTGCTGAATCGGATCGGGATTTAACCTGGGGATAAAACCGATTGACAATACTAACATCTCTAAATTATGCTTCTCTATCTTCCCAGTAGTAGTATTTTCTACTGTCAGGATTAGATTCCCGGTCTTGGGGTCTTCTTCTATATCGCCTGGAATCCCTCGAATATACTTTACCCCTCCCTCCTTGCTCCTCTTGAACAGATCCTCAAATCCTTTTCCGAATGCACGGATATCCATATAGAAGACTTTAGCCTCAATGTCTGGATAATGGTCTTTTAGAAGGACTGTATCCTTAACGGTGTTCATACAGCAAACGTTACTGCAATAGGGGTTTCCTCTTCTCTCCATACGTGAGCCGACACACTGGATAAATCCAATGCTCTTGGGAGTCTGATGGTCTTTGGGTCGGATGAAATGGCCCTGGGTGGGTCCTCCCGCGCAGATCAACCTTTCAAATTCCAAACTGGTGATGACGTTCTCAAACCTGGTGTAACCGTATTCGTCTAATTGGGTGGGGTCATACACGTCCAGGCCAGTTGCAACTATGATAGCACCTACTTCCAAATCTATGAACTGGTCCTGCATGTCGTAATCAATACACTTTTTATCGCATACCTCAGCACATTTTCCGCAGGCAATCGGGTTGTTGCCCAGGCAGTCTTTCATGTTTATGAGATAGGAGGATGGCACTGCCTGGGGAAGCTGAATGTAAACGGCTTTACGCGAGGAGAATCCCATCTGGTATTCATCCGGAACTGCAACCGGGCAAACCTTGACGCATTCGCCGCAGACATTGCATTTGGTCTCGTCCACGTACCGGGCTTTTTTCCGCACCTTTACCTTGAAATTGCCGATGTAGCCGGAGACTTTTTCTACTTCACTATAAGCGTAGAGCTTGATTTTCGGATGTCGACCGACATCCATCATCTTGGGTCCGAGTATTCATATGGAACAGTCCATCGTGGGATAAGTCTTATCTATCTGCGCCATTATCCCGCCGATGGAAGGCTCTTTCTCCACTAAGTAGACCTGATACCCGGTATCAGCTAAATCCAGAGCTGTCTGAATCCCTGCCACACCGCCTCCGATAACTAAAGCCTTATTAGTTACCGGGACCTCTTTTTCAATCTGCGGCTCCAAGAATCTTGCCCGCGCCACCCCGATTTTGACCATATCCTTTGCTTTTTCTGTGGCACCTTTTCTGTCGTGCAGATGAACCCAGGAACAATGCTCTCTTAGATTTACCATCTCTAAAAGGTATGGATTCACTCCGACATCTGCAACGCAAGCTCTGAAAGTAGGCTCGTGCATTCTTGGAGAACAGGAAGCAACTATAACCCGGTTTAGATTATTCTCCTTGATGTACCTTTTGATCTCATTCTGCCCCGGGTCTGCGCAGGTATACTTGTTCAGAACAGAAACCTTTACATCCGGCAGGGTTTCAGCATATTTTCTGACCGCCTCGCAGTCTAAAGACCCGGCGATATTCAGCCCACATTCACATACGAAAACCCCAATTCTCAATTCCTCTCCAGACACTGCCAATTTATTCACCTCCTATTGCCAAAGCCAAAAGTGTAGTTAAATCTATGATATCTATTTTCAATTCATCTTTACTTTTCTCTTTACCATACTCAGATTGTGCGCATTTAAAATGAATCTGACATTTTGGACAGGCAGTAACTAATATCTCTGCTCCAGTCGATTTTGCCTCTTTTAGCCTCTCATCCTGAATCTTTTTTGAAAAAGCATCGCAGTTAATCCAGCCAGCAGTCCCGCAGCAGATTGCTTTTGCTCCGCTCCTTTTCATCTCTCTGAACTCCACCCCTTTTATGCTTTTCATTACTTTGCGCGGAGCCTCATATATATTCATAAACCTTCCCAGCCTGCAGGGGTCCTGAAAAGTAACCTTCTTTTCCAGACCTTTTATTTTTATCTGAGATAATTTGTCTGACAGAAATTCTGATATATGCATCACCTCATAATCTACCTTCCCTAACAAATCCGGATAATCCACCTTCAGAGTCATCAGGCACTCCGGACAGGAAGTGATTATTTTCTTTGCCCCGGTTTTTTTGATCTCGTTGACATTATGCTGAGCCAATCTCTTAAAATTTTCAAAATCACCGGTCCACAAAAGGTCATGCCCGCAGCATCTTTCATTTGCTATAACCTGCGGCTCAACTCCTGAGAGGTTTAGAATTTTCAATGTCGAGCGGGCAATATCTAAGGAATTAGCCTTTATATCCGAGAAGAAGGTATCAAAATACGGAAGGCATCCTACGAAGTAGAGGTATTCGCTGTCATTTGAGGTTTTCAGGTCAGAGCTTATCCATCCCATCCGGTCCTGCTTCAAATCCGGAGCAGTCATTATCTTCATTATTGATTGCAGCGCACCACCGTGCGAGCATCTCCCTTCTTCACCTGCTTTCTTAGCTTCCCCTCTCAAAAGCTTGGTGAGCTCCACATAATCCACATCCGAAGGGCAGATATCCTGACACATCCTGCAGGTTAAACAGAACCACAAGCCTGCTTCTTGTAAAACATAATCATCTGAGCGGTTGACGGTCAGAGTAACCAGTTTCCTGGGAGAATACCCGTTCCTGACGTTGGAAATCGGACATACCGCAGTACATTTCCCGCAGTCCAGACAATAATAGGCTTTGGTTTTTCTTATGATCTCTTCTTTCATAATTCGCTATTCGGTTTTTGCTATTAGCTGTTCGATATTTCTTCTTATTGTCATTCTGAGGTCGTCCATCTGGACGACCGAAGAATCCCTCGAATTTTGTTCGGATATAGAGATTCTTCGCTTCGCTCAGAATGACAATTAATCTCCGTCGGGCGTAAAGCCCGACGCTACATTTCTTTTTTCCCTTGAACCTTTGAACTCTTGAACCCTTGAACTTTTCTTAATGGACTCGGTCCCACTTTTTTCACGTCCTCCACAAACTCCTTGATCAGTTCAGCCCATCTTCCCCCTTCTGCAGCCGAGACCCATTCCAGTCTTAATCTTTCCTTTTCTATTCCTAACATCTTGACCAGATTTTTTGTAATCTCGAACTGCTCAACTGCACGGTAATTTCCGAAAACGTAATGGCAGTCCCCGAAATGACAGCCTGACCACATCACCCCATCTGCGCCCAGCTCAAACGCCTTCAGGACGAAACCAGGCCTGATCCTGCCTGAACACATCACCCGGATCAGCCTGACATTTGGAGGATACTGCAGCCTGCCAACACCGGCAGTATCTGCGCCAGCATAAGAACACCAGTTGCAGGCAAAGACCACGATCTTGGGCTTGAAATTTTTCTCGGTCATGTCAATCTTATGCCTTGTTCATCCCGCGTAGGGGCGTCCAATTGGACGCCCTGGGGAACGGGTGGAGACAAGCTCCACCCCTACGCGATGCTCTCCTCTATATTTACCCAGCGTTTTCTCGATCGTCCCGATATGTTCTCTTTCGTGCTCCAAAAATCTTCTCAGCATTTTCCCGGCGGTCCATTTCTCGTTTTTGTACTTTGCCCATTTCCTGGGAACGTTGATCTTGTTTCTGTCTTCCGGAGAGAGATTTCTTAGAATCTTTATTGCCAGTTCTCTATTCCCTTTTAGTTTTTCAAATATCTTCTCTTTTGGGTACTCAGACACCGCATATAGCTCTTTAAAATCTTTTAGCCGTGAAAGATACCACAAATCGCAGTTGGCGATATGATTTAAGGTCTCTCTGATCGAGCGGACTTTTTTCTCCGGTTTCCAGTCGAGAATTTCACCTGAGAGCTTACCAACTCTCTTTAAAAGCTCTTTCCGGTTATATCCCATCCAGCGAATGCATTGGTTAATGAAGGTTTTCGCTGGAGGGAGTAAATCATAAGAAAACAATGCGGCTTTACTCCCGCTGACCACCGGGCAGGTCCCCTTTTGAGTCTCCATAATTTCGAAATCTATTTTATCAGGAACTCTCAAACTTTTTTCACCATTCTTCTTCAGAAAAGATAAATATCCCTTGACTGCTTCAGGAACTTTGTCTAAGGTTTTTTTCTGAGTCTTATCCCAGACAAAACAGCCAGCCAGCTCCCGGATATGTGCCATACAGCAACCTTTTCTGTCAATTTCGAGATAAACTTTGTATTTTTTCATCATATTCTGAATCCACGTAGGGGCGACCCTCGTGGTCGCCCGAGGTCAGAAAACACGGGAGGGGACAAGCCCCTCCCCTACATTCACTTGAACCCGTGACTCACTGCTCTCTGTTGGTCTCCTGACCAACAGAGCAACTGCAAGGCTGAATTCTTGCCCTACATTCTTCGTTGGTGAGGACACCAATCCTATGGATCCCCGATTTTGGGTCTTGACGACAAATTCGGACGAAGAACAACTTGAACCCTTGACTCCTCGAATCCTTAAATCCTTTCTTTATTTAAAATCATACAAATCCGGTGGCTTTATCCCCATCAGCCGGAGATAGGTAAAAAGCTGACCCCGGTGATGCCAGTGTTCATCATAAGAAACCGTAAAGCAGGTCCAGGCTGAAAGCTGGTCTCCCCAGAAGCATTTAACCTTCTTTTTCATCTGCAAGGGTGTAAGCGATTTTGCTATCCGGTTGGTGTTCTGATGAACTTTTTTAGCTAGATTGATTAAGTCATTTACATTTTTAACCTCGCATCTTATCTTTTTGAAATCATCCTCAGAGATAACTCCCTTTTTAGCTCCATCTGTGAAAACCTTCTCACTAGAATAGATGTGGCAGACCAGCTCTTTTACGGACATTACCTCCGGGCAGGGTTTGAAATTAAGTTTATCCCTGGGGATTAGCTTGATTGCCTTCAGGGTGACTTTTTGTACCTTGTCAAAATGCGCTAACATCCCCAGCACATCTTTCTTTTCCACAGAACCTCCTTTTCTTTTTTTCGTAGCGTCAGGGTTTATCCCTGACAGTCATTACTGCTTTTGTCACTCTGGGAGTCCGGATGGACGACCGAAGAATCTGTCGAATTTGATCTTGAGGTAGATTCTTCGCCCTGCGGGCTCAGAATGACAGTTGTACAATCACCCTTTCAAATCATTCAAAGAGCAAACAGCTCTCCACCATCTCCTCGATCTGTTCGTCCGTGAAGTGGAAAGCCGTGATAGCGGAAGTCGGGCACAAAGCTGCACAAGTTCCGCATCCCTTGCACAAAGCTTCATTTATCCTGGCAATATAGATTCCGTCTTTTTCCTCCAGAGATGGAGCGTGAAATTCACAGATCTTCACACAGGTACCGCAAGCCCTGCACAGTGATGGCTCCACCACCTGGCAAACTATCGGCGCAAGCCTGATCTTATCTCTGGAGGCAAGGATTGCCGCTTTTCCCGCGGCTCCGAGTGCCTGTCCGATCGATTCCGGAATAAGTTTTGGAGACTGAGCACATCCGCAGATGAAAATCCCTTCAGTATTAGTCTCCACAGGTCCTAATTTGGAATGCCTCTCCATAAAAAATCCGTCCAGACCTCTCGGCACTTTCAGAAGCTCCTGTAGATGGACAAAATCTTTCTCCCTCGGAACCATCCCAACTGAAAGGATTACAATATCTGCTGGAATCTCAACTTCTGTTTTAAGCAGAGGCTGTGATAGTTTGACCATTTTTAATTTATCTTCACCCAAGACTTCTGGAGGATTATCCTCGTCATATCTCAAGAACAAGACCCCTAAACCGCGTGCTTTTCTGTAAGCTTCCTCAGCTCCGGGATTGAAACTCCTCAAATCTCTGTATAAAACCGTAACTTTTATCCCATTCTCTGCTAAGGTGATTGCTTGTTTTATAGCCACCTGACAGCAGTACCTGGAACAGTATTTTCTCCCCTCTTTTTCTCTGGAGCCAACACACTGAATAAATACCGCCTGCTCCGGCTTTTTGTCTTTTATCTTGAACTCTTTTTCCTGAAGAAGTTTTTCTACTTCTAAATTTGTGATGACCTCAGGAAATTTACCGTACCCATATTTCCCCTCAGGATTAAAAAGGTCCGACCCGATGGCTAAGATTATTGTCCCGGCTTTCTGTTTTGAGCTTTTCTTTTTGTCATCTTTCGTTTCAAGTGTCACCTCAAAATTCCCCACAAAACCATCCACTTTTTTCACCTCAGTGGATGTAAGAATCTTGACTTTATTAAGGGAAAGCTCATCTAATTTCTTTTTTAATAGCTCCTTTCCGCTCATCGTGGAAAAGCTCAGATTTCCTAAGGAAGCTAATCTTCCACCCAAGCTTTTCTCCTTTTCGACTAAGGTGACTTTATAGCCCTGGGAGGATAAATCCAGAGCTGCAGAGATTCCAGAAATCCCTCCGCCGATGACCAGGATTTTCGAGTTCATCTCAACTTCTCTGGATTCAAGCGGCTGAAGTCTTCTTGCCTTGGTTACAGCCATTCTTGTCAGGTCTTTAGCCTTAGAAGTCGCCTCTTCTGGCTCGCTGGCATGCACCCAGGAGCACTGGTCCCTGATATTTGCCATCTCGAAAAGGTATGGATTCAGTCCTGCTCTCTGACAGGTCTCCTGAAAGATCGGCTCATGCGTTCTCGGCGTGCAGGCTGCAACGACTACCCGGTTAAGCTTATGCTCCTTTATCTTATCCTGAAGTAATCTCTGGGTTCCATCTGAGCAGACGAAAAGGTCTTTCATCACAAATACAACGTCTGGTAAACCTTTAGCATACTCCTCCACTGCGCTAACGTCCACCACCCCGGCGATATTTATCCCGCAGTGACAGACAAAAACCCCGATTCTCGGTTCCCCGGAGGTATCAATCTGCTCGACTTTTAATGGCTCCCTTTTTATCTTCTGACCCTTAAGATGAGAGGAGACTTTCAAAGCCGAAGCAGACCCAAAAGCAACTGAATCGGTTATATCTTTTAAACCGCCTGCACAGCCGCAAAGATAGATTCCTTCTTTAGTAGACTCCAGAGGCGAATTTACCTCTTTTACCTTGAAAAATCCTGACTGGTCAAGCTCAATCCCTAAAATCTGTGATAACTCTTTAGTGCCGGCAGAAGGGACTGCTGCAGAAGAGAGGATTGCCAAATCGACCCTTATCCTTTCTACCTGCCCATTATCCATATTCTCAACTGCAATCCATAAGTCTTTAGTTATCGGGTCTTCGATTATCTTGGAAGGTTTTCCGTGATAGAAAACCACAGACGGATCAGCTTTAGCTTTTAAATAAAGGTCTTCATACCCCTTTCCAAAAGCTCTTAAATCATGATAAAAGATGTAGATTTTCTCAATCTCCGGCTCATGCACTTTAGCCATAATTGAGTTTTTAACTGCATTCATACAGCAGAAATAAGAGCAGTAGGGAACCCCTTTATTATCATTTGACCTGGAGCCAACACACTGGATAAAGGCTAAAGTTTTGGGCAGTTTTTTATCCGAGGGTCTTCTGATATGTCCACCTGTAGGACCGGAGGCGTTGAGTAACCTTTCAAATTCTAATCCGGTTACTACATCTTCATAAATAGAATAGCCAAAACAGCTTAAAATCTTGGGGTTATACTCTTCAAAACCTGTAGCCACAATAATTGAGCCAACATTTACGGTTTCCATGTCCTCTTTCTGCTCGAATAAAATCGCATCCGAGAGACAGAATTTTTTACAAACCTGGCATTTCCCCTTTTCAAAATAAATGCAATTTTCTCTATCGATTACTGGCCTTTTGGGAACAGCCTGAGCAAATGGTATATAAATAGCTTTTCTTAAACCTGTTCCATGGTCAAATTCGCTTGAAACCTTCTTGGGACATTTCTCCCAACAGATCCCACATCCAGTGCATTTGTCCACATCCACGTATCTGGGCTTTCGCTTAACTGTTACCCTGAAATCCCCGGCTTTTCCTTCAACTGCCGCTACTTCAGAGTAGGTCAAGACTTTTATATTCGGATGCCGACCGGCATCTAACATCCTGGGACCCAGGATTCATATAGCGCAGTCCATAGTGGGGAAAGTCTTATCCAATTGAGCCATCCTCCCGCCTATGGTGGGTGATCTTTCAACTAAATAGACCTGAAAATCAGCATTAGCTAAATCTAAAGCCGCCTGAATTCCTGCAACCCCACCACCGATAACCAGGGCACCTTTTTTTGTCATACCTTTTCCACTTTAGAAACCTCTTTTACTTCCTGTCCAAATTTAAAACCTTTTTCAAAAGCTCTCAGATTAAGGTCAACTAACCTTTGAGGGACTGAATCAGAAACAGCTTTCTTTGCCGCTTCTGGTGTTATCACTCCAGTGATGGCAGTAAAGAAACCTAACATCACTATATTAGCTACTATCTTTGCTCCCATCTCTTCAGCCAAGCGGGTTGAGGGTATAGCATAAGTTTTGATATTCCCTCTTGCTTCTTGCAGAGTGACTAAATCATCATCGATAATCAGAATCCCGTTCAGGTCCAAATTCGGAGAGAATTTGGTATACGCCTCCTGGGACATTGCCACTAAAATGTGTGGCAAAGTGACATAAGGGTAAAGGATTTTATCCTCAGAGACCAAAACCTGAGCGCTGCAGGCGCTCCCCCTTGCCTCCGGACCAAAGCTCTGGGTCAAAGTCGCATACTTATTATCGTAGAGAGAGGTGGCTTTGCCGATTATGTAACCGCATCTTATAATCCCCTGCCCACCGTATCCGGAAATCCTTATCTCAGTCATCATCTATCGGCCCTCCATATTCTACGAATTTTTCTTTTAGTACTCCTCTTAAGCCCTGATTTACTCCCTCGATAAAGGTAGGCCTTTCCCGGTCGATGAACTTTCCTACGACTATCTTGGACTGGAACCCGATGTCTAACTCAGATAAATCTGCTCCGTGCTTTATGACCGAATTGTCATGGTAGAATTTCATCAGATCAAGTCCGGTCCCAAGCCTGTTCCTGCGAGCATAAAGGGTTGAACAGGGACAGATTATCTCCACAAAAGAGAAGCCCTTTTTCTGCAGCGCTTCAGTTAAAGATTTTGCCAGCCTTCTGACGTCTAAGGCAGTCCAGCGGGCAACGTATACTGCACCGCAGGATGCAGCCAAGTATGGGAGATTAAAAGGCTGCTCGAAATTTCCATAAGGTGAGGTCGAGGTGTTGGCTGTAATCGGGGTAGTAGCCGCACACTGCCCTCCGGTCATGGCATAGATGAAGTTGTTGACGCATACGACTGTCAAATCCATATTCCTTCTTGCCGCATGCAAAAAATGATTCCCTCCTATTCCTATAATATCCCCGTCCCCTGAGAAAACCACCACTTTCAGTTTTGGATTGGCTAATTTGAGACCTGTGGCAAAAGGTATCGCACGTCCGTGAGTTGAATGAAACGAGTCTAATTTTACGTATCCAGCCACCCTGCCTGTGCACCCTATCCCGGAAACTATGGCTGTATCCTTCAAAGGTATCTGCGATTTTTCCAGAGCCATCAGAAAAGCTGTAACTGCAGTTCCTATTCCGCAGGTGGGGCACCAGATATGCGGCATCCGCTCCATCCTTAGAAGATGCTCCATCGGGTGTTCTTCTTCTAACTCCTCTTTTTTCTTTTTCAGTTGGACCTCGCTCATTTTGCTGCCTCCTTGATAGCCTTGTAGATATCTTCAGGTTCGTGCACCCATCCTCCCCCGTGCGGGACCAAAATCGTTTTGGTCTTCCCTTTGGTTGCTCTTTCCACCTCTAAGACCATCTGCCCGTAATTCATCTCCACCACCACAAACCCTTTGATCTTCTGGGCTAATTCGTAAATCTTTTTCTCTGGAAAGGGCCAGGCGATGATAAGCCTTAAATACCCTACTTTTATCCCTTCTTTTCTTGCCTTCTGAATTGCCGGTATCGATACCCTGGAGCTTATCCCGTAAGAGACCACCACTACGTCAGCATTGTCTGTCTGTTCCTCTTCTACATCTACTAATTCATCTTTAAACAGCCTTATCTTTTCGATTAATCGCCTGACTAATTTTTCCTGAGCCTCCCAGGTCATAACCGGATACCCTCTTTCATCATGGGTCAAACCGGTAACATGGATTTTGTAACCATCCCCTGCTTTTATCATTTCCGGAACCAAATCCTTACCGGTTTTAAAGGGGAGGTATTCCTCAGGCGAAAGTTTGGTATATCTCCGGGGATAAAGTTCGATCTGGTCTGCCTCAGGGATAACTACCTTTTCAGTCATATGTCCTACGCATTCATCCATCATCACTAAGACCGGAACCCTGAACCTCTCTGACAGGTTAAAAGCCTTTATCGTAGCCCAGAAACACTCCTGGGGAGAATTAGGGGACAAAGCGATCAGCTCATAATCCCCATGCGAGCCCCATTTTGCCTGCATCATATCGGCCTGACCTGGAAGGGTTGGAAGCCCGGTTGAAGGTCCTCCTCTCTGCACATTTACCACCACGCAGGGAGCTTCCATCATACAGGCTAAACCGATGTTCTCCATCATCAGGGAGAACCCCGGACCTGAGGTGACGGTCATTGCCTTTGACCCGCCCCACGCAGCTCCGACAACTGCTGCCATAGAGCCGAGTTCATCTTCCATCTGAATGAAAACACCACCCACTCTTGGAAACCTCTCTGCCATCCTTTCCACCACTTCAGTGGACGGGGTTATAGGGTATCCTGCTACAAAGGTGCACCCGGCAGCTAAAGCCCCTTCTGCTGCGGCATGGTCTCCGTCTAAATAATGAGCCCCGGTTAATACCCTTTTGGGATCAGCTTTCAACTTTCTCCACCTCCTTACAGGGCGTTATGCTTTTATCGCCCTTTTCCTCTTCCTTTTTTTCCAGTACAAATAAAGCGAATTCAGGACATAAAAGCTCGCAAAGTCCACAGTGAACGCATGCCTCTGCGTTTTTCGCAGCCGGGGGATGATAACCTTTCAAGTTGAATTCGGTGGAAAGCTCTAAAACGTCTTTGGGGCAGTATTCCACGCAGAAAGCGCATCCTTTGCACCTTTCCCGGATTATGTGTATTTCCCCGTGTGGAATCTGGAGCTTATCAGCATCTAAAGGCTTGCGCCAGAACCTCATCTTCTTACCTCCAGAATAAATTTAACCAAAATCTCTCCATTATGATATAATACAAACAAACCTGTATAAGTCAAGGCATTTTCCCCAGAAAAAAAATCCTTTTTTCCTATTTTCGGGAAAATCTTTTCATTCTGAATGCTCTTCGTTGGTGTCCCCACCAACGTCCAGCGAAAGGAAAACTTTCTACTTGACAGCTCTGTTAAACTCTACTATATATTTACTGAAAACGGGAGTAAAATGGTCGAAATCATCAGTAAAAACCTTTAACCTTTTCCCGCCTCTGGCGGGATCCCGCTAAAAGCGGTGATAACCCATAGGAGGGTAAGATGCATTACCGTAAGTTGTTTTTCGCGGTGGTGGGATTGCTTTTTGTCTGCAGTTTAGCTTATGCAGAGATTCCAAAGATGATCAACTTTCAGGGGAGGCTCACAGATGCAGGGGGCAAGTTTGTGCCGGATGGAAATTATTCTTTGATTTTCAGAATTTATTCAGATTCAACTGGAGGAACTGATAAATGGACCGAGGAGCAAATAATTGCGGTATCCAAAGGGCTATTTAATGCAATCTTGGGTTCAATAACTCCAATTCCGGATAGTATCTTTAATTATCTCGACACCTGGTTAGGAATTCAGGTAGGAGCAGACCCTGAGATGAGTCCGAGACAGAGGCTTTCAAGCGTGGCTTATTCTTATCGTTCAGCTACTGGAGCTGGTGACAATGATTGGACCATTAACGGTGATACCATATATCATTTGAATGGTAACGTCGGCATCGGGACGACAAATCCGGGGTATAAGCTGGATGTTAGCGGAGATATTCGTACAAGCGGAAATTTGAGATTCGGCTCTGGCAGCACTCCAAATATAGCCGGGAATTGGTGGGAATTTGGATTTGATGACGGAGTCTCAGGTACAGGTATTGATTTCCACGGTGGAAGCACGCTAACAGATTATACAGCGAGAATATACAGGGTTGCAGGAGATAACGGTAATTGGCAATTTGTACAACAAGGTACCGGTGCAATACGCATGGGAACAAGCAATTCGGATGATGACTTGGTGATTTTGAGTAACGGCAACGTCGGCATCGGTACAACTGCCCCCAACGAACAACTGGAAATCACCGGGAACTTGCGACTGCCTGCCAGCACGGCCAGCGCGGGGGTGATTAAATCCGGCGCTAATCGGTTCATCCACAATTTCGGGACCAGTAACTTCTTTGCTGGGGTGAATGCGGGCAATTTCACGCTATCGGGCTCAGGCGGCAACACCGGTGTGGGCGTCAGTGCCCTCCAAGCCCTCACCACTGGATACTTCAACACGGCTGTGGGAACGGATGCGCTCCGCTTCAACAGCACGGGATACTACAACACGGCTGTGGGACAAAGGGCGCTCTTCTACAACACCACGGGATACTCCAACACGGCTGTCGGACCAAGTACGCTCATCAGCAACACCACGGGAAACTCCAATACGGCTATGGGACAAAATGCGCTCTTCTGGAACAGCACGGGATACTCCAACACGGCTATGGGACTGGATGCGCTCGGAAGCAACACCACGGGAGGCTCCAACACGGCTATGGGACGAAATGCGCTCACAACCAACACCACGGGAGGGGGCAACACCGCTATAGGCTATCTGGCTGATGTTTGGACGGGCGGTTTGACCAACGCCACCGCCATCGGATGGGGTGCAACTGTTGATGCCAGCAATAAAGTCAGAATCGGCAATACTTGGGTTACCTCCATCGGCGGGGCAGTGGGCTGGTCAGTTTTTTCAGATGGGCGGCTGAAAACAAATGTGCGAAAAAGCCCTCTGGGTCTTGATTTCATCCTCAAGTTGAATCCTATTACCTACAATTCTCTTGCCCAGGGTCAAGAAGGCATCACTTACACCGGGTTAATTGCCCAGGAAGTGGAAAAAGTATTGCAGGAACTGGGAGCTGATTTCAGCGGATTGGATAAGCCCAAAAACAAAGATGGTTTTTATCAATTACGCTATGCCGAGTTTGTTATGCCCTTGATAAAAGCTATGCAAGAGCTGAATGCCAGGAATGAAAAGCTTGAAGCCCGCCTGGCTGAGCTTGAAGCGCTGGTGAAATCACTGGCGGCGAATCCTTCGACTCCTAATCAGTTCGATTCTTACGAGGCTGGCGCCGGGGTGACAAAATGAGGAAGGTAGAGGAGCGTAGCGTCCCGCCTCATACGGGACGAAAGAAACTTATGCTGTCATTGCGAGCGATCCCGCTATTTGCGGGAGAACGAAGCAATCCATTTACTCCTGGAAAGGTAGATTGCTTTGTCGTCCCCCGCCATCGGCGAGAGATTTGGGGTGAGTCACCGTTAATCTCCAGAACTCATCCCCTGACCCCTTCTCCCCGCCCTGAGCCTGTTGAAGGGCGGGATCTTCGACTTACCAAGAGAAGGGGAGTAAAAGTCCCTCTCTTTTTAAGAGAGGGATTTAGGGTGAGTTCCTTTTCATAGCATCAGATTTATCCCTGACGTTCTCCCTCCTCGCTCCGCATAAAGGTGAGTGTGACATAATTGGTGAAACTCATTTTTAGTCTTTTAGTGCTCTTCGTCCGAATTTGTCGTCAAGACCCAAAATCGGGGATCCATAGGATTGGTGTCTTCACCAACGAAGGACAAGGGCGTTGGTCAGGAGACCAACATCCAGCGCAAAATGGTAGACCCACAGCTTGCCCGTAGGGTTGCCCTCAACGTGGGTCAGTGATTCTACTTTCTTTTCCTTCTCTGTACTTTAACTCTCTTGACTGCTTTCTTTTTCTTTGCAACCACCTTTTTAACTTTTGGCTTAGCTTTTCTTTTTTCCAACTCCTTTTTCATAAG
This sequence comes from Candidatus Zixiibacteriota bacterium, assembly GCA_030692925.1. Classification (GTDB taxonomy): domain Bacteria; phylum Zixibacteria; class MSB-5A5; order MSB-5A5; family RBG-16-43-9; genus RBG-16-43-9. The sequence continues at coordinate 9,797 of JAUYBY010000027.1, read as the reverse complement.
TACTGCTACTTCAGCCGGGCTTTCAGCTACTTTTATGCCTACTTTATTGAAGGCTGCAACTTTCTCAGCCGCTGTCCCGCTTCCGCCGGAGATTATGGCACCTGCATGTCCCATCCTTTTGCCTGGAGGTGCTGTTCTCCCAGCCACAAAAGCCACAACCGGCTTGGTCACATTTTTCTTTATATATGATGCCGCCTCTTCTTCATCTGTTCCTCCGATCTCACCTATTAGAACAATCCCTTCTGTTTGCGGGTCTTTCTGAAATAATTCTAAGACGTCTATGAAGTTGGTCCCGATGATCGGGTCACCACCAATCCCTAAACTGGTCGATTGACCCAAGCCATTCAAGGTCAGATGATATGCTACCTCATAAGTCAAAGTTCCACTGCGCGATACAACTCCAATGCTCCCTTTTTTATGAATTTGTCCCGGCATTATTCCCACCTTCGCCACTCCGGGAGTAATTACCCCTGGACTATTCGGGCCTACCAATCTCGTATCAGAATTTTTTAGATAATGATAAACCTTCAACATCTCAGTTGTGGGTATCCCTTCAGCTATGCAAACTACTAATTTAATTCCAGCATCAGCCGCCTCATAAATAGCATCCACTGCGAATTTCGAGGGAACGTAAATCACCGAGGTATTCGCCTTTGTTTTTTCTACCGCTTCTTTTACCGAATTGAAAACCGGCACACCTTCAACCTTCTCCCCGGCTTTGCCTGGTGTCACCCCGGCAACGACCTTTGTTCCGTAATCTAACATCTGTTTGGTATGAAAAGCCCCATCCCTTCCAGTAATCCCCTGAACCACCAGCCTGGTATTTTTATCCACCAATATGCTCAATTTATCCTCCTTCGACGTGGATTGCATCCATTTGGATGCACTCCATATATTTTTTTGTGTAAGGGCGTATTGCCTTACGCCCCTACAAATTCATTTCTCCGTCGGCGCATCGCACCCTTCAAACATCTGTAACTGAGTGACGTTGCTTAACTCGATTGCTTTTCTCACCACCTCTTCCATAGAGGATGTTGCAGAAAGACCTACCTGTTTTAATATCTCCCTTGCCTTATCCTCATTCGTGCCAGTCAGCCGGACCACAATGGGCACTTTGGGCTTAAACTCCTTGAGAGCGGCTACGATTCCATTTGCCACGTCATCACATCTGGTTATCCCGCCAAAGATGTTGAAAAGAATAGCTTTCACGTTCGGGTCTCTGGTGATAATCCTCATTGCGGTCATCACTTTTTCAGGATTAGAGCTTCCTCCGATATCTAAGAAATTTGCCGGCTCTGCCCCGAAATGCTTTACTAAATCCATCGTCGCCATAGCCAGACCGGCTCCGTTGACCACACATCCGATATTCCCATCTAATTTCACAAAAGATAGACCCATCTTCCTGGCTTCATTTTCACCCGGCTCTTCTGAATCCAAATCCCTCATCGCTTCTATCTCCGGATGTCTTTCCAATCCGTTATCATCTATATTTATCTTGGCATCTAACGCCCAGACCTCACCTTTAGGCGTGGTGATAAAAGGATTAATCTCGGCTAAAGAGCAATCCTCCTTCCAGAAAGCCTGATACAGCTTCATTATCACCGGAACAGTCTGGTTACAGGTTTTTGGATTGGCATAAAGCTTGAAGGCTAAGTTGCGTGCTTGATATGATTGTAAGCCTAAAAGCGGATCAACTTCTAACTTGAAAATCTTTTCCGGCGTATTTTTAGCGACTTCTTCAATGTCAATACCACCTGCAGGAGAAACCATCATCACCGGTTTTTTGGTTCTGCGGTCAACGATTATACCTATATACGCTTCAGAGGAAATCTCCTTGCTTTCTGTTACCAGAACTTTTTTGACCTTCAGTCCCTTGATATCCATTCCCAAGATATTTTTAGCCTTCTGGTAAGCCTCATCCGGATTCTCTGCAGATTTTATACCGCCAGCTTTTCCCCTACCACCTACATGCACCTGAGCCTTAATCATCACCGGTTTGCCGATTTTCTGAGCAATTTCTTTTGCCTGATCCGGAGTCGTAGCCATCTCTCCCGGCGGCACCGGAATTCCATATTTCCTGAAAATCTCCTTCGCCTGATATTCGTGAATTTTCATCTATTACTCCTTTGAGACAAGTTATTTTTTTCACAAGAATAATTATATAATATAACCGGAACAAAATTGCAAATGAAATTTATTGCCAAAAAAATAGAGACGGATTGAATGCGTCTCTATTATCTTATGCAAATCCCCCTCTCCGAAGCCCTCTCCCACTAGGGGGAGAGGGAAATAGCCATGTAGTCGCTCGATTCATCGAGTAAAACCTATTCACTACATTCCAGGGGGAGTCCAGTCTCCTTCAGATAGGTGTCAATCAAAATGCGAAGATACTTAACTTTAGTCCGTCGCTTCCCTGTCAGTAATTCGTCATCGCTCATGTTGCCAAATATATTATGTAGGATGCTCTCTTCTTGCTCTATGTTATCGGCAACCCAGCTTACAACATCTGGATATGCTGCGATAAACCACTGAGGATATCCCATTGGACGATCGCTTATAAGGTAGAATCTTTTCAAAGATGGTGTTGGACTAAGTTGCTCATTTCTGTCTAGTAGTTGAGGTATCCCACGAGTGGAAAGCAACAAATTGTTTGCTCTAAATTTATCTGGGCTGATTTTATCAGGTATTAGACAGCTTGCTACCCCCTGCTTGAATTCTTTTACATCTTCGTCATCCTTATCCATCCCCTCTAAAAGGCTTTCCCAAAAGAGCGCTGATCTTTGAGCCGAAGCACCTGCTCCGAATAGTACTAATATCATAAAAATTTGAGTAAAAAAGAGGATTACCGGTGAGAGAATAGGCACTCCAACAAGAACTAAATAGCCAGTACCAAAAAAACAGATTGGCAACAACCACAAAATATGGAGTTTATTCAAAGGGGCAAAAATAAAAACAATAGCAATAATCCAGAAAAAGAATGACTGGATAGCGGTAGCCCATTGAAAAGATTGTCCATTACGAACCAGTCTTCGACAATTATAAGCAACGGTTAATGCCATATAGGCACAAAATACCCACGCCGCCCACCCAATTATTGAAAGCACAATTTTCATAGAGTAGCTTCTCTGAATCTAAATGCTTGTCTTACAGTATTATTTTTTAGCCTCGTAGGTCGGGCACCTTGCTCGACAAATTCCCAATAAATTGGGCAACTACAAAAACTTATGCTTCCTCAAAAAATCCTCTGCCCCTTTCAAGAGCTTTTCTTCTTACAATAAGAAAAAAATCTATCCTTCGGCTTCGCTCAGGATAGTGAGCTTGTCGAACTATACAGGTTCTTCCCGAATCTGAAGATCATGAACTCTTATTTTGGCCAGCTAACAGGTTTCGATAATTTGTTTTTATCCATCTAATAACAACTTTCATAAACTCTTTTACTTCTCCAATCAATTCCTCTGCTTCTGTCTCCGAAATTCCGCCTGCATAATCGTAGTCGGTTATGTTTCTTTTAGCTCTGCAAGAGTCAAAATAATCAGATAAACCATAATACTCTTTGCCCAAGATTCCCTTCATTGCCTGAAACACAGTGAAGTGGTGCCCCACACCGTGGGGTTGATACCCTTTAGCGTAGACGAGAATTGTGGCTAACTGTAGGATTGCATTATAAGCAGTGGCAAATTTCCTATCTGTAGAAAGTCCTTCAACTTGTGAATCGCATATATCCCTCTTGGCAAGTCCAAATAAATCACTGATTTCCTTTTTAGATGTTTTATGAGATTTTAATTTACCCTGATCTAATAATCTTTTTAAGCTCATTCTCATTTCCGATAATAAATATCTTTTTACTACTGAGGACGGAATTCAAAAAGTGATCCTTCTGGTTTATCCTTTCTTTGAATTCCTTGGAAGTAAAAACGCCATAATTAATTACTCTACCCAATTCTCTTTTAGGTTTTGAAAGGGAGGTTGAAAGCTCCTTTGCGGTGATATTCCCGATGACCATGACATCGATATCGCTTAATAAACTTTCCCCCCCTTTAGCATAAGATCCATAGATAAAAGCAACTTCAATGTCTCCAACTTTTTTTAAGTTCTTTTTAAGAGCTTCTGCGATCCCAACACTTTTTAAAAAGATCGCCTTCAACTCCTCAAAGATGGGACAGTCTCTGTTCGCCTGATAATAAGTCCGATTCCCTTGAATGGTTTTCTTAATAATGCCGAGAGAGTGAAGCTTTTCAACCTCTCTTTGAACTGCTCTTATAGGTCGATGTGAAAGTCCAGAGATTTGCCTTAAATAGAGGCTATCTTCTGGATTGAACAAAAGCAATTTCAATATCTCAACGCGGGTTTTTGAAGAAAAGAGTTTATCGATCATAATTCCCTTTTGTATACATTTTGTAGTCAATTGTATACATTTTGTAGTCAATTGTCAATGCAAAAAAACAGTGTGATTTTCTCATTTCACAATTCTGGATGCGAATGTCTTTTCAAAAACTCCTCCGCCTCTTTTAAGAGCAAATCTTCTTGATTAAACTCCGGCTCATCTAAGACCTTTTCTAAAAGGTGGTTCAAAACCTTTCCAATAATGGGTCCGGGTGAAAGTCCGAATTTTTCCATAATAATATCCCCGTTTATCTTCAAATCCTTCACGCTGAAAGGCGGTTCTCTCTCTAACTCTTCTTTAATCCATTTTTCAAATTCATCCACATCCTTTCTATCACCGCCCTTTCCCTGGGCAATGATATCTGCCCTTCTAACTTCTAAAAGCTCAAAGATATGTTCAGGTGTAATTTTACGAATTAATCTCCTCAGCCCTTTATCCGTCACTCCCATTGCGAACATATGTTTGTCCACCAAAAGGGTAACTATTGCAATAATCTCATTCGAATATCTCAGCCTTTGAAGAATATGTTTTGTAACCCTTGCTCCCTTTTTCTCGTGACCGTAGAATGTGGCTCCCTCTGGAGTCAATTCCCTTGCCTGGGGTTTGAAGATATCGTGAAAAAGAGAAGCTAGGCGGATAACCAAATCCATAGACGCGTTGTCAACTGTCTCCAGCGAATGTTCGAAAACGTCATACTTGTGATAACCGCCTGGCTGCTCCACCCCAACGCAGGCTTCTAACTCTGGTAGAATCTCTTTCAACAGTCCGGTTTTATGCATCAGCCTGAACCCGATTGAGGGACGCTTTGCCCTGGTCAAAAGCTTGTTCAACTCTTCCTGAATCCTCTCTGGAGAAATGGTTTTGATCAGACCTGCATTTTCCATCAGACTTTTATAAGTACCCTTTTCGATCTCAAATTCAAACCTTGCCGCAAACTGAACCCCTCTGAGCATCCTCAAAGGATCATCCTTGAAAGAATCCGAATTGGTAATCCGGATGAGCCTGTTTTTTATGTCCTTTTTCCCGTCAAGAGGGTCAATCAGCTTTTTAGATTTGAGATCATAAGCCATCGCATTAATGGTGAAATCCCTTCTATACAAGTCGTCTTCCACTTTGAGATTATGGTCAAACTCCACTTTGAAATCCTTATGCCCAACTCCGGTGCTGTATTCTTTACGGGGAAGAGCGATATCGAAGGTTTTCTGTTCTTCCTTTTCTGAAAATTTCTTAAATGGCATGAACTTTATCACCCCGAAAGATTTCCCCACCAGATCGACTTTGCCGAATTTTGAAAGAAGAGAGATCAGCTCATCCATCGGGATACCGCAGACTAAATAGTCAGTTTCCTGATCCTTCAGAACCGGGGAGATAATCCTATCCCTCACCACCCCACCCACCTCGTAGATCTTACCCTGCTTGAGGATTTCATCTATGATTATATCTTTCAATCTGGACATGTCTTCTTAACTCGATTGTCATTCTGAGGGAACGAAGTGACCGAAGAATCCAATTTAGGCAGATATAGATTCTTCCCCGTCTTTGGCGGGATCAGAACGACAGGTGGATCGTTAGGGATAATCCCCTCATCATTATTACCAAATCATTCATAGTACTTACTTATCTTCTTGTATCCTGTTCTTTTATATTTACCGCTTAGTGTATCTTCATCTGTTTTGTAAGGTATTTTATTCTTTATGCAGAGTTTTCTGAGTTCCTCTCGAATTCTTTTTACGTCTTTTTCATCAGCCCAATCGTAAGTGTAGACACAAATAACTTTTACTTTCGACTTTCCAGCCAATGAATTAGACTTCGCTGTCGCAACTTTTGCACTACCTCCCAATTTTCCTTCTTCTACAGCTTTCTGTATTTTAGCCCATACTTTATCTACATTTTCGGACTCAACAAAAACAAGCCATTTTCCACTTCTAAGTGTCGATTCGGGATATTTACCCACTTTTCTTGTCGCATAAACCCAGTAATCCTCTGTTACCTCAGAAGGTTTGGCATCAGAGTGAGTTAAAGAAATTTTCCTCTGTCTTATCTTGATCGGTTTATGTGATTTTTTTTCTTTTTTCATTTCACTTTTTTTTGATCAATTCCCATAAAACCTCGACAATAATTCAGGAAAACCAATTCCCGAACCAACTTCAAACAAGCAAGACTGAAGCCTTGCCCTACATTCTCTCTCCTTTCCAAGCCGATAAATGCTTTACGGCTCGTAGAGGAGAGGGCAAGGGTGAGGTTATTTTTTATCCGTCATTATTTTTTATTTTCCTTCTTTCGTCTTCCATTTTCCTCTTTCTTTATTGGAGCAGATTTACCTTCACCTTGTTATCAGAAATTTCTATAGTTCCCTCTTTTGCACAGGTGAACTTCCAGGTATTTCCGTTCACTTCCATTTTCTTAAACCTGACCTGAGTTCCTTCTGTTAGTGTAACCGGCTGCTCGTCCAGTGTAATTGAACCAAACTCCGGCACGAAGAAGGCAACCTTTTTTACCCTGGCATCCCAGTTGTTCTGTTCATATACTCCAATATCGTGCAACTGCAGATTAAGGAGGCTGTTCTTCAGGACATAGACGTTGTAATGGCTGCGCAGTTCACGGGTACCCTTGTCTACGACCCAGTTTTTGGCATAGGAAGACCGGGAGCGGCTGAGACCATTGGTATTGAGCTCTATCTCTATGCGGTATCCGGGCTGGGCTTCAAATGATTCCAATTCTTTATTAAACCCGTCGAGATATTCCTGGATCAACTTATCAGTTGAAGCTAAAACCCGTTCATAACCGTATTCCTTTTTTGCCTTTTTCACCAATTTTTCCACCTGGCTTTTCTTGACTCCTAAGTATTCGCTGAAAAGCTGGGCAAAGCTGAACTTATATCCCGCCTGCTGAGCCTTCTTTTTCCAGTTGATCTTGAAATAATCTAACAAAAACCCATGTGTCGCCCCGACTGGGTAAATTCGGTTGCGAGGCATATCCTCAGGCGAAACTGAGCTATCAGTTATCCGCGCCTGAAAATCTGCCAGAAGATACTCCGGCATCAGAATAGGAGAGAAATCTTCAGACAGAGGGTTAGTCAGCCCGGCAAGTGAGGATTTATATTCCAACTCCTTAACCAGAGCAATACTTCTCAGCTCAGTAAACTTTGCGGTTCCTTCGTTTATCTCCTGCCCTTGTTCATATTTTGCTACAAAAGGGTCTCCTTTTTGCCAGCGGTAACTTCTTACTGCGACGAACTGCTTGACAAACCCTGAACACTTCTTCATTTCGCCTCTTTCTGAGGCGCGCAGTGCATCCATCAACAGCCGCATCTCCAGATAAGCCAGAGCTGTATTCTGGCTATCCTGAATCGGGTATTTCTCCTCTCGCTCCCAGGGTATCTCGCCAAATGCGCTTCCCTGATACTGGTGGAAAACCTCGTGGACGATGAAGGCGAAAAGCTCAACTTCAGATTTCCCTGTAAGGGGAACCGCTGCCGCCTTTAGAGTATCAATCGGAAAATCGAAAACTAACTGTCCAGCCAGGTCCTTGTACTGACCGGAATGAAATAGAACTTGAGTTCCTAAATCTGGCCAATCTGTTGGGTAAGAGGTGAAATCATCGGTTTCTTTCGAGTAGTTGAATAACAGCGCCCATCTATCCGGTATATAGACTATAAAGGGCCTCTGAGCCAGATTATATCCGGGCCAGACCGAATCCGGGAACTGTTTGAACAACTGGATGACCCCCTCGCAGACCTTTAGAGCGGTATAATCAGCTTCAGAAAGTTTTTCGGTTTTTAGAGCCTGCGCCAGAAGAATGGAATAGCTAACCAGGAGGCATAATACTGAAAACATCAATAATTGAATAATTCTTTTTAGAATTCTTACCATCGTCATGTATACTAGTTTTGGGTTCGATAAATCGAACCCCTACATTTTTTTGTAGGGGCTTGATTTCTCAAGCCCTCTTGTGTAAAAAAACAAAGCAAGGCTGAAGCCTTGCCTTACATCTTGGGCGAGGCCGCCTGCGGCGGATCGCCCCTACAGTTTTTATCCGTTATTCGCCATCCGTCATCCGTCATTGCTTTTTTATTTTCCTTCTTCCTTCTTCCATTTTCCTTTTAACCAATATATGCCGATGGAGGCAAGCTCCACCCCTAAGCTTTTTTTTGTTTTTATCCGTCATTCGAAATTCGTCATCCGTCATTTTTTTTATTTAGTTATCCTGGTCCCCGCTTTTCTTTTCACCGATTCATGAACCTTAGCGATTGAGGTGATAATTACTTCTTTTCCCCCTGCTTCCAGGAACTGAATTGCAGACTCGATTTTAGGTCCCATACTCCCTTCTGGGAAATGTCCTTCTTTCAAATATTCTCTTGCCTGCTCCAATGTGATTTTGTCCAAATCCTTCTGATAAGGCGTGTCGTAATTCAATGCCACTTTTTCCACCTCAGTTAATATAAGGAGTAATTCCGCACCTATATCCCTGGCTAAGACCGCTGAGGCTCTATCTTTGTCTATAACTCCATCCAATCCTTCCAAAGTCCCATCTTCTTTTCTGCAAACAGGAACCCCACCACCACCTGCGGCTATGACTATCACCCCATTTTCGACTAAAACTTTGATAGAATCTTTTTCCACTATCTCCAGAGGAATGGGCGAAGGAACCACCCTTCTCCACCCTCTATTTGAATCCTTTTTTACAATCCAGCCTCTCTCTTTAGTAAAATTCTCAGCCTCTTCTTCGGAATAGAACTGCCCGATGAATTTCGAAGGATTCTTGATGGAGGGATCATCCTTATTCACGACTACCTGAGTGACAACTGTCACTACTTCTCTTGTGATATTTTCCTGCTTCAATTTATTCCTCAGGCATTGTTCGATCATATATCCCATTCCGCCTTCAGTATCCGCCACGCAGATCTGGATCGGAAGATATGGTGCTTTGCCACGGGCTAATTCGACTCTGTAAATGACATTCCCCACCTGGGGACCATTTCCGTGAGTGATGGCTAAATTGTAACCGTCCTTGACCAGCTCAGCCACACCAGAGAGACTCTGGGTCGTGTTCCTGAACTGATGAGGAATAGTATCCTCTTCTTCCTGCCGGGTAATGGCATTACCACCCAGAGCTACAACTGCCGTCTTCTTTTTCATATTTATGTCCTGTGTAGGGACGACCCGGCGGGACGCCGGGTGCCATCCCCAAACTCGTTTGGGGATGTATTCTGCAATAGCAAGCTATTGCACTCCACATATCCAAATTATGTTTCCCACACCCTCAAAACAAGTTTGAGGGTGCCACCCATCGCAAGGCTTCAGTGTATTATCAAGTAGCATAGGTTACAGATCAATCAACTGACACAGGTAACAGTTTTGATTAGTTTTGAATCGTGATAGACCTCCAAAAGGTTTCTTTTTTGCTCTACTTT
>JAUYBY010000019.1 GCA_030692925.1 Candidatus Zixiibacteriota bacterium | reverse complement strand
AAAAGTTCAGCGTTTATTTTTCCAAATAAGTCAGCAACCTCAATAAGTTCTGGATGGTGTAAACCATGCACCGAGGCGATTTTTTGTGTGTAAAAAACCAATTCCGGTAACGATTTAAGAACATACTTGTGGTGAATATTTACAATATAATCTGCCAGAAAACTCAATTCCCAATCGTTAAAGCTTTGAGTTTGACTTACCGGTATATTTTTAAGTTCTTTTAATTGCTTCATAAGCAAGGATGGGTCAATCGCTTTCTCATTGGAAGCACTGTCAAGGCTTTTCTTGCCTCCACAACAGAAATCAATTCCTTCCTTTTTGAAGATTTCAGCAGCTCTGAAATCGGCAGCAACTATTTCACCGATTGTAATTTTGTTGTATTCTATATTTATTGACATATATTATGGTATTAAAATTTACAGACGCAAATGTATGTATTTTTATTATAAAAGACAAAATGGTCTTTTAGTAATTTAATAAAATTCTAATTATCTTTGTCCTAATAAAAAAGTACACGAAACAATTATCGCCATGTTCAATAAAGAGACAGAATATGCACTAAGGGGACTGGTTTACATTCAGCTTCAAAACCTGAGTGGAAGAAAACCCGGGGTAACAGAAATAGCCAAAGAAATAGATGCCCCTCCATTTTATACGGCCAAAATATTGCAGCGAATGGCCAGAAATGGGTTTGTTGAATCGCTCAAAGGGAAGGGCGGAGGGTTTTATTTTGAAAAAGATAAACCTGACCTTCCGATTAAAGATTTAATTGTTTCAACTGAAGGTGACAAAAAAATTTCTGGGTGTGGATTTGGACTCAAACACTGCGACGCAAACGATCCTTGCGCTTTGCACGAACTATATGCCCCTATAAGGGACGCAATTAACACTCTGGTATCTACGGAAACCATACAATCACTTGCTAAGAAATACGCTAAGTAGATAATTTTGCCTTAAAAATATTATTAGGATGGCTATAATTTCTGAAAAATCCGAGAAACAAAAGGCTGGACAGTACAAGTTACCTTTAGAAGTATTTCTCTTCACCTTTTCCATATTGGCTTTGGTACAGTTAAAGTTGACCTACCACCCGATAATTCTCTTGGAAAGGTTTATCAGCGGGGGAGGGTGGTTCGAAATAACTGTAATAGCTTTTTATGGCGCGTTTGTTGCTTACAAAATGCAAATCCCATTGAATGTACCCAAGTGGCGTAGGATTACCTGGACAATTTTTTCTTTTGTGTTTTTTAGCCAACTTATTATAGGCTTATTGGGAGTAGATAAGTTTTTAATGACCGGGAAACTGCACCTGCCAATTCCTATGATGATTTTGGCCGGGCCACTTTACAGGGGGCATTTGTCAATGATGACTATTTTATTTCTAAGTACGATAGTTTTAACAGGGTCAGCATGGTGCAGCCAGCTTTGTTATTTTGGTGCATTCGATAATATTGCTTCAATACGAAAGACAGAGAGGGGAGTTTTTAAGAACAAAAAAGCAATAAAAACAACTCTCATATTGGTGGTAATTGCTGGCACGCTTTTGCTTCGTTGGTTTAATGTACCAATTTTAATCGCTACCCTCATTGCTGTCGGGTTTGGTTTGATAGGAATAGTTGTCATAATCTGTTATTCGCGTAAAAAGCGAAAAATGGTACATTGTATTCTATACTGTCCTATTGGAACGGTAGTGAATATGTTAAAGCCTGTTAATCCTTTCCGTTTGGACATTGATAATTCCTGCAACCTGTGCATGAAATGCACAAGTTTTTGCAAATACGATGCTTTGAACATTCAGGATGTTCGAAATAAAAAGCCGAATTTCAGTTGTACACTCTGCGGCGATTGCCTTGCAGCCTGTCGGGACAATTCCATTAAATATCGTTATTTTAACCTAAAACCCGAAAAGGCTAGAAATCTATATCTTATCCTGACTATTTCATTGCATGCAGTTTTTCTTGCATTGGCAAGGATATAAGTATTTTAAAATCCGTATTAATTGAGATAGTTTTTGAGTATTACTTAAATTTATTGGTAGTAAATAAAAAAAATATGAGCGAAATTATAAACAATTCACAGAAGCGTAAAGAGCTTCTCAAACACATGATTTTGCAGCTTCACCAGGGCGAAGCCCCTGACTTAGTGCGTAAACGTTTGGTAGAACTCCTAAGGAATATACCTTACGATGAAGTTGTGGAAGTAGAACAAGAACTTATTACTGAAGGATTATCTGAAGAAGAAGTTCTTAAATTTTGTGATATACACACGATGGTACTTGATGGGCATATTGACCAAAGTGGGGCAAAACCTGTTCCTCCGGGACACCCTGTTGATACCTTCAAGAAAGAAAACAGGGAACTTGAAAAATTGGTTGATGCTATTGAGCAATTGCTTGGGCAGGTTTCAACTTTAGAGGAAGGGCAAGTTAAAGAGCTATTCCTTAAACTCCATGCCCGTTTTAATGAGCTAATGGATGTTGACAAGCATTACAAACGTAAAGAATACCTGTTGTTTCCTTTCCTTGAAAAGTACGAAATTACCGGTCCCCCTAAAGTGATGTGGGGCAAACATGATGAAACGAGGGAAAAGTTAAAAGCTGCGATAGAAGTAGTTTCTGCTTCCGGAAGCATCTCTGTTGAAGAAGCCAAAACAGTTACTGAAATGGTTTTATATCCGGCAATAAGAGCAATTCCTGATATGATTATGAAAGAAGATGAAATCCTCCTGCCTATGTGTATGGATAAGCTTACCGACGACGATTGGTATGCCATATATCAACAAACTATGGAGTTTGGATATTGTCTCTACGACCCCTTAGATGATTGGAAACCAGAAGGCATTACCACAAGTGAGGTTATTTATAATACAAAAAATTCAATCCAGCTCACTACTGGAAGCTTTAGTATAGGTGAGATGGAGTCCTTGTTTAAAACGCTTCCTATTGAAATTACATTCGTAGATAAAGATGATAAAGTGAAGTTTTTCAGTCTTGGCCCCGATCGCATTTTTACCCGTAACCGGGCCATACTTGGCCGCGATGTGCGTAATTGCCATCCACCTTCAAGCGTTCATGTGGTTGACCAAATTTTAAGCGATTTTAAAAGTGGAAAGGAAAATAGCGCTGCATTCTGGATTACCATGAAGGGTCGTTTTATCTACATCGAATACTTTGCTATGTGGGGCAAAGAAGGTGAATACCTTGGAACAATCGAATATACGCAAGACCTAACTCACCTGCGCAAACTCGAAGGTGAACAACGCCTTTTGTCGTACACGAAAAAGTAAAAACAATGAGCGAAAAAAAACTAATCATATCACCAAAAACAAAAGTGGGAGAGCTGTTAGATGCTTTTCCACAATTAGAAAATGTTTTGTTGGAATTATCCCCATCGTTTGCAAAACTCAAAAACCCAATTTTACGGAAAACGGTTGCCCGCATAGCATCGTTGCAACAGGCTGCCATTATTGGCGGATTAAAAGTAGATGAGTTGGTGAACCGTCTGAGAAAGGAAGTCGGACAGGCCGCTTTCAACGAAGAAACAGAGAATAGCCAATATATTTTAGTATCACCACCCGATTGGTTCGATGCTGCAAAGGTGAGCCAAAGGTTTGATGCTTCTCCAATTATAAATGCCGGGGGAAGCCCAATGAGCGATATACTTGGACTGACCCATCAACTGCAGACCGGTGAAATATTTGAGTTGCACACTCCGTTTATTCCGGCTCCTATAATAGATATGCTGAAAAATAGGGGATTTAAAGTATACTCTGTGCAAAAATCAGAGGTTGTGGTAAGTTATGTGAGTAGATAACCTAAACCCACAACCCATGGCACCACTATAATAATAAAAAAAACGATTTTTACAGTGCGAGGGAATGCAAAAAGTGTGGCAGAAAAGCAATATAAGGATGGGCTGGAGAGTTCTGCAAAATACCATACAAGCCCCGAAGTATGTGGGGTGGGATTTCGCAGCACGTAGGTATTATTGTATAAGATATTATCTGATTACTTAGCTTGAATATGCCTTCGTTAACAACAACTTTTGCCCATTTGCACTGGTGGGCATGGAACTGACCCGTAGGAACAATACACACAACAATCACCTGCTACGGGTTTTAAAAGAGTTTTACATTTCGAACATTCATAGAAAAACTGACATGAATCAGTCGGCATGGTCTCTTCTTTTTTAAACCCGCACTGAGGACATATTATAGTAGAGGTTAATTGAATCTTTTTAGTCATAAAGTTTAAATATTAATTGTTTTGATATTGTTCGTTTTACAGCAGGGAAATCGATAATATACAAATACCCTGCCCAGAGGTGTTTATGTCATCAGCGTTTTTAATAAAAATTTTCGAAAGTCACTTAAGCTGATTAAAGAATAAACCTCGGAATCGGGTATAAGTTAATTTCCATTTTCATTCCCAATCTGTTTGGTACTTGCTATTTGTAATTTTAACCTTCTTTTTCAGAAATCATACTGTTTTAACATGCCTGTCATTAAGGTTAAGCAATTTTAACTAAAAAACTATCTTGTTCGTAATAGTGAGTCAATGTCGTTTAGTTAAGCTATAATCTTTTATAGTTCATGTGATAAAGCTTTTTTTGGTGTTGTTTTCTTACATTCTTTCTATTCGGTCTTATTATTTCCCGTGTACTCTTGACAATTTCATCAAATGCCTTTAAGGCTTTCTTTATCAGGTTCTTAAAAAATAGTCCTATGCATATTTCTCTTGTCATCAATAATGCATTAGTCCGATTTATTTTTTGCGGATGTTTTATATCCTTCTCTCGTTCATATTCCTTTTTTACTTTTTCTTCAATTGGGAAGGCCAGGTTTGCACACAGACTCATGATAAATACTTTGGCAAAAAAATTCTGCTTCACGGCCAAGGCCGTTTTTCCAGAGAAGTTTTCTACCTCCATCCTTGCTTTAAAGAGTTTGTAACCTTCTTCTTCATTCCACCTGTAGTGATAAAGCTCGGCAATATCCTCTACCGAATATTTCTGACTATCCATTAATGATGTACAAAGTATTTCTTTTTCGCCATTGGGTAGTACAACACTAACAAGACGGCATTTTATTACCTTTTCAAACATCTCAGGGTAATCTTTTAACAGTTCCCTGTCCTTTTTGGGCAAACGGAATGATAAAACCTGTTGCTTTCTGCCACTCTCCAAAAATTCTTTTACATTGAGCCACCAGTTTTCTTTCATCCTCATGCAAAACTGAATACCCTTGGCCTTGAGTAAAAATATCAGAGCTATACTTGGATAACCCCTATCGAGCAACAACAAATCACCTTTTTGCACTTTTTCAAAGTGCTTAAACAGCAGTTCCCTTTCGCTTGATGCATAGGAAGTTATATGGGAGTCCAGGGTAAGCATATTAATCGGGTCATATAAAAACGAACCCATCGCCAGTGATCGTTTGCTATCTGCATTAGGACCAAAACCATGTTCTCCAAACTCTTCTATAACACTTTTGTGGTTTGGCAAAACCAGCCTTGTACCATCAACCGACAATAAACGCATGTTATTCCATACAAGATAAGGTGCTTCAGAGTAGAAAGTATTATTTACACTTTCGTTTAACTTGATAAAAACTTCGTGGCTAAGCTTGGAACGAGCTTGGGTGAAAGCTCCTTTAGTAACTTCCCTGATATTAAATTCACCGCCAGTTACCTCTTTATAAAATGAATCCAACTCCATTTGAAGGGAACTTTTTACACCTCTTGAAATGAACACTACTGTCGTTTTGAAATTTAATTTTCGATCACGAGAGAATACCCCTGTAAAGCCGTCTTTTGACCGGCAGTTATATTCTTCATTTTCAATGGTTTTGGTTATGTTATAAACTGATTTTTCACGAAATTTTACTTTTCCAATAGCTTCACATGAAGTACTGTTATTATACCCCTAAGTTAATAATAATCACCAAAATTCAGCTTTTTCAAAGAACTTTTTCTATAATTGTATTAATATATCTTCTTAACTAAACGACATTGAATCATCATTTGTAATTTCTATGTTTTGTGGCCTTTTTTCTTTCTGTCACCAAAGTTTAAGTTTCAGTCCCCCATTAATTACAAAACCGTCCACGGGGGCATAGATGTCCCTGAAAACCGGATTGGTAATTGTCCCGGTATAAATGATGTCAAATTTTGTCTGCCTTGCATCGAGGAGGTTTTCAAAATTAATGAAAAGGGAGAAATGATCCCATAGTTTTTCGATCATTAAGCCGCAAATCCAGTATTCTTTGCCTGTAGTCCCATCATTTAATTTTTGCGAACTGAAATAATATGCTTCCAAACCGATTTTTAATTTATCTTCAATTTCATACATCAAAACATTATTCAGACGGTGTCTTGCAACTAATGGGAAAGCAGTTGTCTTGTTATTGTAATGCTGTTTTACATCCGCTAATGTGTAGCCAATGAAAAGTTTATAATTACTGTAAGTTAGTTTAATATTTGTTTCAATTCCTTTGGTGTCTATGTACCCTTTTGGTTGTTGGAAGGCATACATACCTGTGATTGTTGACTTTAAAATAAGAGGGTTCTTAACCTGTGTGTAGAAGAACAATGTATTAATGGTTATAAATGTTTTTTCAGTGACCTGAGTATTATAATTGACATCAAGATTTGCACCAATGGATTTTTCAGCCTTTGTATTTGAAACATCAATCGGCAGGACGTTTCTGAACTGAATTCTTTCTGCATCTTCGGTAAAAACGGTAGGTGTTTTATAACCCAAACCACCTCCAATTCGTGTAGTTAGTTTTTTATTCACTTTCAGAAGTGCAGATATTCTCGGAAGAGCAAAGAATCCGTATTCATTCTGATAGTCACCGCGAAAGCCAGTCTCAACAGTGAAATTTCCGGTAGCATTCCATGTGTTTTGAACAAATACTCCAAAGGTTGTGTGGTTATAGTCAACTACCTTAGATGTATCTGTCTTTATTTGAGAAAATTTGTCTGTCCATAAATTCAAGCCAGCTACCCATTCATACTTGTCTCCTTCGAAATTGTAGTTTGCCTCACTGAAAGAAGAATACTGAACGCCTGAAAATTTGAAATCGGGCAATTTGATGGTTCTGTCATAGTAACTCAGGCTGTTTTTTAATGATATCTTTGATATATTATTAAGTTTATGGTCAAGCCCTACCTGAGTACTAAAACGATTTGTTTTATTATTCTCAAAATATGAATGTAAGCTGTCTATTTTGCCCTTAATAAATTCTATATCTCCTCCGATCCGGTCCTCAACTGTACTGTTGAAACCAACATTTAAAACCGTCATCTCATTGAAGTAAAAAAACAACTTCGGGTTTATTGTAATACGATTAAATTTTGGAATTGCAGTCAGACCTGTTTTCGCAGGATCATATGGAGTACCAAAATTATATGAAGTAAAAATAGTAGTCCCCACGTTCTTAAATTTCTGGGAATAAAATCCACTGGCATCAAGGCCTGATGCAGAGGTCACGTTAAGCAGAAAGCTTAATTCTCTTTTTTCCTTTGGTGTTTTTGAAATGAGGTTTACCAGACCGGCAATAGCGCCTCCTCCATAAAGTGTTGATGTAGCTCCTTTAATTACCTCAACTTGTTTTAAATCAAGCGGGACTATTTGTAATAAGCTTAATCCGCCTGAGAATCCTGAATACAAGGGGATTCCGTCTTTTAAAATCTGTGTATATTTCCCATCAAGCCCTTGAATTCGTATGCTGGAATTGTAAGATGTTGCTGAGGTTTGTTGCGTTTGAATGCCTGTGCTTTCGTTAAGCATCATCCGGATATCCCCCGGTTTCATATTTCCTTTTTCTGCGAGTTCCTCTCCCGCAATAAATTCAGCCCGGGTTGGAATATTTTCAATACTTCTGGTACTCCGTGTTGAAGAAATGATAACTTCTTCCATTTCTTCGGTTTCACTTTCCATAAAGATTGTTTGAAGTTCAGAGGTTGTCATAGGAAAATCATACGTGCCCGTAATCTGTTTATAACCGACAAAACTAAAAACAATAACGTATTTTCCATCTGGAATATTTTTGATTTCTATAATTCCGTTTATGTCGGAAGCTGCGCCAATTGTTGTTCCTGGCACAACACCAGTTGCACCGAAAAGAGGTTCTTTTGTTTCACTGTCTTTGATGATAACTTTGAAAGCATTTTGACTGAATACAGCCGTTATACTGAAAGTTGCAAAAAGCAACATAATGAATTTTTTCATTGCTGATAAATTTGTTAATGTTTTATAATTGATGATTGGCAGTGTATTGCACTCCCGGAAAATAATTAGTGGAGAATCCACAAAAACATTAACAGATTTTTGGCGGTTGCCAGATAGAGTAAAGAAACTCCGAAGAATATGAAGAATGGTTAATTGAAACTAGTGTAGCTAATATAGTTGCCTGCGGTATCAATGAAAACGGAAGTATCGGGAAATTAAAACCTGTACAAGTTCCACAGGTGAAAAAAGGAGAACAAGCGCCTTTGCAGTCATTGTCCTGTTGGTGGTTGTTTGTCTGCTCTGACCTGGCTGAATGATTGATTTCTGTACATATGTCGTCAGCACAGCAAGGTTTTACCGAAAGCAGCAAAACATATAATACAAGTATGAAGGATAAAATTTTCACGGTGTCAAAGATAGCTTTTTATTTGCATTTTTTTGTCTGTCAGCACAAAACTGTCAACCTAATTCAGAACGAGATACTCTCTTGCATTCTCATTTGCCTGTTTCCGGCAGATTGTATTTAGATTCTGGGGTGTTATATTTAATAGATTCGCGTAGTCTTTTACTTTGTGAAGTCTGGGACAATCTGTAAGGAGGAAGTATTGAAACTTATTGAAAATGGATAAATTAACAGTTAAGTTGGGGTGAATTAACTTCAGAAGATTGTAATATTTTCCCAATTAATGCTTTAAGTAATCCATGAATAATATGTTTTGAATAGCTTTTATTAAGGTAGTACTCACTTAAAATATTGCTAAGATTTTGTTCGGGATAAATTTCCTTTGGGAGTTTAATTCTTGTTATTTCACTTAATTGTCTATAAAGGTTTATTAAATCATTTTCGTCGATTCCGTTGAATTCAGCGTCCTCAAAAAGGATAACAAATCCTTTTGGGATTGAAGTAAACTGCCAGTAGTGTAATTGATTAGAACATTTTCATCAACATTATACGTACTAAATCATCACTGGCATCTGTAAGTCCGATGGCAAAAGCGGTGCTTAACATAAGACCATTGGGGAGATGCATCATAATACCGGGCTGAAAATAATGTTCTTGTCGCCAGGGAACTATTCCCATTTTTTTATTATCTCCTAAAGCTCCTAAAAATTCAAAAGTCAGTGTGCTGACCATCAATCCTTTTTTATGATTTTTCTTTGTAAGTTTCATTCCACATTTGGTACATTCACCAGGTTTATCGGATACTACATCAGGATGCATCGGACAAGAATAAATATCTCCATCATGTTCAGGATGCGAATTCAGTTTATACATTGCCCCAATTGAATATCCAAATGGAGTTGCTCCGGTTCGGGTATCGGTTTCATTTATCCAGTTAAGAGCAATATTACAGTTCCCAATATTCTGTGAAAGAATAAAACGCGATTCAAGAATTTTTTCACGTTCATATTCGCTTTCTGGTTCTACTTCGTAAGGTGGGACTAACCAACCACTGGTTTCCATTTTAAATCTTGTTTCCGGATCAAGGTCTTCAAATTCAAAATAAATTGTAGGATTAAGGAAAACTTCTTTTTTAAATAAACGGTAACGTGTCTCAAACCGGAATCCCGTGAATTTAGAAATCCCTGTACCGAACTCCTGAAATGCTTCCACCATTAATTCAACTTCTAACTGGTTGGTTGGATTAAAACCAATTTTGGGCATCTGCGATAAAAAGTTGCGCTGCCCTTCCTTTCTGTCAATCTTTGATGGTGAGGTATGGTCAATCATGAGCATAAACTCTGTTTCGCCTTTTTCTACTTCATGGCCATACGTGGTTACATACCCTTCCTGTGCTGTACAAATTGCTGAGAATAGTATAAATGCAGCTATTCCGGCTATATTCTGAATTAGATACTTCTTACGTTTCATCTTTTATAGTGTTATAATAGTTAACACCACAAAAGTATTTTTCACCTGCAAGGCTTACAATCCCTAAAGATGATGACTTTTAAATGAGACTATCCCCAATAGTTAGTATGAAAAGATTATTCCCGGTAATCATTTATAGAGATAATACTGTTTACAACAGCATAAATAGTTAAACCTGAAACTGAT
Organism: Candidatus Zixiibacteriota bacterium; assembly: GCA_030692925.1. Classification (GTDB taxonomy): domain Bacteria; phylum Zixibacteria; class MSB-5A5; order MSB-5A5; family RBG-16-43-9; genus RBG-16-43-9. The sequence goes on along the minus strand of JAUYBY010000019.1, from coordinate 3,539 downwards.
TTGATTCCTGTTTTCTGGGAGATTTTCTTCCGGTGAGATATTACAGTATGTGTGCTGATATTTAACTTGTCGGCAATTTCTTTATTTGCATTCCCTGAAACTAATAGTTTTAATACATCGATTTCTCTTTCACTAAGAGTTTTCTGCTGCTGATTCTGATTGCCCGGATTTTGTTCAGAAAAGAATTTTTGTACTGAAGTAATTATTTTATCCGGTGTGTCATTAATATAAATAATTTCATCAAATATTGATAATAACTGTTGATCAAAATATGTATATACTATCCCAATCCAACGGGTATCATTAAGTTCTTTTTTTAAAGAGTGAAAATCTTTTAGCTGATTTTGTATCAATACAGGGTTAATAAAAACTAAATCGGCTTTGGTTCTTATATTTAATTGTTCCAACTCACGAAGATTGTCTGCCAGATGTATTTTGTAAGGTTGGCCAGTATTTGTCAGAATACTGAATATCCCTTCATAGATAATATCGGATGTTTCAACAATAATTATATTGTCGACCTTTTTGCTCATTTTCTTTTTTTTGCAAGATGTTCCATTTTTTCAACCAGGGGGATCAATATAGTTTCTTCTATCTGGGAATGAATTTTCAAATCATACTCTAATTCAAAAAGACAGAATAACAGCTTTCGTCTTATTTGCTGATCGTTCTTTTGTGGCAAATACTTTATGAGCAGGTTATTTAAATCGGTTAGTTTTTCTTCAATGTCATCATGATGTTTCTTGTATTCGGTCACGGAATAGCTGCTTACGGCCTTATCAGAATTCTTATGTGTCAGCAGGTTATTTAAATCAAGTACGTATGGAAAAACCACGTCGTTTTCGTAGTCCAGATGTTCGGTTACTTCCAAGAAATACTTATCAAAGAATTTCCCGATCATAATAATCTCTGCATGGTCATTTATTTTATTAATCTTTTCAAAGTAATCCTGTATCTGTGGATACTTCTCTTCCATGTAGTACTGATGACTGTTTTTCAGATACTTAATAATGGTTTGAATATCATTTGATGTATATTCTGTTATTGGCAAAGGTTTAAAACCGTTGAATAGATTTGCAATTGTCAGAAACAGTTCTGTACTAATATTACTTTCATTGCAAATTTGTTCAATAGTTTTATCATGAACTTCCAAATTGATTCCCAAATGCTCCAGCATCAATATTAAGTAGGGATTCTCAATAATTACATCGGAAATTTTCATTTCAGATACAATGAACATCTTATTTGTATGGTGCATGATAATGGATATTAATCTATCGACTCCAAAGTTATGAAAAGAATTAAATCAAGAATGAAAATCGTCAGGGTTGCTCTTTTATCTGAGACGTAACGGCAGAATGTCAGGTAACGTTCCTTCTACTTATCTTTAACCAATACCCTTCTAATACAAAAACTATTTGTGTTTCCAAAGTATTGAATGCTTATAGTTTTTTATTTTTTTATCCGCCCGTTTTCAATAATAAAAATCCTGTCGGCAAATTTTTCGATAATATTTCCATGAGTAGCCACAATAAGAGTAACCTGTTTCTCCTTTTTTAAATTAACAATATGTGCTATAATTTCCCCGGCTGTTTATTCATCCACAGATCCTGTTGGTTCATCAGCAAAAATTATGGACGGTTGCTTGACTAATGTTCTTATTATTGCAACTTTTTGCTGCTGACCTATACTTAACTCCGATGGCAGTAAATGCGCTTTGTCTTTTAAATTAAATTGCTCAAGGAATGACATGATATTATCTTTAACTATTTTGGGGTTTAATCCTTTTGGAACCAGCGCAATCTCAATATTTTCATACACAGTGTAGGTTGGCAAAAGATTAAAACTCTGAAATATAATGCCAATCCGGTTTAATAATAAATCGCTTAAAGTATCGTTAGAAAGTTCATTGATGCAACTGTTGCCAATTATTACTTTACCATGCGATGGTTTTATTAATCCGCACATAAGGTTCAACAGGGTTGATTTGCCAGCACCGGAGCGCCCTTTAATTATCACCATCTCATTTTGATTGATGTGCAGATTGATGTCCTCTACCGCAATGACCTTTTGTTTATTACTGATATACTGCTTACATAGAGAGATGCATTCAATTTGATATTCGCTCATAATCTTGCTATAATAAGGATTATAAATAATTATTGATCATATCTCCCGCCTTAGTCCGGTATAATTTAATAATAGGGAAAAGACTGGCAATTATTCCTCCTATTAAAGACAGAATGATTAATACCGGTATGCTGTTAAACTGGAAATTAAATTCCATCAGATTAAAAAGCCTGATCTGATAGATATTCATTAACAGAATTATTAAAACACCCAATAAGATTCCAACCGACACGCCGGTCAAAGATTGAATAAGTGAGTTAAATAAGATTTGACTGCTAAGCTTAGAGTTCGACCAACCAAGCGATTTTAATATTCCTATCTCCCGGGATCTTTCCATTAGTGATGTTAATTGCGTTTTTGCTGAAAAAATAATAAGAAAGATAAAAATCAGAATGGAGAGCACAGTCGATGTTCCTTCGATAATTGTCATGACTTCACTGGCGGGTTCATAGCAGTTGTAACTGGAGACAGATAAATAACCTTTCTCTTTCTTCAGTTGATCGATTACACTTTTCTGAATTCGGGCATCTTCAACTTCAACGAGTACAATATTCATATCGAACCCGGGTGATATGCATTTCAATTTATATTTCAGGATACTTCTGACATCTTCAATAGGTGCATAAATGTCGGCTTTTCCAGGTTTAATTCCGGAATTAATGATCCCTGCCAATATCATTTTCCCTCCATATATATATAAGGTATCGCCTACAGAGAGACTATGAGCCACAGCAAATGATTCTTCGGCTACTATTTCATTTTGTTTATCCGATAAAAACTTACCTTCAATAAGATTAGTTGCTGCACAAACATTATTTTTTGTAGCTATGCTGCCGGTATCAATTCCTCCCAATGAAATTTCAGCTTTATATTTTTCATCGTATAATTTATAAAGCAGGTATGGGGTAGCATCTTTAACTCCTTTTATTTCTTTAATGGATTTAATTATATCCTTATTCAGCATCATTGTATAAACTCCTTCTGCAAATAGTGAGCCGTTTGCACTCTCACCAGTGCAGCTGACACAACAGGAAGCATTGCTGGGAATATATGCTATAAAATGTGTACCGGTTCCTTTCAGTATTCCAAATGAGTCCTTTTCATTCGTCCTGGTAACCGATAAGACAAGCAGGATAAAGAGAGCTGCAATAATATAACCGCTGATACCTGCGATCGTTCTCCATAAATGGCGGTAAAGTTCTTTTATTAAATAGTTCATATTCTTATAAATCTGTTTTTACAGTCTAAATATAATGCACATTTTTATATCTGTTTCTAAAATGTGCCATAATGTGAGCGGATTTGTTCAATTCCACCATGGCTGTATTTCATAAACCCGATTGTAATCGGCAGGTCTGCTTTTCCTATGTAAACTGTCTTCGCAATTTTTGTGTTCCTATTTCAAACAT
>JAUYBY010000079.1 GCA_030692925.1 Candidatus Zixiibacteriota bacterium | reverse complement strand
TAGACAGCAAACAGTATGCAGTAGACAGGTAAAAAAAGTAGGGGCGTTCAATTGAACGCCCCTATGTCGTTTTCGTAGGGGAGGGGCTTGTTGAGCTTGGCGAAATCCCGCTCCTGCGGGGGTCCCCTCCCGTCTTTCGGGCTTTTGTAGGGGCAATTCATGAATTGCCCCTATGTTTCCTTATCTCCTCAATTGCTCTCTCAGTCAAAGCAGCCCGGTAGGCAAGACCGCCCAAACGGGTTTTCAACAAAAGCGGTTTCAAAGAAGAAAGTTCTTTCAAGCTCATTAGTTTAGCTTCTTTTATTTCTTTAGTATCGACTGGTTTGATTTTTCCGGAGAGATATTTGGCGGTAAATATATGTGAAGTCCAGATCACATCTTTTTGATTGTGTGAAAAGGTAACCTTAATTCTTAAAATATATCTCTGGAGTTTTATCTTCGCACCGGTCTCCTCGTAAGCCTCTCTTAGAGCGACTTCCTCTAAGCTCTCTCCAGGTCTCACCCCTCCGCTCGGTGCTCTGTAGAGTCCTGGCGGGTACCAGGGCTTGGAGATGACGATTACTTTTCCTTCCTTGAAGATGAAAAGAGTCACATCAGAGTTTCTTCCGTCTTCCATGCTCTCTTTAAGGTTTGTAAATTCCTTGAGACTCAGAGAGAAAGACATCTTTAAGGATCTTGGTTTTACGTATTTTCTTTCTATTCTGCTGAGCTCTGTTTGCATAGGGAATTTCTATAGGGGCGTGGTTCCCACGCCCTGTGTAGCTTCTAATCCACGCCCCAGATCCGTCCTGGAAAAATTGTAGGGGGATGGAGTGCAAGAGCTTGCTCTTGCATTTCTTAAAAAGCATCAGCAAGCTGATGCGCTCCGATCCATGATATTCCCATCTTACCCTCAAGATGTGGATGTTAAAGCTTCAAAATCGGGATTATCTCCTCCTGTATAGGCAAGGTGGTCACCTCAATCTCTTTATCTTTTACATAGACGTTGATCTCACTTCTCACACCGAAATCTTTCAAATAAATCCCTGGTTCGATCGAAAAGCCTATTCCAGGGATGATCTTCCTTTCGTCTTTGGTCTCAAGATTATCGATATTGACTCCATTTCCGTGGTCCTCTGTTCCTAAACTGTGCCCTGTGCGGTGAGTGAAATTCGGTCCATACCCTGCTTTCTCTATGAAATCCCTGCAGACTTTGTCCACCTCCCAGCCTTTTACCTCTTCTCCTTTTGTCCATCTATCCTTGAGATAATTTACAGCTTCGTCCCTCGCACCTTTTACTATCTTGAATATCCTATCATATTTTTCCGGCACCTTTTCTCCCACGTATCCAGTCCAGGTTATATCCGCATAGATAGATTTCTCTTTTTTCATTTTTCCCCAGATATCCAGAAGGACAAAGTCCCCCGGTTCTATTTTTTTCTTCTCAGTCTGGCTGGGCGTGTAATGGGGATTACCGCTGTTCTCATTCACCGCACAAATAAGAGTCTCATCCGTTTCCATTCCGGATTGGCTCATTTTCTCTTTGACTAATTGGGCCACTTCAAATTCATCTACCGGTTTTTTTTCTTTTATCCTCTGAGAGATTAGCTGGAAAGCTCGGTCTTTTATCTGCAGAAGGATTCTGGCTGCCTCTTTATGAGAAAGATACTGTTTTTCATCCCAGCGGGCTTCGAAATACTGGACCAAATCGGCTGAGGAGACCACTTCTACTCCCAGACTTCTTATCAGCTCAATAGTTCCGGCATCCACTCTGGAGATATAGGGGATATTATTCTGAAAGGAATATTCCATCGCCACTGTCTTGAGTCCAGATAGAAGCACCTTTAACTTTTCCCTTTGCTCCTCCCAGCTTACGTAGGGTATGATTTTACCCGGAATATTTTTGAAACCCTGCTCCTCTATTTTGTGTACTAAAGCCACCGGCTCTCCTTCAGCTTTAATCAGGTAATACCATCTTCTGGTCTTCAGCCCTTTCAATTCAAGAAATTCAACTGCAATCGGATTTATTTCTCTGAAATCATATAAGAGCCAGGCAGGGATGTCATTTTGCTTTAGATATTTCTGAACTTCCTTGACTTTATTTTCCAAGTTCGCCTCCTTTTCCTGTGCATTGATAGAAAAATAAAACGCTGAGACAATGAACAGCAAAAAGAATAAAATTTTTGTCCTCATATTCACCTCGTTGAATTTGGAGTATAAAGCTTTAGCTTTATCCCTGGTAAACCTGAAGGCTTACACTCCAGGAAAGCTCAAACCGGAATCATGCAGAGAAATTCCAGGACTCCTCTGGAGCTGTTTCTGAATTGATGTTTTTCACCGCCAGGGATGAAGATCACATCCCCTTCCCTGAAAGGTATTTTCTTATCTTCCCACAAGAGCGTTCCTTTACCTTTTTTGATGAAGACCTCATGCTCCCATTTGTGGGAATGATAAGGGGTATATCCGCCAGCTTTAAGCTCAAATACCCGTAAGGCAAAATTGGGCGCGCCGTCATCTTTTTTTATTGCCCATCTTATTTTAACACCCTTTGATTGTGGATCATCAACTTTTTCGGCTTTGACCTTCTTATAATTGATGATTTTCATATCTCTCCTTAGATTTAAAAATTTGATTTAATATAAACGCTCAAATTAAGGAAAACAAAACAAAATTTGAGATTGATTAAAAGTTTATTATGTACTTATGGTAATTTAAAGTCATTCTGAGCGAAGCGAAGAATCTAAAGATCCTTGAGTCGATCAGGTTCCCTCAGAGTTACACACCTACATACACTTGAGTAATAATATTGACTTTAATTCCGTAAAATATTATACTTTTCAGGCTTTTCGAGGTGATTGAAGCTAATTAGATGCAAAAGATTGAGGATAGCATGAACGTTCTACCATTAAAAAAAGGGATAATCTACGGTCCGGTTCATTCCAGAAGATTAGGGCTTTCCCTGGGGATAAATCTTTTGCCCACTGATAAAAAATATTGCTCATTTAATTGCATTTACTGCCATTATGGCTTTAACGATGTTCATACTTTAGAGCTGAAGGATGAAACCGACCAGGTGCCCACTCCTCAAGAGGTAAAGCAGGCATTAGAGGATTATCTGAAAAAAGATAAGAACATAAATTATATCACCTTTTCCGGAAACGGCGAGCCGACCCTTCATCCTCATTTCCCTGAAATGGTGGATATCGTCAAGAAGGTGAGGGATGAATATGTTCCAGAGGTCAAAGTTACCATCCTTTCAAATTCCTCCACTGTAGACCGGCCAGAGATAAGGAAGGCTTTAGAGAAAATTGATCTCAGGATTATGAAATTGGACTGTGGCAATGAAAAAACCTGGAGGCTGTTGAACCAACCTTTCAAAACCTTGAGTTATGAGAAAACGGTGGAGAATCTGAAAAAGCTGAAAGGGATTATAATCCAGACGATTTTCGTCAAAGGCAGGGTTGATAATACAAAGGATGAGGAAGTAGACGGGTGGATTTCAAGGTTAAACCAGATACGGCCGGATGAGGTACAGATCTACACCTGCGACCGCCCGGTTCCGGATAAGGGTGTTGAAAAAGTCCCTAAAGATGTATTAAAGAAAATAGCGGAGAAGGCAGAAAAAAAGACTAAGATACCGGTGAAAGTTTTTTGAATGTAGGGGCGAGGTTACCCCGCTCTTATAAAAACGGTAGGTCAGACATTCCTGTCTGACATCCATGAACAGACAAGAATGTCTGTTCTACCAATCCTGTGTATCCAGAGTCTGCCCGTAGGGTTGTCCTGAATGTGGCTCGTATTTTGTGACCGTCGGGTCCCCTGACTCGATTCGCCATAGGCGAAGCGGGTCTTTGTAGGGACAGCCCGTGTGGCTGTCCGTGTTTTATCCGGACAGGGACCCCGCAGTAGCTGGATTTCGCTTCGCTTAACAATCCCTGTCCCTACGAACTTAATCCGTTCCATCTGCTGTGAATAAGATATTCGGTATCCTGCGTGCCCGTCGGGTCCCCCGACCCGACGGGAAAAGAATACCTCACAGCTGATTATAAGGATTAAGCTGATGTTACCATTTCCGTTTCTTAAATCTGCTTAATCCGCTCCATCTGCTGTGAATAATGTTTCAGTGTCTTAGCTTTAGATGTAGTATAATTTATTCTTCTTTTTTGTCAAGAAGAAATGGTTTTTTGTAGGGACAGCCCTTGTGGCTGTCCGTGTTTTATCTGCGACCTCACCCTATCCCTCTCCTAAGAGGAGAGGGAAAAATCTTCAAAAATGACTTGACAAATTTTTTTTTTGATGTTTTTTACTTAGAATTTTACTTGTGAAGGATTTCACTTGTGTGGAGAAACCTCATATATTTTAACGCCTTTTGCGTATTATAGATGTTGCTAATAATCAAGATAAATCTAATCCTGAATAGCTGATATGCCGAGTGATTATGCTTTTGTAGGACTTTTTCTGGTATTCGGGGTAGCTTTTGTTCTTTTTGTTTTTCTTCTATCCAAGCTTATTGCCCCTTATAAGCCTAACCCGGTCAAAAAAGAAAATTATGAATGCGGTGAGGTGCCAATCGGGCAGGGGTGGGTTCAGTTCAATGTCCGGTATTACCTTTTTGCCATTATTTTCGTGATCTTCGATGTGGAGGTTGTTTTCTTATTCCCCTGGGCTGTGGTCTACAAGAGCTTAGGGTTTTTTGCTTTCATTGAGATGTTAATATTTATCGCCATCCTTATATTTGGCTTAGTTTATGTGTGGAGAAAAGGAGCTTTGAAATGGGTGTGATGAATAAAGTCCCGGTTTACGTTGAGAAGTTGCCGGGCGGTGCTATCATAACTACAAAATTAGATGACGTGCTTAATTATGCACGCGCCAGCTCGATGTGGTATTTACTTTTTGGGCTGGCCTGCTGTGCAGTTGAGCTGATGGCTACAGGAGCGTCCAGGTATGATTTTGACCGTTTTGGGATGTTCTTCAGAGCCTCACCCCGGCAGTCAGATTTGATGATCGTTGCAGGCACTTTGACTAAGAAGATGGCGCCACGCTTGAAAAGGCTTTACGAGCAGATGCCTGAGCCTAAATATGTGATCGCTATGGGCGGTTGCGTGATTACCGGCGGTCCTTTCCGTTACGACTGTTACAGCGTGGAAAAGGGGGTTGACCATATAATCCCGGTTGATGTCTACATCCCAGGATGCCCTCCCCGACCTGAGTCGCTCTTGGAAGGCTGTATTAAACTGCAGGAGAAGATAAAGAAACAAAAGATTAAAGATTGGGCGTAAAAGATAGATGACTTCAGAAGAGATAAAAAAAATAGTTACAGAGAAATTTCCGGATAAGTTAAAAGAAGCTAAAATTTTCGGGTTTGAGCCTACTTTCATAGTGGAGAAAGATTCGCTTCTTGATGTGTGCCTATTTGTCAAAGAATCAAAAGAGCTTGCCTTTGATCTGCTCTCCTGTATGTCAGGGGCTGATTATCCGGACAGGTTTGAGATGGTCTATCTTCTGTTCTCCTTTTCCCGCAAGCATAAGATGAGTTTAAAGGTTCAACTGCCTAAAGATAATCCAGAGGTTGAATCTGCAACTGCGGTCTGGAAAGGAGCTGACTGGTATGAAAGGGAGATAGCCGAGCTTTTCGGCATAAAATTCAAAAACCACCCCGATTTAAGACCTTTGCTTTTGCCTGAGGATTGGAACGAGGGTTATCCTTTGAGAAAAGACTGGACCGGAAAAGACTTTCTAAAAATGCCGGATGTGAAATGAACCAGGAAATATCAGAAATTTATACTGAAGAGTTTTTCGTGAATATGGGACCCCAGCATCCCAGCACCCATGGGGTTCTACGTCTGCTTTTGAAGATGGATGGAGAGGTAGTCTTGGATATGGTCCCTCACGTAGGTTATCTGCACCGCTCTATGGAGAAGATCGCGGAAAACCGGACCTATTATCAATATATCCCTTATACTGACAGAATTGACTATGTCTCCGCTATGTTCTGCAACCAGGCTTTTTGCATGGCAATGGAGAAGTTAGCTAATGTTCCGGTTCCGGAAAGGGCTGAATATATCAGAATTATAATGGTTGAATTGAATAGAATCGCCAGCCACTTAATCTGGTTAGGAACCTTCTCTTTAGACTTAGGTGCGATAACCCCATTTCTTTACTGTTTCCGGGAAAGGGAGAAGATCTTAGATCTTTTTGAGATGGTCTGCGGACAGAGGATGACCTTTAACTATATGCGGGTAGGAGGGGTATCCAGGGATATCACGCCTGAATTTATTCCTATGGCAAAGGAGTTCATCAAATATTTTCTGCCCAGGGTGGATGAATATGAGGATATACTAACCAATAACCCGATTTTTTTGAGCCGGACAAAAGGCGTAGGGTTACTGGATCAAAAAACAGCAATCGAGAACGGGGTTACAGGTCCATCTTTGCGCGGGACAGGTTTGAAATGTGATTTGAGAAAAGATGAGCCTTATTCGGTCTATGATAAGTTTAATTTTGACATACCGACTGGTGAAACCTCTGATGTCTGGGATAGGTATATGGTCAGGATACAGGAGATGAGGGAATCTGCAAAGATTGTGCTGCAGGCTTTAGAGAGCTTGCCTGAGGGTCCAATCAAAACCAAAATTTCTGCAGTTTTCAAACCGCCAGCCGGAGAGGTCTATTTGCGGATCGAAGCACCTCGTGGAGAGATGGGATTTTACATAGTTTCGGATGGCTCTCCCAAGCCTTATAGACTGAAGATAAGAACAGGTTCTTTTTCGAACTTGACAGTTTTGCCCATAATCTCCCGCGGCTGGAAAATAGCTGATGTGGTGGCTATTTTCGGGAGTTTGGACGTGGTTTTGCCAGAGGTTGATAGATAAAAAATATGTTAGAGTTAGACCAGCTTTTTAAAAATATTTACCTGTGGGGAGAAAATCTTTTCACCCAATGGGGAATACCTTTATTCTGGCTGGAGCTTTTAGGAATGCTTATCGTGGCGGTGATAATCCTTGCCTTTATGTCTCTTTCGGTCCTGTTTTTGGTCTGGTGGGAAAGAAAGGTATCCGGGCACATGCAGTCCAGGTTCGGTCCCATGAGAACCGGCTGGCACGGCTGGCTGCAAACGATTATCGATGCGATAAAATTGATTTTGAAGGAGGATACCACACCGGGAACTGCAGATAAAATCGGATTTCTTATTGCTCCGATCATAGTTTTCGTCTCGGCTTTTATGGCTTATATTTGCATTCCATTTGGTAAAGGGCTAATAGTCAAAGATCTGAACATAGGGATTCTCTATATACTGGCTATAACCACCTTTACGGTTATCGGGCTTTTAACTGCAGGCTGGTGCTCCAATAACAAGTTCTCGGTTTTAGGCGGGTTCCGCTCTGCCGCCCAGATCATAAGTTATGAGGTCCCTTTGACCCTGTCGATTTTAGGGGTGGTCATTTTGTCCCAGACTTTGAGCATGCAGAGCATAGTGAATTCCCAAAAGCATATCTGGGAATGGTACATCTTCAGGCAGCCAATTGGATTTTTAATCTATCTGGTTGCTGCCATTGCGGAGATTAACCGGGTGCCCTTTGACATACCTGAAGCTGAGCAGGAGTTAGTAGCCGGTTTCAATGTAGAATATTCAGGGATAAAATTCGCGATGTTTTTCTTTGCTGAATTTGCCAACCTCTTCTTGGTATCAGCCATTGCCACCACCCTTTTCTTGGGTGGATGGAACGGGCCGCTTCTTCCCTCCTGGATCTGGTTTTTTATAAAAAGTTTCTTCTTAGTTTTCGTGATAATGTGGTTCAAATGGACCTTCCCTCGCCTGAGAGTCGACCAGTTAATGGGGTTTGCCTGGAAGTTTTTGTTACCGTTAGCTTTTATAAATTTAATTTTAACCGGGCTTTTTGCTTAAAGATATGAACATCGTGAAAAGAACTATAGATGGAATCTATAATCTCCTGAAAGGGATGAAGGTTACCATCAGGTATTTCTTTAAACCAGCCATCACCCTTCAATACCCCAAAGAGAGATGGACCATGCCGGAGCGGTCCAGGGGTATGGTAGGTCTGCTTTCTGACCCTGAGACCGGGAAGCTGAACTGCACTGCCTGTCTGATCTGTATGCGGAACTGCCCGGTCAGGGCAATCCAGATCACCCAGAAAAAGGACGAGGCAGGCAAAAGGGTGCCGGATGAGTTCGTGATCGAAGCCGGGCTGTGCATCTACTGCGGGATCTGCGAGGAATCCTGTCCTTTCAATGCCATTAAGATGATCCCGAAGTACGAGTTCTCAACTTACGATAAAAAACAGCTCACCCATAAGAAGGAAAGATTAGCCGATATAGGCAAAGGTTCCAAATATAATAAATGGAGTTAAATTTTGGAAAACGGCACACAAACCGCGGTTTTCTACATACTTTCAGGATTGATCGTGGGCTCTGCCTTTATGGTGGTAAGCCTGAAGAATATCTTTCATTCGGCTTTGTTTTTAGTTCTTTGTTTTTTCTCAGTTGCCGGGATCTACATTCTGCTTTCAGCCGAGTTCGTGGCGGCAGTTCAGGTTTTGATCTACGTGGGGGCAATTACCGTCCTTCTGATCTTCGCCATAATGCTCACTGCTCAGCTTTATAGCCCCAGCATCAGGCAATCCAACGAGCAGGTTATTCCAGGGATCATAATCGTGGGCACGCTTTTAATAGTCACCCTTTCGGTTTTGAGAAGAACAAGCTGGAGGATAAGCACCCAGGGGATCGAGGGGCAATCAACCGTGTCTATTGGTAAATCTCTTTTGACCACCTATGTTTTGCCTTTTGAGGTGGTCTCTTTAGTTTTAATAGCGGCTCTGATTGGCGCGATAATCATAGCCCGTAGGGAGTAGGATGCCCAGTTTATATCATTATCTCTCTTTAAGCGCTCTGCTTTTCTGCATCGGGATATTCGGGGCCTTGACCCGGAGGAACGCCATCGGAATCTTAATGGCAATCGAGCTTTTGTTTAATGCGGTGAATATAAATTTCGTCGCTTTTGCCAGGTTTATTGATCCTCAGGCAATAGTCGGACAGGTCTTTACAATTTTCGTCATAACCATTGCGGCAGCTGAAGCGGCGGTTGGTCTGGCAATTATCATCCTGATCTACAGACAGCATAAGGGGGTGGATGTGGATAAAGTCAATATAATGAAATGGTAAGGAGCAGATAAAACTTTATGTTACCCTATAGCTGGCTGATACCGTGTTTTCCGCTTTTGTCGTTTGCCCTGATAATTTTTTTCACCATTAAAAAGCCCAGGCTTTCATCTTTAGTTTCCATTGGGGCAGTTGCGCTCTCTTTTCTTTTTTCCTTTATAGTTCTGGTTACTGTTCTTGGTAATCCTGTAACCTCTGAATTCAAAATCAACTGGTTAGACCTGCCCGGTTTCAAGGTAGAAGCCGGGATGCTTATAGACCCTTTGACTGCAGTAATGCTTATGGTGGTAACAATAGTTTCGATGCTGGTACAGATTTACTCAGTGGGATATATGGCAGGAGACTCCAGGTTTTCCAGGTATTTTTCATTCTTATCCCTTTTTACCTTCTCGATGTTAGGTCTGGTATTGTCCAACAATTTCTTTGAAATCTTTATCTTCTGGGAATTAGTGGGCTTGACCTCATACCTTTTAATAGGGTTCTGGTTTGAAAAAAAGACCGCCTCAGATGCAGGCAAAAAGGCTTTCATCACCACAAGGACAGGAGATTTAGCCTTTTTAGTGGGGATATTTCTTTTGACTACAACGGTTGGCACCCTGAATTTTCAGGAGGCATTTCACCAGGTTGAATCAGGTGCCATCTCATCAACTCTTTTGACTCTTTCCGCGATCCTGATTTTCGGAGGAGCAGTAGGTAAGTCTGCCCAGTTTCCCTTGCACGTCTGGCTGCCGGATGCAATGGAAGGTCCGACACCGGTCAGCGCACTCATTCATGCTGCCACTATGGTGGCAGCCGGGGTATATTTAGTTGCCCGGCTGATGAGCATTTATGCGCTTTCTGTTCCTGCATCTTTAGTCGTTGCCATCATCGGAGCATTCACCGCATTTTTAGCCGCATCCATTGCTTTAGTGCAGAACGACATAAAAAGGGTCTTAGCCTATTCTACCATTAGCCAGCTTGGTTATATGATTATGGCTTTAGGGTTAGGAGGTTATACTGCCGGTACTTTTCATTTGATGACCCATGCCTCATTCAAAGCTCTTTTGTTCTTAGGCGCAGGAAGCGTGATTCATTCGATGCACACCAATGACATCTGGGAGATGGGAGGGCTTTATCTGAAAATGCGGACAACTGCCATAACCTTTATCCTGGGGTCACTCTCTTTAGCCGGGATATTCCCCTTATCCGGTTTCTGGAGCAAAGATGAGATTTTGCTCCTTGCCCTTAATAAAAGCCCGATCTTTGCGCTGGTCGGGTTAGCAGTTGCTTTTATGACTGCATTCTATATGTTCCGGCTTTGCTTTATCGCCTTTTACGGAAAGGCAAGGGACCAGCACAAATTCGAGCATGCGCACGAGTCCCCGAAAGTGATGACAGTTCCCCTGGTGATTTTAGCTTTCCTTTCCGTTTTCGCTGGATGGGTTGGTATTCCCTGGTTGAGCAAGGGGTACTCAACTTTTGTATATCATCATGAAGTTCATCACCTGGAGCCTAATTTCATCTTGATGTTAGTCGCTACTTTTGTGGCTCTTTCCGGGATTTATTTAGCCTACGTCATCTATTACAAGGGGACGATCTCGGCTGAAAGGCTGAAAAATAGATTCTCTTCTATACATAAACTGCTTTACAACAAATATTATTTCGATGAGCTTTACAATGCGATCATCATAAGACCATTATTCAAGCTCGCCGATTTCCTGTTCAAGAAATTCGATTTAGGGGTTATAGACTGGCTGGTGAATGCGGCTGGGAATTTCACCGTGTTCTTATCCTGGTTCTGGGAGCTTTTCGATACCTATGTCGTGGATGGGGCAGTCAACGGTTTAGGGTACGTGGTCAGGGGAACCGGAGCAGGAATCAGAAAGGTTCAGACCGGGCAATTGCAGAACTATGCTTTTGTCATCTTTTTCGGGATAGTCTTGATAATTCTTTTGAAGATTTTTTAAATGAAAAAAATTTCAGGAGGAAAATACTGATATGAGCTTTCCAATACTTTCTTATATGATCTTCATCCCTTTTTTGGGGATAATCGCAGTGCTTGTCTTAAGGAAGGAGCAGGTTCAGGCGATTCGCTGGGCATCCGCTTTGTTCTCCTTCATCCCTCTGGTCCTCTCTTTTTTCCTTTTAGCCCATTATGACTCCTCGACTTCAACTATGCAGTTTGTGGAAAAGCATACCTGGATACCCTCCTTAGGAGTGACTTATTTTTTAGGAGCAGACGGGCTTTCAGTGCCGATGCTTTTTCTGACTGCACTTTTATCCTTTTTGTCGGTAATTGCCTCCTTTAACATAAAGTTCAGGGTGAAGGAGTATTTCGCCTTCTTTCTGCTTTTGGAAGTCGGGATGATGGGCGTTTTTGCCGCATTGGATTTCTTTCTGTTTTACATCTTCTGGGAGGTGATGCTGGTCCCGATGTATTTTCTAATCGGGATCTGGGGAGGTCCGAGAAAGGAATATGCGGCTATAAAATTTTTCTTATACACTTTGTTCGGAAGCGTTTTTATGCTGATCGGAATTTTGGCTTTATATTTTACCTCCCAGCCTCATACCCTGAATATGATGGAGCTTATCTCCCAGGCTCCTCTTTTAGGCAGAGGGTTTCAGCTTATAGTCTTTGTAGCGTTTTTCTTGGCTTTTGCTATCAAAGTCCCTATTTTCCCGTTCCATACCTGGCTTCCGGATGCTCACGTTGAGGCTCCCACTGCGGTCTCAGTCATCCTGGCTGGAATTTTATTAAAGATGGGAATCTATGGACTTCTGAGGGTGAGCCTTCCGATGTTCCCAAAGGCGGCTTTATATTATGCCTTACCTTTAGCTTTGTTAGCTTTAATCAATATCGTCTACGGTGCCTTAGTCTGTATGGCTCAGAAGGATTTGAAAAAGATGGTGGCCTACTCATCAGTTAGCCATATGGGCTACTGTATACTGGGAATTTCTGCCCTGACAGTTACCGGCGTTTCCGGTTGCGTTTTCCAGATGTTCTCTCACGGGCTGATTACTGGCGCCCTGTTCTTGTTAGTCGGGGTTCTTTATGATAGAGCTCATACCAGGGATATAGATGCCTTCGGAGGTCTGTGGATAAAAATTCCGGTTTATTCCGGGGTGATGATTTTATTCTGTATGGGCTCTTTAGGACTTCCGGGATTATCTGGTTTTATAAGCGAGTTTATGGTCTTCATCGGCTCATTCCCGGTCTTCAAAGTGATAGTCGCCTTAGCGGTATTAGGCGTGGTGATAACCGCAGCCTACTTTTTGCGGATGATCCAGAAGATGTTCTTAGGGACTTTCAATACCAAATGGGAAGCCTTAACCGAGATAAGCGGCAGGGAGCTTTTCACGGTTATTCCTCTTGCCATCCTGATGATCGGAGTCGGGGTTTATCCTTCGCCCTTAGCAGATATGATCAGGGCGACCTTAGAGAATATAGTCCATCTGGTAACCGGTTAGTTTTTTACTATGAACTATGAACCGTATTTTGGAGGTTTGATTGTACTTCATACCCATCTTTCCTGAGATTTTTCTTTTTCTCTGGGCGATCCTTATCTTCGTAGTCGATTTCTTCTTAAAAGAGGATAAGAGGAAGAATTTAGGTTACCTTTCGCTTTTAGGGATTTTAATTACGATTATCCTTCTTTTCTTCTCAGCCCAGGGAGAGATGTTCGGAAAGGTTTATTCTTATGATTCCCTGAGCTTATTCTTCAAATTGGTTTTCCTTTTGTCCGCATTTTTAGCGATTTCAGTTTCTATCGATTTCGTAGCTAAATTCAGAGCTTTTAAGGGCGAGTTCTTCGGTCTGATTCTTTTCTCCACTGTGGGGATGATGCTCCTTTCATCTGCCAGGGAGCTAATATTCTTATATGTTTCACTGGAGCTGGTCACTATACCACTGTACGTCTTAGCCGCCTATCTAAAACCTGACAAAAAATCTGCAGAGGCTGGACTAAAATATATGCTCTTAGGGGCAATCTCCTCAGCCATTCTGCTCTATGGCATCAGCCTAATCTATGGGATAACCGGAACCACTTTTCTTCTGGGAATCAAAACCAGGCTAATGGTTGATTATCTGCAGATAGGTCCAATTGGTCCAGGTCTTTTCCTCTCCTTTATATTTTTCATCGCCGGGTTTGGGTTCAAGTTGGCACTGGTCCCGTTTCATATGTGGGCGCCGGATGTTTATGAAGGCGCACCTACTCCCATCACCGCTTTTCTTTCAGTTGGGTCCAAAGCCGCAGGTCTGGTGGCTTTCTTAAGAGTCTTTTTTGAATCATTTTCTGTCTATAATCCGGACTGGGTCACCATTGTAGCGGTCTTAGCGGCTTTGAGTATGATCATCGGGAATATAATCGCTCTGCCTCAAACCAACATCAAAAGGATGTTAGCTTATTCCTCGATTGCCCAGGTGGGATATATCTTAGTCGGTTTAGTTGCCTTATCTGAGAGAGGAGTCTCCTCAGTTGCCTTTTACACCTTAGCGTATCTTTTTGCCAACTTAGGCGCCTTTGTGGTGGCGATTGCATTTGAGCTTCAAACCGGCTCCTCTGAGATAAAAGACTATTCCGGTCTTTCCATATCCTCACCTACTTTATCCTTTTTGATGATGCTTTTTCTTCTCTCCTTAGTGGGCATTCCTCCTTTAGCTGGTTTTGTGGGGAAATATTATCTCTTTGCGGCGGCTATTGAGAAACACTTGATCTGGTTAGTGGTGATTGCGGTTTTAACCAGTGTGATCTCGCTTTATTACTATGTGGGAGTGATAAAGGAGATGTATTTTAATAAAAAAGAAGGCGGAGAGAAAATCTTTTTACCCTTCGGGATTAAATTAGCTTTACTGATTTGCATCATCGGAGTGCTTTTAGTCGGGCTTTTTCCCAACCCCTTCCTTAACCTTGCCAGCCAGGCGGCGACGGTTTTTAAGTATTAATAGATTTTCTGTAGGGGCGAGGTTCCCTCGCCCAGAGATTAGTCAACCACCTTCGGATGGTTGACCTACAGGCCTACCAGTTCATATATAAATTGCTGTGTGGCATCCCCAAACTTGCTTTGGGGATGTTTTTGCACCTCTCTTCACCCTCAAACAAGTTTGAGGGTGCCACCGGTCGTCATTGGCAGATTCAGACCAGTTCCATCAAAGATGGACAATGGATGTCCATCAAATATGGACAACCTGATTCCATCATTTGTGGAATCAGACACTTGTCCACCAAATATGGACAAGAAATAGAATATATAGAGATATATATATGTTAGAGATATTTATTTAGAGGGACTGTCAAGCAGAATTCAAACAATATTTAGATAAATATTTTGAAATTAAGAAAAAAATACGTGCTCGTCGGGGAAGATTCATAATGTTAACTTGCCAGGTCAGGGGACCTGGCAAGCACAACGGGGTTTGAGAGTGCCACACTTCGCTCCTGGCGGATGTTATCATCCGCCAGGGCTTCAGATTGTGTCCAGGATGATAACATCCTCGACGAACAGGGAGACGCATGCGATGCGTCTCTGCAACCTTTGCTCTTTGTTGGTGTCCTCACCAACAAAGGAAGATTGTTGGTCAGGAGACCAGCAATCAGCAAAAGAGATAATGTGGGTTCGATAAATCGAACCCCTCAGATGTGAAAAGTAATTTTTTTAAAGATTTTATTGACATTATAATGAAAAAGAATAACTTATGTGAAATCGTATGATGGGTAGCCTCTTTCAAATGATATGGTAAAAGCTTTAAGGAGATACTTTCTTTCCGGCGTATTGATTATCGTTCCCCTGATTATCACCTATCTGGTGTTGCGTTTCCTCTTTTTGAGTGTGGATGGGCTTCTCTCCCCTTTGTTGAGTAAACTTTTAGGATATAGTATTCCGGGGATAGGGCTTTTAGCCACTTTGATCCTTATATTCTTAGCTGGAATTTTTGCCTCCAGCCTGATTTTCTCCCGGTTGGTTTCTTATGCAGAATCTCTTTTCAACAAAATCCCGGTTATCCGCACCGTTTATGGACCTGCTAAGAAACTGGTAGAAAGTCTGACAGTTGCAGATAAAAAGGGTTTCAAGCAGGTGGTTTTAGTTCAATTTCCCAGGCAGGGGACTTATACTTTAGGATTTGTGGCTAAGAGAGTTGAAATAAATAACCAGGCGTTTCTGGTCGTATTTGTACCCTCTACCCCTGCCCCTTTTACCGGCTGGACACTTCTATTTAAAGAGGATGAGGTCTCCTTCTTGGATATATCAGTAGAAAAGGGGATAGAGTTTTTTGTGTCCGGAGGTATCGCCTCCCCGGACAAGTTCGACAAAGGTAAATAGAGTCTGAAGATGCTGAAACAGACTGTCAGCACTGTAGCATCGATTAAAACAGCGGCCCTGTCTGCGATCTGGACTTTTCCCTCGGTTCTCTTATCAGCCTTAGTCATCGGCTGGGCAGCTGAGGCAGCCCAGTTTCTATTCTCCCAGGGTTTAGCCTTAGCTATTTTAGCCTGGCTGCAGACCTTGCCTGAATTCGCAGTAGAGGCAGTCATTGCCTGGGAGGCAGGGACTGATCCGCAAAAAGTTCACCTGGTTACTGCCAATTTCACCGGCTCCTTGCGCCTTTTAGTGGGCTTGGGCTGGCCTATGATCTATTTTACCACGGTTTTTTTCAGAAAAAGAAAGCCCGGAGAGAAAAGATGGTTAAATATAAAGTTAGAAGGTGAGCATTCAGTTGAGGTCTTAGGGCTTCTTCCGCCTATTCTTTATTTTGTCATCATAGTTTTAAAAGGGACCCTTTCTCTTTTCGATTCGGTGATACTTTTTCTGATGTATGTAGGATATCTATATGTTTTAAGGAAGATCCCTGCTCAGGATCAGGAGAAAATCGAAGAGGCAGGAAGGATTCCCCGGTGGATTTTGAAACAGAAACCGCTCAAAAGAGACCTCTCCATAGCGTTTCTTTTTATCTTCGGCGGGATCTGGCTCTATTTAGTGGCAGAGCCT
>JAUYBY010000067.1 GCA_030692925.1 Candidatus Zixiibacteriota bacterium | reverse complement strand
AGCCTTAGCAGTCTTGCTGGGAGTATCCGATTTTGTTTTCGTTCAATGGGTCTCCCCATTTCTCACTGAATTCCCGGAAAAGGTAACCGCTTTTAACTGGGCTCGGCAGGTGAAAAAAGCTCCTATGGCTCTGATGAATATGGTCTCCTCCAACATCAACCAGTGGACCGTGCTGGTGGCGATGATCCCGATAGTTTACTCTATAAGCGCTGGAAAAGTTTCTGTCATTAATTTCGATTCCCATCAGAAGATAGAGATCTTCTTGACCATTGCCCAATCAGCTTTAGGTGTGATCCTCTTAGCCAATATGGAATTTCGCTGGTATGAGGCTCTAGGCCTTTTCGGCCTGTGGTTTACACAATTTGTAATACCCTCTATCAGAGAGGAGATAACTTGGGTTTATCTTTTCTGGCTGTATGTGGAGTTGATTTTGGCTTTTGTAGGGAAAAGAAAGCTTAAAGCTTTCAATGAATTCAGGGGGTTGGTTAAAAAACATTTTTAAGAGGATAAAAAGGTAAGATGATTTTCGTATTTTTCTTGGCTTGCGATTTTAGTGTAAAGGGAAAGAGGTAGTTTTGATGCCAAACCAAGTTCTATTGTGGGTTGTCTTTAACATTTTCGTGATTGCTATGCTGGCTTTGGATCTGGGGGTTTTCCACCGTAAGGCTCATGTAATTAAATTCAAAGAGGCACTCCTGTTGAGTGCTTTCTGGATTGCCCTGTCTCTTCTCTTCAATCTATTACTTTATTTGTGGCGTGGGCCGACCACAGCGCTCGAATTCCTGACCGGGTATCTCATCGAGAAGTCACTCAGCGTGGATAACATCTTCGTCTTCTTGCTTATCTTCTCTTACTTTCGGGTACCCCCTCTTTATCAGCATAAGGTGCTTTTTTGGGGTATTCTCGGAGCGCTGATCCTGCGAGCGATTTTCATCATCACTGGCGTAACCTTGATTCAGAAGTTTCATTGGATAATATATATTTTCGGAGCCTTCTTGGTTCTGTCCGGCATCAGAATGGCTTTGCAGAAAGACAAAGAAATCCATCCGGAAAGGAATCCGGTACTTAGGCTCTTCCGGCGATTTATGCCGGTTTTGGATGGCTATGAAGATAGTAAGTTTTTTGTGAAGAGAGCCGGGCGTTACATGGCAACGCCGTTGTTCGTTGTGCTGTTAGTAGTTGAAACTACAGACATAGTCTTTGCCACAGACTCGATTCCTGCTATCCTTGCCATAACGCATGATCCATTTATTGTGTATACCTCGAATGTGTTCGCTATTTTAGGGTTACGGGCTCTCTACTTTGCATTGGCTGGGATTATGCAACTATTTCACTACCTGCATTACGGGCTTTCGGCGATACTTGTCTTCGTAGGCGTGAAGATGCTACTTGCCGACATTTATAAGATTCCTGTTGGCATTTCTTTAGCCGTGATAGCCAGCATTCTGTTTCTATCTGTGATAACCTCCGTTGTCCGACCTCGTAAGTCAGAAACTGTCCCAGCATCACCCGAACCGAAGGCAGAGAAGATGAAACTTAACAGTGCACATCAGAGTGAAGATGAACTATGAGTAAACCACCGATATTATCACTTGAGCCAGACACCATAGGGAGATAAATCCATCAACCTGCGGACATTCAGTTTGCGTACTACGGTATAACAACAGATAGAATGAAAGTCGAAGATTTTTCAAATCCAGTTGCCAGGCAGGTTCCTTTATCCACAAAATGTCAGGCGAAATTCAGTAGTGGTATTATTATGAGAAAGAATGAAAAGCGGGAATGTGGTAGTGGTTCCAACAGGATAAACAAAGTTTCCAGCATAGCGATTAGAGGAGCATTGATTATCACAGGAACCTTTTTTGTAGGGCTCGGGGTTCTTGGAATATTTTTGCCTCTTTTGCCTACTACTCCTTTTCTCTTACTTGCCGCGGTATGCTATGCCAGGAGTTCAAAAAGATTTTACAATTGGCTCCTGAACAACAAATGGTTTGGAAATTACATTAAAAATTATCGAGAAAGAAAAGGGGTTCCATTAAAAGTAAAGGTTCTATCCATTTCTTTTTTATGGATAACAATAGGATATTCAGTGGTTTTTGTAGTTCACATTTTTTTAGTTAGAATCATTTTGATTCTAATAGCCATGGGTGTTACTACACATATACTCTCCATTAAAACTCTAAAACAATGAAAATTGGGTGATAACAGAAGATTGAAAAGATTTTGGAACGGAAAACTTTTACCAGTTCGATTAATTAGAGCAAAAGAGTGCCCAATAAATTTGGCAACTACAGAAAACTTCTTAAGAGAGGTCTTTGGAAAACTCAAATTTACGGGGCTGGGAGCCCCGTCTACGAAATTTTAAAGAGTTGATTAGAAAACATTTTTGAAGACCTCACTCCCGCCTCTGGCGGGATTTTCAACCTGACCCTTGATAAGGAGAGGGAAAGTAGTTGCTCGATTTATCGAGCTAATATAAGGCCCAATGAATTGGGCAACTACAGGAATGATAGAAAGGAGGACTATGGTAAGATTCTTACCCAAAGAGGAAAAGTTTTTCGAAATGCTTAAGGAGTCTGCTCACTGCGTTCTTAAAGGAGCAGAGGCATTAAAAGACTTAGTGGAGAACTACACGGACGTGGAAAGAAAGTTCAAAGAGATAAAAGAGATTGAGCATCAGGGTGACAAAATCTTCCATCAGATAGTAGAAAGTCTAAACAAAACCTTTGTCACTCCCCTGGACCGAGAAGATATTCTCCAGCTTGCCAGCGAGTTAGATGATGTCTTAGATGCGATTGAGGGGATTTCCAGCCGGCTTTTGTTTTTCAAGATAGAAAAACCCACTCCGGAGTGTATTCAGCTGGTGAACATAATTTATAAGGCGGCAGTGGAAATAGAAAAAGCTATAGCTGATCTGAAACATTTCAAAAACCTCCACCCTTTTTGTGTGGAGATAAATAGTCTGGAAAACGAAGCTGACCAGATTTCTCAGGCAATGGTAGGAAAGCTACTGGATGAGGAGCCAGACTGGAGAATGGCTATCAAATGGAAAGAGATTTACGGCAGACTTGAAACTGCGGCAGACCACTGTGAGAATATCGCCAATGTGATTGAGACCATCGTGGTGAAAAACGCCTGAAAATTGAAAGGTGGATGAATATGGAATCTTTTGGATTTTTAATTTTAATCTTTTTCTTAGCTATTTGTTTTGATTTTGTAAATGGCTGGACCGATGCCTGCAATTCTATTGCTACCGTTGTCTCCACCCGCGTTCTGACCCCTCAAGTCGCAGTTTTGATGGCAGCTTTTTTTAACTTAGTCGGAGCATTATCCGGGACAGCAGTGGCAGTTACTATCGGTAAGGGTTTAGTGGACACAGAAGCAATAAATCTTTTTACCATCGCTACAGCTTTATTGTCAGTCATCATCTGGAGCTCAGTGGCAACCGTTTTCGGTTTGCCAACCAGTGAGAGCCACGGGCTAATGGCTGGTTTAGCTGGAGCAGTAATCGCTTCTGCAGGAGTAAAAGCATTAATCTGGGCGGGTTGGAAAAAGGTATTTTTAGGACTTGTTTTTGCACCTATAATAGGCTTCTCTATTGGGTTACTATTTATGGTTTTGCTTCTCTGGATATTTAGACGTTTTACCCCTGGAGCAGTTGGAGGGATCTTCCGTAAATTCCAGATAGTCTCAGCCGCTTTTATGGCTTTCAGCCATGGAAGTAATGATGCTCAAAAGACTATGGGGATAATGACCTTAGCTTTAGCTATCCATTTTCACTGGTCCTCTTTTCACGTTCCTATCTGGGTTATCCTCCTTTCTGCTACCACAATGGGGTTGGGGACTGCTTTTGGTGGCTGGAAGGTGATAAGGACTATGGGGATGAGGATAACCAAATTAGAGCCGATTCACGGATTTGCCGCTGAGACCTCAGCCGCATTAGTTATTACCGCCGCCTCCAGGATCGGCCTGCCTTTAAGCACAACCCACATCATCGCTTCAGGGATTATGGGAGTAGGAGCAACCAAGAGGCTTTCTGCAGTCAGGTGGGGAGTGGCTGGAAATATCGTCTTAGCCTGGATTTTGACTTTCCCTATCTGCGGAGGGATAAGCTGGCTCTTCACCACCATAGCTAAACATTTATTTTTTAAGAATTGAAACTTTACTGCTTCTGCCGAATGTTATCATCCCACAAATAAAGAAATTTTTGCACCCTCCTTTCAGGAGAAGGATAAGGTGAGGTCATGGTACTGGAGACGCATGCTATGCGTCTCTACCAAATCCTTTGTGAACCTGAAAGGGTCGCACTACGAAAAAGATCGGTATATCACATTACCCCCAAGTTCTTCACCTGGGGGATGTTATCGTCCCGAAGCTTAAAAAGACCTGACTAAAGTCAGTTAGAACAAAAACATTAAACCCACGTTGAGGGCAACGTGGGTTTACGAGGGTTGTCGATTTATAAGTACTGGAAGGATTGCTTCGTCGGTCAAATGACCTCCTCGCAATGACGTGGCATTTCTGGTTAGTCCCTGCTTATTACCTGATACTTCTTAATTTCTGCAGGACGTCGTTGACGGTGGGGTCATTTGGATGGTCCTGCACCCATCTCTCCAGGATTTTTTGCGACTGGCTATATTTCTTATTCATGATATAGAGGTCTGAAAGAGCCCGGAAGCTGATGTCGTTATCCGGGCTTATCTTATAAGCCTCATAAAAGGTATTCTCCGCATCCTGAATTCTTCTCTGGCCTATGTAAAACAGCCCCAGATACTGAAGGTAAAGAAGCTGGGGATTTGAATCATATAACTTCTTGAGGTGCTCCTCAGCCTTTTTTAGCAGGGCATCAGCTTCTTGAGTTTTTCCTTCCTGTCTGTACAGATCAGCTAAGATCGAATAGGTACGGTAATAATCCGGATATACCTGGACGGCTTTTTCCAGCTCAGCTATGGCTTTTCCTTTATCTCCACCGGTTAAATAGACATTACTTAATTCGATAAACATCTCCGGATAGCTGATCAGCATGCCTATGGCGTTTTCATCCTTGTAGACTTTTGTGTCGTTTAGACCCCGGTACTTGTAGACCTCCCATAAGAGCTTATGGAACAGGTCCACATCATACATGAACCTTCCTTCCTCTGGCACCAGCTTTAAACCGAATCCGGCCTTTTTTAGATGACTGTCCAGATTTATCCTGCCATCCGGAGGGACGGTGGAGGAAAAATAAATGGGGTATTTCCACTGGTTGGTCAAAATGATATTCTCGATCATCAGGTCCTGGACCCGGATGAGCTTTTTGTTTTTCTCATCATAGTAGCTGAAAAGATAATGGTTAGTTCCTCTTAAGGGGTCGTAATACGTCTCCCGGGGAAGGGAGATGATGGTGCCATCCGAGCGCCTTCTATCCACGCTCCATTTTATCTGGTCATCTTTTAAACTGATTGGAACATTCCATTTGTTTTTAAGCTCCAGGATATACCAGTCCGTATTGAGCAGGCTCAAGTTTATCACCCTAACATCCGTCCTGAATTTCTCCACCTGCTGGATAAACCATAAAGGGAAGGTGTCGTTATCACCGTTGGTGAAGATGATAGCATCCCGGTCACAGGAGCTAAGGATATTATAGGCATAATCGAACGGTAGATAATCGCCTCGCCGGTTATTGGGAGAGTGCAGCCCGCGATTCAAAGGCATTAAAGGCGCTAACAGGAAAAGAATTGAAAATCCATAAACTAAATTTCTTCTCATCCACGTTATTATCCAGAGAAATCCATTTATCAATGAACGGAAAATGATTGAAAGACTATAAACTAACCCTTTTCCGCCCTCCCCGTCTAACTTCGACTCTGCGAGCTGTAAAGTTTTTATTGGTTTAGTAAAAATATCACCTAAGAAACTCAAAACCTTGCTAATTCCTAATCCCATAAGCAAGGCAAAAAAAGTAAATGCCGGGGTGTAGAAATAATCTCTGTCCCTGACCTCCAAACGCTCTATCTCCCCGGTCAGGGGGTTGGCTCTGGTGCCATCCCCGAAATTCAAATACAAAATCAGCCCCACAGAAGAGATCAAAACTAAAAAGAGCAGCATCCAGCCTATGCCTTTAACTCTCCTGATCGATTCCAGAATACCCAATAACCCCAAAAGCACCGGGATAAACCATAAGCTCTTGTCCAGATACTGCTCCCGGAAAAATCCCCAGAAACCCATCCGCTCGTGTACCCCGAACTGGTTTGTCCAGCTTGCCCTGCGGATGAACATCCGATCGATCATCGAGACCTGCCCATACTGCTTGCGCTCCAAAAAATACTTGAAGCTCTTCCAGTCCCGGGGGTCGTTCTCATCTATGGCTGGCTCTAAAGCTGACCTGATCGGAATATATAACTGCACTGTATACCCTATAGCTGCAAATACAATCAAGGCGAAGATGAAATTCCATCCCCGGGAATGGGGATTTAACTGCCAGAAGATGAAACTCAAGATCAAAGCAATACCCAGAGAGACTAAGAATGGTACCAGAGTGAACATAACCAGAGATAGAATTATCCCGCCTGCCCAAAAACGGATATCTTTTAACCTGGACTTATCACTCAAAATCACTAATAAAAAAATAGCTGGCATTATTATATAAACCGTCATATGGATGCCAGTAGAAATAATTCCCAAAAAGCCGATCAAAACTAAATACCGATCTGCTTTTGGCTCACCTCTTCTCTCCCACCAGAGTAAACCCAAATAGGCGATCAAAACCATAAGCAACATAGCTACACCATACACTTCCGCCTCAACCGAGTTGGACCAGTAGATGGAGGAAAAACCTAAAAATAAACTGCCAGAAACCCCTCCCACATAAGTGGCTATCCTGCCCCACCCTGAAGACTCCTTACCCTTGAAAAAGTGTCCTGCTATCCGCACGATCAATAAGTAGGATAACCAGACAGTTACACTCGAAAATAAAACCGAGATGAAATTCACCCTGGGGGCTATGCTCGAAAATAAAGGCAAAAGGGTGAATACCCTCCCGATTAACACAAACAAGGGTGTGCCAGGGGGATGCGGAATACCTAAAATATAGGAACAGGCGATAAACTCCCCGCAGTCCCAGAAAGAAACTGTGGGCGCCATACAGTAAAGGTAAACCAAGAAAACAAACAAAAACACCAATGCTGACAACCAGACATTTATCGGGTCTTTCTTGTACCAGCGGATAATACCTGAACTCATTTTACCTCCGAAAAAATATGTAGTTGCCCAATTTATTAGGCTAATTTGCTTGATAAATCAAGCGACTACAGAATTCATTGTAGTTGCCCAATTCATTGGGCGTTTTTTGGCTACATTCCTGTGTAGCATCTAAGCTCGATAAATCGAGCAACTACACTTTTCATTTATCTACTATCTACGTCTATTTCAGTTCTCCTCTTAGAGACCTCCTAAAGATATAAAAAAAAGGGTCGACTAATAAAATACGAACGAAACCTTAAAAGTCAAGGAAAGGTTATGCTTATCTGGTGTGCAGTCTTGTTTTTGCTGGGGATAATTGCTTTCTTAGACAGCCTTTTTACCTTTGGCGAGATCTTCAGGAGGATAAATTCGGTTTTCTTTATGCTGGTCTCCTTAGGTCTTCTGGTCAGAACCAGCACCAAAATGAAGATGAAACAGATGGAAGGGTACATCGAGAAGATAAAAAAGCTGGAAGAGGAAGTGAAAATCCTGAAGGAAAAAGTCAAGATTTACTAATCAAAGCCTGAAAAAGTCAAGCCAAGAGGTCTGGTCCAGAATGGATCCTGCGGACAGGGTGCCCAACCTACGGGGATTTGATACTTTACACCCTCGTAGACGTCCGCCTCAGGCGGACCAGCCCCGCAGTAAAAGATATTCCCTGAAAAAGTCGCGTAGCGGAGGCTTCAGGCCTCCGCCTAAAGTATGCACCCCCAAAGCAAGTTTGGGGGTGCCACACTTCGGAAATCTGAAAAAAATCATGATTTTCTCAGGACCCCGGACTTAGCTCTTTCAGTCTTTCCCTAACTTCCTGGGCGTAAAGAGAGTTAGGGAATTTTTTTAAGAAAAGCTCAAAGGACTCCTTAGCCTTCTGGTTTTCCTTTAAATCCTGCATATAGATTTCCCCAATAGATTTTAAAGCCAGTGGAAGATAGGGGCTTTCAGAGAATTTATCAAACAGGGATTGGTATGCAAGGATGGAGGCTTTGAAATCTCTTTCCTTTCGCAAAAGAGAAGATTGCTCCATCAATGCAGCATCAGACAAAGTCGAAACCTTAGCCTGAGCGATCTTCTCAAATAACTTTTCTGCTTCAGTGAAATTCCCCTGATATTCCAGCAGTTGTGCCTTGGAGAAATCTTTCAAAAAGGGACGGTTCATATCCAGGTTATCTTTTATCAGATTTAACCTTTCCAGGCTATTGTTCACGAACATCCCTTTGGGAAAATCATTTATTATCTTCTGGTACAATTCTGCAGACTGCTCTAAATCCCCTTTATAGAAATATACCTCTGCCAGGCAGAAAGAAAGCTCCTCGTAAACCGGCTCAGCCTGGGGGTCCTTAAGGCTTTTCTGGTAATGGGCAAGGGCGCTATCCAACTGGTCTTTTAAAAGATAGATCTCTCCTAATTTAATCAATGTGCCCGGATAAAGAGTAGTCTCTTTCAGGGGAAGGATTTTTCCGTACCAGAGAATCGCCTGGTCTTTCTTCTTCAGATAATCCAGGCAGATATTTCCCATCTGAAAATAGGCTTGAGCCTGAACTTCCCTGATCGGGAAATCCTGAGCCAATTTCTGGTAAGCAGAAAGAGCATCAGTATATTTCTCAAGCCCTGCAAAGGAGGAGGCAGAAATTAGTCGTGCCTCGATCGAACATTCCACGCTCTGACAGGTGCCCTCCAGGTACTGGCTTACCTTCAGGGAAAGTTCGTAAGATTTTCTCTTCAGGCAGGTCCGGGCAAAAAGGAGCAGGTTTTCCCCTTTGGAAGAGGAGAGCAGATCTGCGGTTTTGTAAAGCTCAAAAGCCTGTTCCATCTCACCTTTTTTCAGTTTGAGGTCGCCGTAAAGCTTGTAGCCTAAACTCTTCTTGGGCTCAACCTGGATTAATCTCTTCACTCCATTTTCGAGCTGCTCAGTCCTTTCTCCGGATTCGATCGACTGCATGATTTTCCGTTCTACCTCCTGATATACAGTGGTATCAGCTTTTGCCCAGGCAAAATAGTATTCCAGACTCGAAGCATAATCTCCTGCGGCTTCGTAGATGCCTGCCAGCTCCTTTAGTAGAACCGGCGGGTTCCCCAATTTTTTAATACCTTGTTTATAGGTTTCGATTCCCTTTTCCATCTCTTTGTTTGCCAGATAGGTAGCGGCTACCAGATGATAAGCTTCCAGAGTATCCTTGGTTACCTTTAATGTCTGTTTAAAGGACTCCTCAGCTTTGGATTTTTCGCCTGTTTTCAGATAAAGATCACCTAACATAGCCCAGGTAGTCCATTCATCCGGATGTTTCTTGAGCCAGGCTTTGAGATGCTCTTCAAGCTTGGGAAAAGACTTCGTGTCCAGGTAGGCTCTGGACAAGAAGAAAAAGACCTGTCTATTGTCCGGGGAGATAGTTTTCAACTTCTCTAGTATGGATACAGCCTCAGAAGATCTCCCAGCAGTGACCAATGCCTGAGCTAAATCTAAATCCCGGTTAAATGAACCCTTATCCTGGGCGTGAGCCAAGCAGGAAAAGAGAAGGATAAAAGCTAAAGTAAGAAGAATTTTTTTCTGCATAATTTTTTGTAGTTGCCAATTTATTGGGCAACTTGGCTCGATAAATCGAGCGACTACTTTTTCTCCGGCTCGGAAAGGGCTTTAAAATATTCTTTTATTGCCTCTTCATACTCCTTGGGATAGGTTTCTGAAGAAAGCCTCTGGGCTCTTTCTCTTTCCTTCTGGTCTAAGGCTCCGATATTGGCCGGGAGCCGAACCGGTGATTTTCTTGTGATATCCTCGCCTGTTTCGGCTTTTCTTTTCTCAGAATAATCCCTTTTGACCAGAGATTTCTCTGAATCTAAAAGCCGGGATAAGATTTGCTTTTGCCTGTCTATGGTTCTCTGGTCCACTTTCATCCTTTCCAGGTCTTCAACTACCTTCTGCATATCTTGGGCGATGTCGTCAAGACTTCCCAGGATCTGAGAGCGGTTACCTGACTCCTGATTAAGCCGCTCCAGATTCTCTTTCAAAGCCTGCTGCTCTGCGGCTAAACGGGCTAATCCGGCTTGCTGTTCCATGGTATACATCCCCAGCTCTGAAAGATCTGAAGTCTGATCGTTTATGGCTCCCTGCTTCTGACACATTCCCTGGAGCTGGGCAAAAGCATCCGGATTGGGACACGATTTCTGGGCATTCTCCACCCCCTCTAAGAGTGATTTTGCTGCCTGGTTTAGATTAAAAAGAGATTCGAACTGATAGCTTAAAGACCGGTTACCATCCAGCTCTTCTAATCTCCCGATTGCCTGAAGCATGTTAATAAAAGCCAGGGATAGCTTCTCAGCTAAATCCTGATTTATATAAAAGGTTTTTTTGGCAAGCTCTTTTAAGTCGCTTCCGACCTGGGTTAATCCTTCCATTAGTTTTTGCTCTTCTGCGGCTAACTTTGCTAAACCAGCTTCTCTGGGCTGGAAGTTTTTTGTATCCTCAAAGAGACTTTCCTGAGAATCTGAAAGATAAAGGATATCCTGTAGCGATTTCCGCATATCTGCTAAAATCTGTTCTTTATCTCCCTGCTTCATCTTCTGAAGCATGGATTGGAACTTCAGGCTTAGGTTACTTAGCTTGTTAGCACAGGTTTTCCCGGATTTTAAGCCTTCACTTTTTTCTCCTTTTTGCAGACTCTGGCTGGTTTTCTCCATATCGTTTTTGACTCCGGATTTTTCCACAGAATTCATTAGGGTATCCATATCCTCAGAAGAAAGAAGCGGGGTTTCCTTCATCAGCTCGTTTAACTCCTGTAATTTTTTCTCCAGGCCTTCAGTTCCCTTTTTCAAATCATCCTGCTTTTCTTTAAGAGAGCTTAACTCTTCCTTTTTGGCTTTTTCTATCTCCTTATTCAGGTTTTCCTGATCCTGGGTAAGTCTTTCCGTCAGTTTGACCAGGTCCTCCATTCTCTGCTCTATCCTCATCTGTTTGAGCATGGCTATGGTCCTCTCCAGCCTCTTTAAAAGCTCTTCAGTTGATAAATTCAGATTCCGGAGAGCCTCCTTTACTTTTTCCTTGTCTAAGGACTCTAAAGCCTCCTGCAGTTTTCTCATCGCCTCTTTAAGTTCAGGCGGGGCCACTTCCTCAAAGAGTTTTCTCAACTCTGCTATTTTCTCTAACATCTCCAAAGAGGCTAAATTGTTCTGTTCGATTTTGTCTGCGGTTTTACCTGCCTCATCACCTAACTTCTTCAGGCTTTCCGCTAAGTCCTTTTGTTTCTGCAGGAGGTTTCCCAGCTCATTTTTTTTCTCCCAGGACAGTTTTGACCCTTTTTCCTGCGGATTGGTGCTTTCCGTCAAGAGGTCTTTGGAGAGCTGTTCTAATTTTTTCTGAAGCTCCTTTTGCTCAGCTAATTTTTTTTGCAGATCGGATAACTGGTTCTCGCTTCCCTGCTCTATCTCTCCAACTATCTCCGCTAAGGTCGGGTGGCGCAGATTATAGCTCTGACTTACCCCCTTTTTTGGTCCAGTGAAATTATCGTTATCGTAAATTTCGACCCAGTATTTCACGTTATCCCCGGGCATCAACCCGATATTGGATAAGTCCCAGAGATAATCTGAGCCAAGCTCTCCTTCGAGCTTTTCCTCAAAGGGGAGTTTCAAATTTTTCGTCTGCTCACCTTTAGAAGAGATCTGATAAACCAGCCTCAAACCAGTGAACCCGAAATCATCTGAGCCGTGGATGAGCAAGGGGAGCTGCATATTTTCAGTCAGATCGCGGTCTTCGCCCGGCTGGAGGATTTCCACCTGGGGAGAAAGGTCATCCTTTTTAGTTATCTTATATTCGATCGGGTCCGGGTTTTTATTGCCGGATTTATCCTCAACTTCAAGATGATAGGTATCATCTTTTCTTACTAAAATCTCTCCGGTGGCTTTTTTGCCGTCGATTTTCATCTGTGTTTTGCTTGAGTCATAGAAAACCAAATTTCCTTTTGAAAGCTCCTTATTGGCGGATGCCTCGATTTTGACTTTTGTTCCGGCTAATGCCTCGATATTTCCATCATTCTGGTCCAGAACCAAAGGTTTCAACTGGGTGTACTGCGGATAGTTCAAGGTCAGCTTCAGATTGATTATCCTGGGCTTGTCAGTGACTTTCAGCTTGTATTGTTCGCTTTTTATCCCTTCGGCTTGAGCATAATAATCGATGTCTCTTTTTACCTGCTTGAAAAGATATTCGAAATCATATTCTTTACTTGTCCCGACAGAATCCTGGAGTTGACTCTTTGCTCCGCGCTGGTCGAGTTTTTCCAGTCTCTCCTCATTCCATGCACCTTCTCCATCTCTCCAGTAAAAACTAATCTTAGAAGGTTTTTGCCCTTCTGCGGTGATTCCGATTTTCACGTCTGAATATTTCACCACCTCAGCATTACCCGGTGCGATGGAGAAAAAGAATTTCTGAGGTGCTTGCACAGAGGTCAATGGATGGGAGAAAAGATATAAGGAGCGGTTGAAATTACCGGGGAAAAGAAAAGTAAAGATTAAAACCAATCCCAATAGACCAGAGCTTATCTGAAAGGTTTTTCGCAGAGGTTTTTTATCCACTACAGATTTGAAATTCATCTCCCCGGCAACTGTGTCTGCCTGCTCGATGATTGCCTCAATCATCTGGAGAGAATACCCTTCTGGATTTCTCTCTAAATTCCGGTAAAGCTGTAAAGCCCCGATTAATCTGTTGTTCAACTGAGGATATTCCCACTCGATTCTTACGGCCAAATCTTCTAAAGTGGGCTTATAGAAAAGAGGTCTGAGCAAATAGTATGACAAGGCGATGGATAAGGCTAAAAGGAAAATTCCCAGAAGAGCTACCCTGATGAAAACCGGAAGGATGAATCCACTCAGGTAAGATAGAATGAAACTGAATAAAAGATAGGCGAAGATGACAGATAAAATAATAAGAGAACCATAAATTAGCCGTGTCCGGGTGTGATACGACCTCAAGGAGTTGAGGCGGGTGATGAGATTGAAATAGCTGGTTGGTTTCATCTTGTTACCGACCCGGGTTGAGGGCAGCCCTACGGGGAAGCTCTGGGACTACCTCATAGAGTCATTGCGAGCCCGAAGGGCGAAGCAATCCGTATACCTTAAACAGATTGCTTCGTCGGTCAGATGACCTCCTCGCAAAGACCAGATGTCTGCTATTCCCGCCTTGCCCTCAAGGCGGGACATTGACTAACCCAGGTTGAGGGCAACCTGGGTCTACCGGATTTTCTTGCATCTTGTCAGAGACCAAAAAAGAAATACCGACTGCTATTTATAATACGTAATCAAAATAGCCTAAATTTTCAAATTATTAAGTCCAGCCTACCCCTCAAGGCGGGATTTTTATAACCTCACCCACGTTGTGGGCAACGTGGGTCTACTGAGAAAAGTGCTTTTCTAATTCTCCAACACCCAGGTTATAATATTCACCCCCATTTTCAGGGCGGCTTCGCGTTTTTCCGGAGGGTCGTTGTGGACCTGGGGGTCTTCCCAGCCGTCGCCGATGTCGGATTCGTAAACGTAAAAGGCTACTAATCTATTCTCTCCTACGGATCCGTTTACGGAATAAAAAATCCCGAATCCCTGGGCTGGTTTTCCCTCGTGTTTGTGGATTTTGGGGAGTCCGTTGGGGAAATCATAATAGGAATGGTAAATCCCGTGATTGAACGGCAACTCGACCAATTCGTTGTTCGGAAAGACCTTTTTCATCTCCCTTCTGAAAGCTTTATCCAGGCCATAAGAATCGTTGTCGAATAAAAAGCCACCGTGAGTAAGATAAATCCTTAACCTCTCCACTTCCTCATCAGAAAATTTTATGTTGCCATGTCCGGTCAAAAATAGAAAAGGATAATTGAAAAGCTCCTTATCCATTATGCTCACCCTGACTTCTTTTTCGTCCCTACGGGTCGTAATGCTTTTATCGACCACCGGGATATTGGTATTTTCTTTCAAGAACTTGAGCATGTTGGGAATTGCAGAAGAGCCCCAGTACCAGTCACCACCCCCTTCGTATTTTAAACGAGCAATGGTAAAAGCGTTCGGGTCTTTTTTGACTTGAGAGGAAGGGCTTGCAGGCATCTTTATCATCTGGGAGAAGAGGATGGGATTATCTATGAAAAGCATCAGGGCTATATAAAATAAGAATATTGAAATTTTGAAAATTCTTGAGGACATTGAGAAGACTCCTTAAATTCTGGCCTTAATGCCCATTAAATCTATTATAATTACTTCCAGCTAAAATCTATCCGATTCAATATAAAAGTCAATACAATAATTGATGACGAATGACGGATGACGGTCGAACAAGGTCTCGAGGATTCGAGGGTTTAAGTGGCGTCCGGCATTATCCGGACGAAAGGGTTTTTATTCGTCATTCGATATCAGTCATCAGTCATTTCTTATTTCCAATTTCTTTTTGAGGTCATATATGCAATTCTCCGGATTTTCTATTCCCTGCAGGCAGAAGAGATGTCGGTAGTTTCTTTTCATCTTGGCATCCTCTTCGCTGATGTCCAGCAAAATCCCTTTATCGCAGGCAAAACACTTTTCCGGCTGGGCGTCAAACTCGGTTCCGGTTTTACTGGCGACTAAAGCTTTTCCCGGATCCCACCTGAATGAGTTTGAGGATGTCTCCATAGAATTGTTGCGGGCAACTTCAATTTCCTTTGGACTGTAAAAGACAATTCTGCCGCGATCGGTTTTTAGTTTTGCCCGGAAATCAATTTTGTCACCAGGGAGGAGATGGTAATCTCTATATATTTTTGCAGGGATGTTCAAGTAGAAATAGTCCTGGAAGAAAACTCTATCTATGTATCCTTCTCTGAAACTGAGCAGGAATCCCAGGAAGCTCATCTGCTCTTTTTTATACAGGATATTTTTTCTGAAGTGAGGAACTATCGAATTTATCACCCCGCCCACATCAACCATTTTCCCCAGGAGTCCAGCCAGCCAATGTTCATAATCCTCTAATTCCCTCTGAAAGATTTTGAATTCGGTTTCCGAAAGCAAAACCTCTGGCTGGTAGTTCAGCTTCTCCTCAAAATAATATTTGCAGGAAAAACAGCTCTTCCCAACATGTTTATATTTTTTTGGACAGCCAATACCCTTGTTCAGAAGGGTGCACTTCCACTGGAAATAAACGCACCCTTGAGGAAAACATTTTTTCTCATTAAGAACATGGTGGACCGAGACGTTTTTCTCGAATCTGAAATGCGACTTGTGAGCGCATCTGAAAACGTCCTCTCTTTTGTGCTGGTTGATTAAGGTTTTCTGCATGCAGACAACTCCAATTTCAGGACTACATAAATTTAATACGTGAATTAGCAGGATGGAAATAGAAAACAAAAAAAATAAGGACAGGACGATGTCCTGTCCTTACATTCCCTTGAGAATGGGGATTTGTAGTTGCTCGATTTATCGAGTCCAAATGGACCCAATGAATTGGGCAACTACAAGTCCACTCTTGTGGGAATTCCAATTCCCGCAAGAACGAGAACGATTTTTCTGTTGACAATAAAAATCATAAAGGATAATATGGAAAACGTGAGGAGAAAAGAAGAATCCAGATTAGACAGTTTAGAGGAAAATCTTAAAACCCTGGCCAACTCGGGCAGCAAGGGAATTAAGCTTTTGTATCGGGGCTTGAACTCGATCAGCGGTGACCTTTCCGAACTATCTAATCTTTCTCCTTCGAAACTCTCCTCCTCCTTTGAAAAGATAACCCAAGGGATCGATGAGCTGGATAAGAAGATTCTGTCTCTGGAGAATTCTTTAGAAGAGGGGCTAAATAAAATAGAACAGGAATATCAAAAACTCAAAAAAGAGTATGAGGAGAAGGAGGACGAAAGAAGGATTTACCGGATCCTTTACGAGCTTTCCACTGTAATCTATGCGGAGAGGGACATCAACCTGCTTTTAGAGGTGGTTCTGGACTCAGTCATCGAGATCTTCTCTGCAGAAAAGGGATTCTTAGAAGTCTATGATGAGAATAAAAATCTGAAATTAAGGCTGGCTAAAGATAAACAAAAAAAGGTCCTGGAAGAAACTGAAGAAGAGGTCAAATCTGGCGTGATAGAGGACGTCCTCTCCACTGGCAACAATGTTCTAATTCAGCAGCTAATTTACAAGGAGATGGAAGAAAAGGAAGATTGGGGCAAAGGGACAAAATCTCTCCTCTGCGTTCCTTTTAAATCCAAAGAGAATGTATTAGGGGTAATCTATCTGGAGGATACTCGCGAAGGAGAATCGTTCGCTATCGGTGATATAGAGCTTTTGAACTCCTTAGCCGAAAGGGTCTCCGTAGCTTTAGAGAATAACCTTCTTTTTATGGAGCTGAAAGAATCCGAGGAGAAGCTCTTGGCGGATTTAAGGGGGAAGTTCAAGTTCGATGAGATTTTGGGGAATTCTCCTCAGATGATGGAGGTTTTAAAAACGGTGGCAGATGTTGCGGATACTGAGGCTACGGTTCTGATCGATGGGGAAAGTGGGACCGGAAAAGAGCTTTTAGCCCGAGCCATCCATTTCAACTCCAGCCGTTCCCGAAAACCTTTTGTTCCTATAAACTGTGCAGCTATTCCAGAAACCCTTTTGGAATCTGAGCTTTTCGGGTATGAGAAAGGTGCCTTCACCGGTGCCACTCAGAAAAAGTTAGGGAAATTCGAAGTCGCCAATGGCGGGACGATCTTTTTAGATGAGATCGGAGAGATGAGCCCTCTGCTCCAGGTCAAAATCTTACGCTTTTTGCAGTCACACGAATTTGAGCCTTTAGGGTCCAATAAAGTCAAGAAGTCAGACGTGAGGATAATCGCCGCTACCAATAAGGACCTTTTAGCCCAGGTCAAAGAAAACAAATTCAGAGAAGACCTTTATTACCGCATAAATGTGATAAATCTCAGGCTTCCGCCTTTGAGGGAAAGGAAGCTGGATATCGCTCCTCTGGCAGAAAGTTTTTCCAGAAAATTTTCAAAAAAATCTGATAAGCAGATTAAGGGAATTGAGGTTGAGGCTTTGAATTTTCTCTCCCGCTATCGATTTCCCGGGAATATCAGGGAATTGGAAAATATCATCGAGCGAGCGGTTATCCTGGCTAAAGGGGAATGGATTACCAGGGATGATTTCCCCAAAAATATCTTCGATGGTTCGGGAAACGATTCAGATATTAAAATTGCCCAGAATTATTCAGAGCTGAAGTCTTTGAGAAATAAGGCAGTGGAAGAGGTCGAAAAAAAATTCTTGGAAAATCTTCTTTCGAAAAATAAAAACAACGTCTCCAGGGCAGCTAAAGAAGCTGGAATGCACCGGGTGGAACTACAGAGGCTTTTGAAGAAATATAAATAGTCTTCCTCTTCAATAAAACTTCTAAAATAATCAAGTGCAGTGCTTGCCAGGTCCCCTGACCTGGTTCGCCTATGGCGAACCAGGTCAGGGGACCTGGCAGCCACGTTGATCTAGTTTGACCCTGGTGCATATTGTAGTCCAATGCTCATCCACCCTCAAACGAGTTTGAGGGTGCCACCCTTCGATAAACCTAAAGGTTTATACTCCAAGACTAACTTAATATATTTGTCGGGTCAGGGGACCCGATAACCACAAGAACTGGAGTGTAAAGCTTCAGCTTTACTATAAGATTAAAGGTTTTTTACTCCAGACTTCTTTCAATACATATTCAACTGTTTTTCTGCAACATTATAGTTATTTCGCCACATTACTGTTACATCTTATGAAACAGCATCGGTATAGCCTTTTTAACATCAATGTCTTAAGAGAGTGTAACAGTTTAGTTGCATAAAATCAAGAATTTTAAAATGGGCTGATTCCTAACTTATTTAATTGTAATGACTTAGCCTTTCGTTAAAAAATGGCACGCTAATTGCAAGTCATTTATTAATAAGGCATTACGGTGAGCGACAAATTAAGCAAAGCAGAAAAGGAGATGTCTTTAAAAGAGCTTCAAGAACAGATACTGGAGGCAGCTCTGGAAGTCCACAAGAACATGGGCTTAGGATTCCAGGAAGCAGCCTATAGTCAGGCTTTAGCCTATGAGTTCGATCTCAGAAAGACAGAGTACGAGAGAAAGAAAAATATCAAGCTTTCCTATAAAGGAAGCGTGGCGGGGGAATATGATTTAGAATTCGTGGTGAAAAACAGCATCATAGTTATGATAAAAGCGGGTGAGCCGGTGAACGAATCAGATGAAACCAAAATGAAAAGCTTTTTGAAAGCCACCAAGCTTCCCTTAGGGATGGTAATAAATTTCGGCAAGGAGAGTTTAGAGGTAAAAAATGTTCACAGATAAATGGTTGGCGCAAATTTCAGAAATGCCAACTTTTCACCCTATACTCAAAAGGAGGTGAAGCAGAGGATGCCCGCAAAGAAAAAAGCAAAGGCTAAAAAGGGAAAAAAGAAATAAAAGCCTTTAGGTTTTTTGCGCCCAAAGAGTCCCGCTTTAAAGCGGGACTCTTTTTTTGGGTTTTGCTCTAAACCTACGAGTTTTTATCAGGGTGGAAGCTCGTAGTGCGACCCTTTTCCTGATGACGGAGACTACGTCTGCCGTAGGCACCGTAGGACAGGGTCGCATTGCCCTACGGGCGCTACTAT
This sequence comes from Candidatus Zixiibacteriota bacterium, assembly GCA_030692925.1. Taxonomy (GTDB): domain Bacteria; phylum Zixibacteria; class MSB-5A5; order MSB-5A5; family RBG-16-43-9; genus RBG-16-43-9. Next base: position 13,528 of record JAUYBY010000067.1, on the reverse strand, counting down.
AAACCCTCTTCATAGATGCATAAAGGTTTTTCCCTCAAAAGAAAATGGAAAATAAGAAGGAAACCTTTCCCCGGCGCCATCCTGAAAGGGGTACTTTTCTATTGACTAAATGAAAAATTATCTTATCCTGTGGTTCTGAATAATATGTCCAGGAAAAACAGAAAAAGAATCTGGCTGGCGATTTTGGCAATGGTGATCTTTGCCCTTTTTATTTTGTACCAGCAGAGCAAGAGGGTCAAGCTAACGATACTCTACTGGAACGATTTCCATGCCTCAGTCTATCCTTACCCTTCGGCTGAGAAAGAGGGAGCCTCTTTGGTTTCAGGAAGTGCTAATTTTGCAGGTTATCTAGATTCCCTAAAAGTTCTCAATCCATATACCATCTTAGTTTGTGCCGGGGATGAGTTCACGGGTGATCCGCTCTCCTCTTTAACTCAGGGCAAGGCTCAGATAGAGATTTTAAACCTTGAGAAGCCGGATTTATTTGAACTGGGAAATCACGAGTTCGACTACGGAGTGGAGAGCTTAAAAGAGGATTTGAAACTGGCGCAATTCCCGGTTGTATGTGCGAATCTCATCGATAAAGAAAAAAAAGAACCTTTGGTTCGGCCGTATCTCATCCTGAACAGCGGAAAGTTAAAAATCGCCTTAATCGGCTTGATCACCGAAGGGCTGGAAAAGATGCTCAAAGAAGGCGGTAGACTTCAGGTCGTGGATGCGGAGAGCACTTTAACTTACTATATGAATGAATTAAATGATAAAACTGATATTCAGATTCTGGTCAGCCATATGGGAGTTCAAAAAGATAAGAGCATTGCCAAAAAAGTTAAAGGGCTGGAATTGATAATCGGCGGACACAGCCACACTACCATATTCAAGCCTATAAGGGTAGATAAGACCTTGATCTGCCAGGCAGGGTCGAATGGAAAATATATTGGGAAATTAGACCTTTTCTTAGATTCAAAGGGTAAGGTTTTGAGTTACCACAATAATTTAGTGGAGACGTTTGTAGATAAGGTGCGACCAGATACCCTGGTGAAAAATAAGATAGATGAGATGGAGAGAAATCTGAACATAAATTTAAACGAAAAAATAGGCGAGCTTGAAACCCCGTGGATTAGAAAGGATGAGGGAGAGTCGAATATCGGTGATTTTTTAGCGGATGCGATGAGGAGTTATGCCAAGGCGGATGTGGCTTTTACCAATTCCGGCGGCATCAGGAAAAATCTAAAAGCAGGTCCAATCACGGTCCGTAATATCTGGGAAATAGCGCCTTTCTCTGACCGATTAGTAACCATTGAACTAAGTGGAGAAGAGCTTCTGAAGGTGATTGAAAAGAATTGCAGAAAAGGTATAGATTTGTTACAGGTCTCAGGGATAAAATATAGTTATACTTTTGAAAGACCTTATGGAGAAAGGGTAGTTGAGGTCAGAGTTAACAAAGAGAAGTTAATACCGTATAAGAAATATAAAGCGGTGATAAATGATTATATCCTGGCGCAGTCTAAGGATTTTTTAGGAATCCCCCAGCAGAATATAAAATATAAGTTCCTGCCAGATTTAGACAGAGAAGTGTTCATCAGAGAAGTAAAGAAAAGGAAAATAATAAATTCTCAGGTTGAGGGGAGAATATTGAGATTGAAAAAGGTAGAGGAGAAAGTTGCAGAAGAATCTGTCCGATAACGGATCCCAAGAAGAAGATAAACCGATGCTCAAAAAAGGAATCCCCTATGCCTGGCTGGCTTTAGCCTATGCTGTTTTAATTTTGATAATCTCATCCATCCCTGACCTTTCACCCCCTCAATTGGGTTTTGAGTATCAGGATAAGCTTTACCATTTCATAGAGTACAGCATCTTCTCAGTATTTTTATTTTTTGCCCTGCTCAACTCTTCAAAGGATTTTCTCAGAAAAAATGTTCTGCTTATCTCCCTTTTAATCGGGGCATCTTTTGCAATTTTAGATGAGCTTCATCAAAAATTCATTCCGGGTAGACAGGCTGACGTCTTAGATTTCACGGCTGATTTTGTGGGTGTGGCTTTAATCCAGATATGCTTCTGGGTTTATCACAGGAGAAAGTCAGTCAAACCGAGCTGAGGAGAATTAGGGTCGGCCTTGTGTCATTGCGAGCCCGTAGGGCGAAGCAATCCGTTATCCTTGAAGGGATTGCTTCGTCAGTCAAATGATCTCCTCGCAATGACAGACTTATGATGCAGAGCTTTTCGTAGGGCAAATCTCAAGATCCATCTTGGACTTTTAGGTTTGCTTTTTTTTCTCGTCGGGCATAAAGCCCGACGCTACGTTCCTTCGATCTTTTTGATCAACAATGCTGAAGTCTCAAGACCTTGACGGCATTGCCCTACGACAAACCCAACAGACAAGGATGTCTGTTTTACAAAGGGATAGGCCAGGCAAACAGTTCTGGCTTTTTGTGTTGACTTTGCAAGAAGGAGATATTATCATTTTTCGAGCTTTCAAAAGGAGTAAGATGAAATATACTGCTCTTCAGGGTACAAAAGATTTATTGCCGGAAGATGCTCCCAAATGGAGATATATAGAAGATAAGATTCGGGAGATTTTGTCTTTATACAACTATAAAGAAATCAGGACTCCGGTTTTTGAGCAGACTGAGCTTTTCAAAAGGAGCATCGGCGATGATACGGATATCGTGCAGAAGGAGATGTACACCTTTCAGGATCAGGGCAAAAGGAGCCTGACTTTAAGGCCTGAAGGAACTGCCTCCATCGTCCGGGCTTTTATCGAGCACAACCTGGGTGAGAAATCACCTTTGGTAAAACTTTTCTATTTTGGTCAGATGTTCAGGCAGGAAAGGCCACAGAAGGGAAGGTTGAGGGAGTTTAATCAATATGGCGTGGAGGTAATTGGCTCTTTAGACCCGCTGGTCGATGCTGAGGTTATTGAGTTGGGCGTTCGGATAAATAAAGCTTTTGGATTGGAGGGTCTGAAACTATACCTAAACAGCATCGGCTGTAAAGACTGTCGCCCGGCTCACCGGGATGCCTTTAATAAATTCGTCAAGGATAAGATCGAAAAGTTCTGCCAGGATTGCCAGTTAAGGCTTTTGCGAAACCCTTTAAGGATTTTCGACTGCAAAAATGAAAAATGTATTGAGGCTCTGAAGGACGCGCCGATGATTTTAGATTTTCTGGATGCCAAGTGTAAAAACCACTTCAAGAAAGTCAGAGAATACTTGGACCAGATGGGAATTGAATATATTTTAGACGGCAGGTTAGTCAGAGGTCTGGATTATTATACCCGGACGACATTTGAGATTAAATCTGAAGCCTTAGGTGCTCAGGATACCTTGATCGGAGGTGGCAGATATGACCTTTTGGTCTCCGAATTAGGCGGAAAAGATACTCCTGCCATAGGTTTTGCCGCAGGAATAGAAAGGCTTTTCCTGGTTTTAGAGATGCAAAAGAAGTTTCCGCTTGAGGATGAAAGGCTGGATGTATTCATCGCTCCGTTAGGAGAGAAAGAGAAAAGCTTGGGACTAAAGCTTCTCAAGGATTTGAGAGAGAAAGGTCTGAGATGTGATCTGGACTTTTTAGAAAGAAGTTTGAAATCTCAGTTGAAAGAGGCAGACAGACAGAAGGCTAAAAAAGTTTTAATTATCGGAGAAGATGAGCTGAAAAAAGGAAAAGGGACTTTGAGGGATATGGAGACTAAGGAGCAGAAAGAAATAGAGTTTGAGAAATTGGTGCAGGAATTAATTCGAGCATGAGGCTTGGAGCGTAAACCTTTAGAGTATGCCGAAAAGCCCAGGTTGTCATTCTGAGGGAGTCCAAATGGACGACCGAAGAATCTCTTCGAGTTGTCCGAGATTCTTCGCTTCGCTCAGAATGACACTATGTAACTGAGTTAGATCTTTGGGAGAGATAAGAATAACTGGGGAAGTTATTTATTCTAAAGGATATTTGGAGATAACGATTTTGTATGAGTGAGATAAATAGATGTCCAAAATGTAAAGAGGTGACTCTATTTAATACGTCACACCGCTATATTCGAGGTGAGTTTATTCGATTTACTGGGAAATGCTTTAACTGCGGGCACGAAATTTCGACTGAAGACATTCTCGATGAACTGAATATAAAATTTAATTTAAAGCAAGACTTTGAACATCTTCAAGAACCTTTAGAATCAATCCTCGCCCAATGTAAAGCCACAGATGAAGAACTGCGGAAACAGATTCTCGGACTCTTTGTCGATATTTATGGGGAAAAAGCGCAGGAGGCCGTGGAGGGAGAAGAATTCGAAAATTCCTTCAATAGGTTTTTGAATTATAAGAAAGCATTGGAAGGGTCCTTAACAGATGGTGATATTTATTTGACGAAAGGCCTATACAGGTTTAATAGAAATAATCAGGAAGGTTTTAAGTATTTAGAAGAAGCTTTCACGAAAAGCGAAGGTTCAGCAAAACGCAACATCTCTTTAATATTGTGGGTTTTTTACGAAAGAGCTGGTGAATTTGATAAGGCATTAGAGTTTCTTGACTTGAATAATCAGTTGAGAGAGAAATTTCCATTTATACCAAAACCTTTAGAAGAATGTGAACATAATGATTATCTTGTGAACAGAGGTGAGCTCCTTTTCAAGAATGGAGCTTACCAAGAAGCATTAGAATTATTGTCAAAAGTGAGTTACACTAGAGAAATGGTAGATGCTTTACAAAGTAAAGAAAAAAAAGCAGGAGTCGAAGTTGAATCTCTACTACAGAAAAAAAACTTACGGGCGAGGAAGATAGCTTTCAGTGCAGCATTCATGATACAAGAGCGTGATAAGACGGAGGATATCTTTTCTCAAATAAACGAAATAGATCCCCTAAAATTAGGCATTGAATATCCTTTTTCAGACAAAACGGAGTATGTTCATTACTTCTTGTGCCTGATGTCATATCTTTCAGAAAAAGATAAAGCCAAGGCTTATGAATTTATCAAAGAGGCTGATGTAATTGAAGGTTACGAACATTTAGATAAAGACGACCCTGAATACTTTATAAATGAAGAGTTTAAAATATATTTATCTTTTTTAAAAGGCAAAGTGTTTCTCGAGTATGCTTTGTCATCATCATGTAAAGACTGCAGACAATTATTATTAGAAGCAAAAGACTATTTTGAAGAATCAATTGGAACCGCAAGACGTATGCCCAATTTTGATAATCCGGAAGGTATCGAACTGGATGGTCTACCGCCTATTTACGAAGGTCCTATAGAAGATTGGGTCTCTTTTCCTGATTTAGGGAAGTTTGAAATAATTATTCCCAAGGCACACAAATACATAGGTGAAATTTATGAGAAGTTGGAAGATAAAGTAAATGCTGTTTATGAATACAAACTTGCGGAAGAGCTGAATAAAAAGTTTGGTAATTCAGCGGACTGTGAATTGGAGAAGAAAATTTCGACTTTTTCAAAAGCATTTTTTAATAAAAATATAAAAGATTTACAAATTGAGGTAGAGAATCTGCCAAAAATAACTGCAAAAGAAATTCCTTTTGAAACAACTAAAAGAATTATTTTTAAGCTGGATGGTATAAAGGATAGCTTCCCTAAACACTATGTGCGAATAAAAAAATTAGTAGAAAAGATTGGCGATGAGATGCCGGACATACTATTAAATCCTTTGAGAACGATTGCTCATGAGTATTTAAAAAAAATTTACAAAGGTGAGAATAAGGATTCTAGTTTTAGTGCTAAGGTAAAGGAGCTGTGGGACCAAGGGAAAATAAATAATTATGTTAGAAGTTTGTTGTTATTGATTTGGAATGTGGGTAAAGAAGGTTCGCATGCTGATGAATACCCATATATTGAAGAGTTGAAATTGGAAGATATAGAGGTTGTCATTTCGGCAGAAGTTAGATTCTTGAATTGGTATGCTGAAAAATATTCTAAACAGAAGTAAATTTGAGGAGAAAATTTGATAAAATTTGAAAATCTTAAGAGGACACATACCTGCGGGGATTTGAGAAAATCTCATTCCGGGCAGAAGGTGAGGTTGAACGGGTGGGTGAATAGTTACCGGAATCACGGGGGATTGATTTTTATTGATTTAAGAGACAGGTATGGAATCACCCAGGTTGTTTTTAAGCCGGACTTAGTGGATAAAGAGACAATGGAGTTATCTGCAAGTTTAAGGACTGAGTTTGTGGTTGGGGTCGAAGGTACTGTGGCTGAAAGGCCTGCTGGGATGCAGAATAAAGAAATGACTACCGGAGAGATCGAAGTTATAGTTGAGAAATTAGCTGTTTTTAACGAATCCAAGACCACTCCTTTTGAAATTGTGGAAGAGACCAATACCAGTGAGGAATTGAAGTTGAAATATCGCTATTTGGATTTGCGGCGTCCCCCTTTACAACGCAACATAAAGATGAGACACCGGGTAACTAAAGCTGTAAGGGACTATCTTGATTCGGTCGACTTTTATGAGATCGAAACACCGCTTTTAATCCGCTCCACTCCTGAAGGGGCAAGGGATTTCATTGTTCCCTCAAGAGTAAATCCGGGAAAGTTCTATGCGCTTCCGCAATCCCCCCAGCTCTTGAAGCAGATTCTGATGATCTCCGGGTTTGATCGGTATTTCCAGATCGCTCACTGTCTTCGGGATGAGGACTTAAGAGCAGACCGTCAGCCGGAGCATACCCAGATAGATATGGAGATGGCGTTTGTCATAGAGGAGGATATCTTCTCAGTAATCGAAGGAATGATGACCTACGTTTTCAAGAAGGTTCTGAATTTAGAATTAAAGACCCCTTTTCCCAGGCTTAAGTATCAGGAAGCAATGGAAAGGTATGGCTCGGATAAGCCGGACATCAGATTCGGGATGGGAATTGTTGATTTATCAGACTTGGTCAAGAACTCAGGCTTCAAAGTTTTCTCGGAAACGCTAAATTCAGGCGGAAAAATCAAAGGGATAAATTTCAAAGAAGGCGCATTCCTGAGTAGAAAGCAGATAGATGAGTTAGAGGAAAGTGCGAAAAAATCAGGAGCCAAAGGGCTGGTCTGGATTGCGAAGCTAAAAGAAGGTCTGCGCTCACCGATTATCAAATATATCAGCCAGGGAGAGGTTGATTCTATTGCCGGGAGATTAGATTTAAAAGAAGGAGATATAATATTCATAGTGGCTGATAAGGAGGATACGGTTTTATCAGTTTTAGGTAAATTAAGGGTGGAGATTGCACGTAGATATAATATAATCGATAAGAGCAAATGGGGGTTTCTGTGGATTACTGAATTCCCCCTTTTCGAGTATAACCCTGAGGAGAAAAAGATTCAGGCGATGCATAATATAGTTACCCAGCCTTTTGAAGAGGATATGTCCAAACTGGACGAAGGTTTTAAATCGAAATTACTGATTGATAACCCAGAACATCCCTTAAGGAACATAAGAGCAAGGCAATATGATCTGGTTTTGAACGGAACCGAGATAGCTTCAGGGGGAATAAGGAATCATAAAAGAGATATTCAGATGAGGATATTGAATATCCTGGGCTGGGATGATAAGAGAGCGGAAAATGCTTTTGGGTTTTTACTGAATGCTTTAGAATATGGCGCCCCGCCCCACGGAGGGATTGCACCGGGGTTGGATAGAATCGTAGCGCTAATCTGTGGCTCAGATTCGATAAGAGACGTTATCGCTTTCCCAAAGACAACTGCAGCTCAGTCCTTAATGGATGGTGCACCGGCAGAGGTGGAAGAAGAGCAACTAAGGGAATTAGGGATCAAGGTAGTTAAAGAAAAATAAAAAGGGGTTCAATCCGCCAGAGGCGGACAATAGTTCAAGGGTTCAAGGGAAAAGAAAAATAGTGGGACAGGCATCTTGCCTGTTCAGTTAGATAGTAATGAATGTCGAATCAATAAATCGGTAACCCCGCCTTGCCCTCAAGGCGGGAGAATTAACCCACGTTGAGGACAACGCGGGTCTACCGAGAATTTCGAAGGACTAAAGGAGGTGATTAAAAACAGGCTTGAAGAAAAAATGGGTTAAGAAAATCGATCTGGGGGATGTGGACCAGAGGATTTTATTCGGGCAGGGGGGTTCATTCTTGAGGATGATCGAAAGCCAGTTCGATGCCAAGATCATCGCCCGGGGGGATAAGGTCATCATCCAGGGCGATGAAAAAGAGATAAACCAATTAGAGGCTTTATTCAATGCTCTGTTAACTCATCTTAGAAAGAATAATGAGCTTTCAGAAAAATACCTGCTATATGCCATCTCCCTGGTTAAAGAAGAGGAAGAAGGCTCTCCAGACAATCTTCAGGTATCCTCACTGGTGACTTCGATTTTTACTAAGGAGGTCATCCAGCCAAGGACAGTAGGGCAGAAGGAATATGTTCAGGCTATGGAGGAATACGATATGGTTTTCTCCATAGGTCCTGCAGGCACAGGTAAAACTTATCTTGCAGTGGCTAAAGCAGTGGCGGCTTTGAAAAGTAAAGAGGTAAGCCGTTTAGTCTTAGTTCGTCCGGCAGTTGAAGCTGGTGAGAGTTTAGGATTTCTGCCCGGCGATATCAGAGCAAAGATTGATCCATACTTGCGCCCGGTATATGATGCCTTGCATGATATGCTCTCAGCGGACAAGATAAGGAGATTGATGGAGTTGGGGATAATCGAGATCGTTCCTTTAGCTTTTATGCGCGGCAGAACCCTTAATCATGCTTACGTCATCTTAGATGAAGCTCAGAATACGACGGTAGCTCAGATGAAGATGTTTTTGACGCGTCTGGGAGTAAATTCCAGGGCAGTGATAACCGGAGATATAACCCAGATCGATCTGGTGGATAAGAGATCTTCAGGGTTAGTCCAGATTCAGAAGATCTTATCCGGAATTGAGGGGATAGAGTTTGTGTATCTTACAGAGAGAGATGTGGTCAGGCATAAATTGGTGCAGGATATCATCCGGGCTTATGAAAGGTTTGAATCAGAACAATAAAAAAGTTCAATAGTTTAAAGGTTCAAGAGTTCAAGGGATAAAAAACGTGACCCTAAAAATAACCTCACCTTGACCCTCTCCTGAGAGGAGAGGGGAGTTCGTAGCGCGACCCTTTTCCTGATAACGGAGACTACGTCTGGCGTAGCCACCATAGGACAGGGTCGCATTGCGAGGCTGATCCCGCTCAACAGCGGGACGCGCTACGAGAGAAAAGACCTGAATGAGGTCAGTCAGAACAAAGAATGATATGAGCAATTTTCTCAAATTCAAAAATAAGCTAAAAGGGATTTTGTTTTTAAACGGGGAGGGAAAGAAGAATAATAAGGTCTTGAGGTATCTCCCCGGGATCATCCTGGGATTAGTGACTGTTCTATTCGTGACTTTTCTTTTTCCATTCCATCAACTGCCGGAAAGCCAGGTGGTAACTATGGCTCCCTGGCAGGCGATTCTTCCGTTTTTCATAAGATTTGTCCTGATATTACTGGTATTCCTTTTCTTCTTGATCTTCCTTTACCTGCTAAAAAAAGAAGTCCTGGAGAGCTTCTCTCAATTGTTGATCATAGCCATCTTAGTTGTCGCAGAGATGGCATTAGGCTATTTTTTAGTATTGCAGTTAGGCTTTTCATACTATCTCATACCGATTACTTTAGGCTCGATGCTTCTGACCCTCCTTCTGGGGCACGAAGTAGGGTTGATCTACAGCTTTCTGATAGGGTTCCTTTTAGAGGTCGTTTTCAATTTCAGCTTTAATTTAGATTTTATCTCTATCGTGGCTGGGTCAGTTGCCACTTTCAGCGTAAGAGGGGTAAAAGAGCGGTATAAATTCTACCGGCCGATGCTCTATAATTCTTTAAGCTATTTAGTTATGATCTATCTTTTCGAGGTTCTAAAGGGGAGTCAAGCCCAGGCTATCTTAGAACAATGCGGGTATGGGATCCTGAACGGTTTTTTCTCCACATTCTTAGCCATGGGGCTTCTGCCGATCTTCGAATACCTGTTTGACATTACCACTGATGTTACTCTGCTGGAGCTTTCAGACCTGAACCGGCCGGTTTTAAAAAGATTAGCTTTAGAAGCTCCGGGGACCTATCATCACAGCATAGTTGTGGGGACTTTAGCTGAGGCGGCGGCCAAGGCTCTAAATGCCAACCCGCTTCTTGCCCGGGTAGGGGCTTATTATCATGATATCGGCAAGATAGAAAAACCGGAATATTTTGTGGAGAATCAGATGGGAGCAAAAAGTAAACATGAGAAACTTTCCCCATCAATGAGCGCTCTGATCTTGGAATCGCATGTCAAGGAAGGGGCTGAGCTGGCACAGAAAGAGCATCTTCCTAAAAAATTAACTGATCTGATAAAGGAGCACCACGGCACTACCCTGATGGCCTATTTCTACAAAAAAGCCTTGGACCAGGGAATCTCCGAGGCACAGGAATTGGAATACCGGTATCCGGGCCCCAAGCCCCGTTCCAAAGAAGCGGCAATACTTATGTTAGCAGATGCAGTTGAGGCTGCATCCCGTACCTTGGAAGAGCCCAAGCCTGCCCGGATAATGAGTCTGATCAAGAAGATAATTATGGACAAATTCGAGCAGGGCGAATTAGAGAAATGCGAGCTGACCTTGAAAGACCTACACATCATCGAAGAAAGCTTCCTCCCGATCTTGATCGGAGTATTTCATCCCAGGATAGATTATCCGGAGTTAGTGGAGGAAAGTTAGATGTCAGAGGTATTCATAGAGAACATATCCTCCGACTCTAAGGTGAAACTTTCTTCGCTAAAAAAATTAGCTCAGGAAATCTTAAAAGATTTCAGCGAAAAAGATAATCTGAATATAATCTTGGTCTCGGATAGTTTTATGAGAAAACTGAACCAGAGATTTACCAGAAGGAAGGGAACGACTGATGTTCTCTCTTTCAGTTTTAAAGAGGATAAAAATACAAAGGCTAAAAGAAGTCTTTTAGGAGAGGTCTATATCTCTGTCAACAGAGCGAGAAAGCAAGCTCGCGACTATCAGGCCACCTTTGATCAGGAATTGAAAAGGCTGGTGGCTCACGGGACTCTGCATCTTTTGGGTTATGACCATAAGACCAAAAAAGATCTAGAAAAGATGAGGGAAAAAGAAGAGAAGTACATTTTTTCGCAATAGGGTAGGGGGCGAGTTTGTAGCGCCCGTAGGGCAATGCGACCCTGTCCTATGGTGGCTACGCCAGACGTAGTCTCCGTTATCAGGAAAAGGGTCGCGCTACGAAAATAAATCGGTAACCCCGCCTTGTCCTCAAAGCGGGTAAAAGTGTGCTGATGAACAAAAGACGTGAAGGTAAAAACAGACCTCACCCTTAATCCCTCTCCTCTACGAGCCGTGAAGCTTTTATCGGCTAAAAGGAGAGGGAAAAACCTGACTGAAGTCAGTTAGAACTATGGGAACAGAGATGAGTTTGACCCGAAAAATTCTGAATCCTTTGCTCAAGCTCTTAATCAAAGCCTGCAAATATCCTTACAGATTTGGAGTTGTCAAAAAAACACCTGAGGAGAAATTAGAGCAGCAGATAGAGTCCCTGGCATTAACTGAAGGTGAGAAGATGGAGACCCTGGAGGAGGACGAGAAAAAGATGATCCACAGCATCTTCGAGCTGGGGAAAACTCTTGCCAAGGAGATAATGATTCCCCGGATAGATATGATTTGCGTGGAGGAGGGGGAGTCTCTGGAGAAGATAAAGGAGTTAGTGAAAAAATTTGGTCATTCGCGCATACCTCTTTTCCGAGGGTCCATCGATCAGATAATCGGCATCTTGCACGTAAAAGACCTTTTCATGGAAGAGAAAAAAGATTCAGGACCACTGGATTTGACAAAGTCAGCTCACAAACCTTTTTTTATACCGGAGGATAAGAAAATCGATGAGCTGCTACAGGAGATGAGAAAGGATAAACAACACGTGGCTATTGTGGTGGACGAATATGGAGGAACAGCAGGTCTGGTCACTCTGGAAGATATCCTGGAAGAGATCGTAGGAGAGATAGAGGATGAACACGATAGGGCTGAGTCTGTGCTTCAGAAGATAAATGAGGGAGAATATAGGGTCGCTGCAAAGGTTACAATCCGCGACCTGAATGAAGCCCTGGGGTCAGATTTGCCAGAGAAGGAATTTGAAACCCTGGGAGGACTAATCTACGATCTGGTGGGTGGTGTCCCGGAGGAGGGGAAGACAATCGAATATAAAGGATTGAGTTTTCAGGTGGAAAAAGTGAAAGGGCAGAGGATTGTGAGAGTAAAGGTCAGAAAGACAAAAAATGTAAGAAGTCAGACGTAAGACGAGAAACAAATGACGGATGACTGATGACGAATGACGGATAAAAGATAGAAAATGACAAAAAGCAGAGTTTCGATAGAAAGGTGTCAGGATTATCTTTTAGATAATGTGCGGGGAGCGGTAAAGAAATCGTTTGATAATTTGGGAGGATTACATAAATTCGTCAAGCCCGGTGACAAAGTCCTGATCAAACCCAATCTCCTTTCAGCCAAAGACCCTTCCAGGGCAATTACCACCCATCCTTCAGTTGTTCAGGCGGTAGCGGAGCAGGTTTTGGCTTTAAAAGCAAAACCTTATATCGGTGACAGCCCAGGTGGTGCGGACAGAGGAATAAAAAGGGTCTGGGATAATACCCAGATGAGCTTAGCTTCGCAGAATTCCTCAGTTCCTCTGGTTTCGTTCGAAGAGAAAGGAGTAGAACAAAGAAAATCCCAAACTGGCAAAACCTATTATATTGCCCGACCGGTTTTAGAAGCAGATGTTATCATCAGCCTGGCGAAACTTAAGACGCATACTCTTACCTTGATGACCGGCGCTGTTAAAAATATGTTTGGGGTCATCCCCGGTTTCAGAAAAGGGGAATATCATAAAGAAGCACCCAAGCCTGCAATGTTTGCAGAGGTAATAGTAGATATCTACTCTGTAGTCAAGCCCAGGATTACTTTAATGGATGCAGTTGTGGGAATGGAAGGGGATGGTCCCTCTTCCGGCGACCCGAAATATTTAGGTTTTCTTTTAGCCAGTGAAGACGCAGTAGCTTTGGATACGGTCTCCGCAAAGATTTTAGGTTTTAAAGATTGGGAGATAGATTCGACCAGAATTGCAGCTAAAAGAGGTTTAGGAACGGCTGATTTTTCTCAGATTGAGGTGGCAGGAGAAAAAATTGAAGGCGTGAAGCCTATCTCTTTTAACTTGCCCTCTAACCGGCTTCTTAAACTGGTTCCTAAATTTTTGGTTGACCTGCTCGGACCTCTGGTCTGGGTGCGTCCAAATATTTACAACGGCACTTGCACTAACTGCAATATATGTGTTATAAACTGCCCCCTTAAGACAATTTCTGCTGGCAAGCAAAGACCAACTTTTGATTATTCAAATTGTGTAAACTGTATGTGCTGCCAGGAGCTCTGTCCTCAGAAGTCGATCTATTTAGAGAAAAGCTGGTTGGCGGGGAAAATAGCGAAATAAGTAGACAGTAGACAGAATACAGTAGACAGGGAAAAAGGTAGGACAGAAATTTTGTCTGTCCAATTTTGTAGTTGCCCAATTGATTGG